>CAIVHU010000183.1 GCA_903905735.1 uncultured beta proteobacterium
CAGGCATCAAGGTTTCTGATCAAGAACTCGCCACGTTGAACATAGAACGCGATGAGTTTCATGGTGAATGGAACTATCGCATGCTGCCGCACAATCCGTTCGCCTGAACTCGATTGTTCAAGTTATTTTTGCTCGACTCCTTAAAAGCGGAACAGGTCGATCAGCCGCTGCAACGGGTCCAGATCAATGGAGCGCGCGGTAGTGGTGTTCATAAATTCATCCATGACCCAGTCGCCCTGGACCAGCGACACACCCGCTGGCGGCACCGGTGTGCTGACGGGCTGTTTGGCCAGGTTCACGCGCATGTAATCAATCCATATGGGCAGCGCCAAAGTGGCACCAAACTCGTGTGCGCCCAGGCTGCGCGGATCGTCGAAGCCCATCCAGGCCACGGCCGTGGTGGCACCGCTGTAGCCCGCAAACCAGCCGTCAAAAGCGTCGCTGCTGGTGCCGGTTTTGCCTGCCAGGTCATGTCGGCCCAGTTGCTGGGAGGCGCTGGCCCCGGTGCCCGAGGTGGTGACCTCCCGCAACATGCTGTCGGTGATAAAGGCGTTGCGCGCATCGAGCACGCGAATGCTCTGGGCGGCAGTCAGGGGCGGCGGCGCTTCAAACAGCACATTGCCGCGGGTGTCAGTCACTTTCTGGATCAGGTACGGGTTGATCTGGAACCCGCCATTGGCAAACACCGAATACGCTGCTGCCAGTTGCACCGGGGTGACTGCACCGGTGCCCAGCGCCAGCGTGTAGTTCACCGGCTGCTTTGCCGGGTCAAAGCCAAAGCGCGCCAGAAATTCATGCGCGTAGGGCGGGGTGATGGCGCGCAGCAAGCGCACCGAGGGCACGTTTTTGGATTGCGCCAGAGCGGTACGCAGGGTGATCGAGCCGTCATAGACGTTGTCGTCGTTTTGTGGCTCCCAGGGGGCTCCGCCGGTTTCTTCGTGCGTGAGTGTCAGTGGGGCATCGTTGACCAGCGTGCCAGGTGAGTAGCCTTTTTCCAGCGCAGCGGAATAAATGAACGGCTTGATGGCTGAGCCGGGCTGCCGCCAGGCTTGGGTAACGTGGTTGAACTCACTGGTGTTGAAGTCAAAGCCACCCACCAGCGCGCGGTAGGCGCCTGTCTGATTGTTCAGCGACACAAAACCGGCACCGACGTTGGGCAATTGGCCGATGCTCCAGTGGCCTTTTCCATCTTTTTCCACGCGGATGACTGAGCCAGCCCCGATCCTGAGCGCTGCCGGTGCTTTTTTTGACAAGGCGGCAGCTGCCCAGCGCAGCCCATTGGGCAGGATATCGATGCCAGTGCCATCGGCCAGCACGGCGTGCACGCTTTTAGGTGTGGCTGACAGCACCATGGCAGACAGCAGCGTGTCGCTGGCTGGGTACTTTTGCAGGGTGGCCTCGACCAGTTTTCGGCGCTCGGCGGCATCGCGCGGCAGGGTCACCTGCTCTTGCGGGCCGCGGTAGCCGTGGCGCTGGTCGTAGGCCAGTACCTGGCGGCGCAGGGCGGCGTAGGCTGCATCCTGATCGGTGCTCACCAGGGTGGTGACGACGTTGATACCACGCGTGTAGGCCTCTTCCTTGAATTGCGCATAAATGGACTGGCGCACCATCTCGGCGGCGTAGGCCGCGTGGTTGTTGATGGATTGGCCCTCAGCCAGGACATGCAGGTTTTCCTTCAGCGCGGCTTGGTATTGCGCTTCGTTGATGTAGTTCAGGTCGCGCATACGCTTGAGCACCAGGTGCTGGCGCTGCTTGGCGCGCTCGAGGTTGGCAATGGGATTGATGCTGGACGGCGCTTGCGGTAAGCCTGCCAGCATGGCGGCCTGTGCCAGGCTCAGGTCTTTGAGCGGTTTTCCAAAGTAAACCCGTGCTGCGCTACTGAAGCCGTAGGCGCGTTGCCCCAGGTACACCTGGTTCATGTAGAGCTCAAGTATCTGGTCCTTGGTCAGCTCCCGCTCGATTTTGTAGGCCAGCATCACTTCGGTGAGTTTGCGCGAAAAGAGCTTTTCTTTGGTCAGGTAGAAGTCACGCGCCACCTGCATGGTGATGGTGGAGGCACCTTGTTTGAGGCCGCCGGTCAGATCGGCCAGCACCGCGCGCATCACGCCCTTGTAGTCCACGCCGCCGTGCTCGTAAAAGCGCGAGTCTTCAATCGCCAGCAATGCCTGGCGTTGTATCAGAGGTATGTCTTTGATAGCAACAAAGTCACGTCTCTCCTGGCCAAATTCGCCAATCAGCACGTTGTCGCTGGTGTACACCCGCAACGGAATTTTGGGCCGGTAGTCGGTCAGGGACTCCAGGCTGGGCAGGTCCAGCGGTGAGGCGGCTTGCACGACGGGCACCATCAGCGCACACAGCAGCACAACGGGCAAGAGATACAGGGACAGGGATGGTTTCAAGTTAAAGCAGTTGGCAGGTTGGCGCGCCTGATGCAGGCCAGTGATGAAGCAGGTGGTCGATGGGGGAGGGTGTTCTCAGCCCGGAGTTTGCGCAGCCAGCCCCGGATTGTCACGCTGGCGCGGCACTTTGATGTGTCGGCTTTGTGGATCGGGGCGGCTCTTTTGTAAGCAAATGCAAATGCAAGCGCCAGACAGTCGCATGGTCATCAGAACTGGATGCCTGCCGGGTTGTTGGGTGACACCCTTGAGGATGGCGCAGGGCTTGCCGGGGCTGGCGTGGTGGCATCTCGGGCACGCGCGGGTGCAGGCGCTTCAGCCGTTGGTTTGGATGCCACCAGCGGGCTGGGGGCTGTGTAGCGGTAATTGGCCGACAGCACGCTCTTTGGCGGGTAACCTGCCGCATTCAGGAATTGTGTCCATTCCGGAGCCGAATAGCCCTTGATCTGCTGGCCACCAATGGTCAGCAGCGGCAGCGACGTGGTGTCGGCCAGCCGTTTGAGCGACTCGGCGTCGTCATTGGTGGTGACGGTTTTTTCTGCAAACGGAATGCCCCGGCTGCGCAGCAGGGTGCGCCCTTCGTCACATGGCGCGCATTCGGCCGAGGTGAACAAAGTCACCGGGTATTTGCCAGCCACCTGACGCAGCTCATAGGGCAGGGTGGCATTGGACGCGCCAGATGCCATGCCGTCAGCGTTCAGCGGGGTCACTTTGGCGGCTGCTGCAGGGGGTTGATCAGAAAAAGTGACCCGCCCGTCAGGCCCGACGCTGCGGTACAGCGTTTGCGCTTGGGCAGGCGTTTGGGGCAGCGCAGTCATTACCAAAATACATAGCAAACTGTCCAATCTATATAGGGGCTGGAGTGGTTTTTTGGGATATATATCAGCGGGCTGTTGACTGTTTGACATAAGACCTCCTCAACTGGTTTGAACCATCCCCTGATGCCGCAGTAACGCGTCCAGCGTGGGTTCGCGGCCGCGAAATGCCTTGAACGACTCGATGGCCGGACGGCTGCCACCGGTTTCCAGAATCGCCTGGCGGTAACGCCGACCAGTCTCCAGGCTGGGCAATCCATCGCTGCCAGCGATTTCTTCAAACGCCGAATAGGCATCGCTACTGAGCACCTCGGCCCACTTGTAACTGTAATAACCTGCCGCATAACCGCCGGCAAAAATATGGCTGAAGGTATGCGCAGTGCGGCTCCAACTGGGCGGCTGCAGCACCGCCACTTCGTCGCGCACCTGTTGCAGCAGCGGCATGATGTCGTCTTTGGGATCATGGACGCTGTGCAGAAGCATGTCAAACAGCGAGAACTCGATCTGGCGCAGCGTCTGCATGCCGCTCTGGAAGTGTTTGGCGGCCAGCATCTTGTCGAACAACTCGCGTGACAGCGGCTGATCGGTATCGACATGGGACGTCATGTTTTTGAGTACATCCCATTCCCAGCAGAAGTTTTCCATGAACTGGCTGGGCAGTTCCACCGCATCCCACTCCACACCGCTGATGCCCGAAACATCGCGCTCGTTCACTTGCGTGAGCATGTGCTGCAGGCCATGGCCGAATTCGTGGAACAGGGTGGTGACATCGTCGTGCGTCAGCAGGGCCGGGCGGCCCGCCACGCTGGCGGCAAAGTTGCACACCAGGTGCGCCACCGGGGTTTGCAGGGTGTGGGTGTCGGGGCGCAGCCAGCGGGCGCGCACGTCGTCCATCCAGGCACCGCCACGTTTGCCGTTGCGGGCTGTGGGGTCGAGGTAAAACTGGCCGACCAGGGTCGTTGCGCCGTCGCCGACTGCTGCGTTGGCGCGTTCAATGCGGAAAAAGCGCACATCTTCGTGCCACACCGGCGCGTGGTCTTCACGAATCTGCACTTCAAACAGGGTTTCGACAATCTTGAACAGCCCGGCCAACACCTTGGGCAGCGGGAAGTACTGTTTGACCTCCTGCTCGTTGAAGGCGTAGCGGGCTTCCTTGAGTTTTTCGCTCACATAGGGCCAGTCCCAGGCTTGCGGATCGCTTAATGCCAGTTGCTCGGCGGCAAAGGTCCGCATGTCGGCCAGGTCTTTTTCGGCAAACGGTTTGGCGCGTGTCGCCAGGTCGCGCAGGAAAGTAATCACCTGTTCGGGCGACTCGGCCATCTTGGGCACCACTGACAGCTCGGCAAAGTTGGCGTGCCCCAGCAATTGCGCTTCTTCCAGGCGCAGCGCCAGCAGCTCGCTGATCAGGGCCGAGTTGTCAAACTTCTGGCTCGCCTCGTCGGCCTGGTTGGAGGCGCGGGTGCCGTAGGCGCGGTACAACTTTTCACGCAGCGCGCTGCTTTTGGCAAACTGCATGATGGGCAGGTAGCAGGGCATTTTCAGCGTCAGCTTGTAGCCGTCTTTGCCATCGGCTTGTGCAGCGGACTGCGCGGCCTGAATGATGTCGTGCGGCACGCCGTCGAGTTCTTCCAAGGCGGCGTAGTAGGCGAACGCATCGGTCGCATCGAGCGCGTTTTCGCTGAATTTCTGGCTCGCAGCGGCTTGCAGCTCTTGTATTTGGGCAAAGCGGGTACGCGCCTCGCCCTGCAATTCAGCTCCACCCAAAACAAAATTGCGCAAGGCATTTTTGTGCGCCTGGCGTTGTTCGGGGTTGAGCGTGGCGGGGTCAATGGCCTTGTATTTGGCGTATAGGCGCTCATCGGCCCCCAGGCGGGTATAAAACTCGGTGATGTTGGGCAAGGCGGCGTTGAACGCGGCACGCAACTCAGGCGTGTCGGCCACACTGTTGAGGTGACTGACCGAACCCCAGGCGCGCGACAACTGCTCGGTGGCGACGTCCAGCACGCTGGCGATGGTTTCCCAGCGCGCTTCAAACGCAGGAGCCGTCACCGTCTCCAAAGCCTGGTTGGCCTGGGTCAGCAGCTGCTCCAGCGCAGGTTCGATGTGCTCCGAGCGAATTTCGTCGAAGCGGGGAAGGTCGTCAAAAGAGAGCAGGGGATTGGTCATAAGGGGAAGTTGGCGGCGCGTTCTGCCGATTCAAGGGTGTTGACGAGCAGCATGGTAATGGTCATGGGCCCAACCCCACCCGGTACCGGGGTGATGTAACCCGCCACATGGCGCACACCTTCAAAGTCCACGTCGCCGCAGAGCTTGCCCTCGTCGTTGCGGTTCATGCCCACATCCAGCACCACTGCGCCGGGTTTGACCATGTCAGCGGTGAGCACATTGCGCTTGCCCACGGCCGCCACAATCACGTCGGCCTGAAGTGTCATGGCTTTCAAATCCGCCGTGGCGCTGTGGCAAATGGTGACGGTGGCGCTTTTTTGCAGCAGCATCAGCGCCATGGGTTTGCCCACGATGTTGGAGCGGCCAATCACCACCGCGTGTTTGCCGCGCAGGTCGTAACCAATGGACTCGAGCATCTTCATGCAGCCATACGGCGTGCAGGGCCAGAAACCCGGCAGCCCGGTCATGAGCGCCCCGGCGCTGGCCACGTGAAAACCGTCGACATCCTTGGCTGGCGAAATAGCCTCAATCACCTTGGTGGCGTCGATGTGTTTGGGCACCGGCAGTTGCACCAGAATGCCGTGGATGGCCGGGTCGGCATTCAGGGTGGCGATGCGTGCCAGCAACTCGGCTTCGGACAGATCGGCATCATATTTTTCCAGCACCGAGTGGAAACCGCAGTCTTCACAGCCCTTGACCTTGTTGCGCACATACACTTGGCTGGCCGGGTTTTCACCCACCAGAATCACCGCCAGGCCGGGGGTGATGCCACGGGCCTTGAGGGCGCGGGCGCGCTCGGTCACGTCCAGGCGCAGTTGTTTGGACAGTGCGATGCCGTCAATGATCTGGGCGCTGTGGGCAGGTGTGTTCATCTGAAATCCATCAATAAAAAAGCCCGCTAGTCCAGGTGGGGCGGGCGTGAGTAGCTATTCTAAAAATAGCAAAATTTGAAACCGGATCAAGTCAGGCTTTGACGGCATTGGGTCCGAGGGCTACTTTCAGCAGGTCGGCCACCGTGTTGGCATTGAGCTTTTCCATGATGTTGGCGCGGTGCGCCTCCACGGTTTTGATGCTGATGCCCAGGTCGTCGGCAATCTGCTTGTTCAGGCGGCCAGCGACGATGCGCTCCAGCACTTGCGATTCGCGCAGGGTCAGGCGAGCCATCAGTGCGTCGCGGGCGGCGGAGCTATGAAATTCGGCAAACGATTCCTTGGCCTGCTCCAGCATGCGCTCGACCAGCGGTACCAGTTGTTCTTCGTGGAAGGGCTTCTGGATGAAGTCCATGGCACCTTTTTTCATGGTGTCGACCGCCATGGGCACGTCGCCATGGCCCGTGATGAAGGCCAGCGGCAACGGTGAGCGGGCCTCGATCAGGCGGCTTTGCAGCTCCAGCCCGGTCATGCCCGACATGCGGATGTCGATGATCAGGCAAGCCACTTCGCGGGCATCGTATCGGTTCAGGAAGGACTCGGCGGAGTCAAAACACCGCACCCGGTAGTCTTTGCCTTCCAGCATCCATTGCAACGAATCACGTACGGCCTCATCGTCATCAACGACATAGACCGTGCCTTTTTTGGGGATGAGACTCATGGTGATACCTGAAATCCTGGTTGTTCCGAGCGCATCAAGGGCGGAGCTGCCAGTGGGTCCGGGTTGGGTATCCAGAAGGTGAAGCAGCAGCCGATGACAGCCTCACCATTGTAAAGGTTCTCGGCTTTCATTCTCCCCAGATGTGACTCGACAATCGAGCGGCACAAAGACAAACCGATGCCCATGCCTTCGGACTTGGTGGAGTAAAACGCTTCGTACAGGCGGGCCATGACTTCAGGCGCAATGCCCTGGCCCGAATCAGACACCTTGAATTCGATCACCGGTTTGTCCTCGACCAAGGCAGGCGCGACCCGCAGCTTCACCAGCCGCAGCGCGGTGGGCCTTTGCGCTGAGTCGATCGACTCGGCAGCGTTTTTCAGCAGGTTCAGCAGCACCTGTTCGATCAGGATCGGATCGACCATCACGCTGGGCAGGTTGGGGGCCACATACTGGGTGAGCTTGACATTGCGCCGGCGCAGTTCAATTTCGGCCAGCTCCATCGCTTCAGCCACCATGGTGGAGACGCTGGCGATGGTGCGATTGGGCTCGCTGCGCTTCACGAAGGAGCGGATGCGCTGGATGATTTGCCCGGCACGGTGCGCCTGACGGCCGGTCTTCTCCAGCGCGCCAAGCAATTCGTCCTGGGTGATCTGGTTGCTTTTGATGCGCGACACCATGCCGTTGCAATAGTTGTTGATGGCGGTCAGCGGCTGGTTGAGCTCGTGTGCCACGCTGGAGGCCATCTCGCCCATGGTGATCAAACGGCTCGATGCCTGCGCGCGTTCGGCCTGCACTTCGGCCTGCTCCTCGGCCATGCGCCTCGCGGTGATGTCGGTGGCGATCACCATCTGGGCCAGGCGGCCATCGACCCAGCTCAGGTAGCGGGTGCGCACCTCGAGCCAGCGTCCCAGGCTGCCGAGGTAGATCTCGGCACTTTCAGCTTCCTTCTCAGACAACTCATCGGTCGGCAACCCGGCAAATGCGTCCACCGCGTCCTGTGTTTCATCAGAATTTGCAACCGCTGGCACGCCAGCTTCGGCCACCAGTTGTAGGTGCCCTTGTGCCTCGGTGCCAAACCACAGCCGGTAGAGTTTGTTGGCAAACAGCAGCTCGTTACTGCCCAGCGGCGCGACAGAAATAGACGCATCCAGTGCCTCCAGCACGGCGGTGAAGCGCTCGTGCGAGGCGGCCAGCTGCTCGCGCACGCGGGTGGGCTCGGTGATGTCGGTCATCGAGGTCATCCAGCCGGCCTGCTGCCCGAAGGCATCTATCAACGGCGAGACGTAGAGACGCGCCTCAAAAATTCGGCCGTCCTTGCGTTTGGCCCGGAACTGGATGCCAGTGGGCGCAATCTGCCCGGAGATTTCTTCTTTCAGGCGGTTTTTCAGCACATCGTAGTCGTCATCCGGCCAGTACGGAAATGGCGCTGTGCGGCCAATCAGTTCACCTTCGCTCCAGCCGGTCATCTTGCAAAAAGCGTTGTTCACATAGGTGATGCGCCCTTGCATGTCCAGCGCCCGCATGCCGGTGAGCATGGAGTTTTCCATGGCGCGACGAAACGCCGTCTCGTTCACCAGCGCGTCCTGCGCCTGGATACGCCTGCGGGTATGACGCCAGTTGGCCAGCAGCAGCCAGGCGGTGATGGCACTCAGAACCATCACCAGCCAGAACAGCCCGCTGCCGATCACGCCCAGCGAGGTGCGATACGCCTGCCCGCGGATCGCCAGTCCATTGCCCACCGGCGACACCGGTAACTGATAAGCGTTGATCGGATTGGACCAGGGGAGCACGTTGCGGGTCAGGGACTTTTCAGTCAGCGCTGTGCCAGCCAGCACTTTGGCATCGGCATCGAGCAATGACACCGCGTACTTGGAGGTGATCTCGCTGGGCACGCCGTAGCGGAACATGGCATCCACCGAGTACTTCACCAGCAAGTCACCCTTGAACTTGGTCTTGTCGATGAGCGGCAGGTGAAGTTCGACCACGGTGGGGCCCTTGTCATGGCGGCGCGGGCTGGAATAGATCGGCAGCAGCACGTCGCGCGCGAGCTGGAAGTTGTTGGCCGTGTCTTCGGCATCACGGCGCATCAACTCACTGCGGCTCGATGACCGCAGCGCCATCTCGTTAGGGTCATAACTGGCGCGTACCTTGTAGGCATCATCGATCCAGGTCAGGCTCTTTATCTCTGGAAACTGGTTGGCAAAGGCTTCGGCGCGGGTCATGAATTCGTCAGCCGAGGTTTCACGACCCGCCAATTCACGCGCAAAGCGCATGAGTTGTTCCTGCTGCTCCAGCAGACGCAGGCGCAGGCGCTGCTGGGTGTATTCGACGTCGCGGTGAATGGCCTCGCGCTCGCGGGCAATTTCTTCAAAACGCAGATAGGCAAATGCCGACAGGATTGCCACCAGAAACAGCAGCACCGCTGCTAGCGGTGCCAGCATGGCCAGACGGTCCTGACGCTGGGCTGTTTGCGCTATCCACCAGCGGCGCAGGCGTACTGCGGGGCTGAGCCGCGCAGGGCTTGGTGAAGGCGAATATTCGGGCACGGGCATGGGTGCAAGTGTAGGGCGTTTGGATTCAACTGCACTCTCAAATATTCCATATTATGAATATATCAAACACCATTTGAAATTTATAAAAATGCTTTTAGAATGCGCCTCGCGACAAAAACGGCCAAACCCACTAATATTCTTCGGCCACCACACAGGAGACACGCATGTCAGCAGTACCCGACAACCGCGCCGCCATCGACGCGGACACCCAGGAAACCCGCGAATGGATGGATGCTTTAAGCGCCGTTATCGAAAGCGAAGGCCCCGAGCGCGCCCACTTCTTACTGGAACAGCTGCTGGAACACGCCCGGCAAAACAGCCTGGACATGCCGTTTTCGGCCAACACGGCTTACGTCAACACCATCGAGCCCGAGCAGGAAGAGCGCTGCCCCGGCAACATCGAGATCGAAGAGCGCCTGCGCGCCTACATGCGCTGGAACGCCATGGCCATGGTGGTCAAAGCCAACCGCCATCACCCTGAAGACGGTGGGGACTTGGGCGGCCACATTGGCTCATTCGCCTCGCTGGCCCACATGTTTGGTGCCGGGTTCAACCACTTCTGGCATGCCGAGAGCGAGAACCATGGTGGTGACTGTCTCTACATCCAGGGACACGTGGCACCGGGTGTTTATGCACGTGCCTTCCTCGAAGGCCGCTTGACTGAAGAACAGCTGCTGAATTTCCGTCAGGAAACCGGCGGCAAGGGCTTGTCAAGCTACCCGCATCCCAAACTGATGCCCGAGTTCTGGCAGTTCCCCACGGTGTCGATGGGCCTGGGGCCACTGATGGCGATTTACCAGGCGCGCTTTTTGAAATACCTGCACGCGCGCGGCATCGCCAACACCGAAAACCGCAAGGTCTGGGTGTTTTGCGGTGACGGCGAAATGGACGAGGTCGAATCCCTGGGCGCGATTGGCCTGGCGGCCCGCGAAAATCTTGACAACCTGATCTTTGTCATCAACTGCAACCTGCAGCGCCTGGACGGCCCGGTGCGCGGCAATGGCAAGATCATTCAGGAACTCGAAGGCGAGTTCCGCGGATCGGGCTGGAACGTCATCAAGCTGATCTGGGGTGGCAACTGGGACCCGTTGCTGGCGCGCGACAAGGACGGCGCGCTGCGCAAGGTGATGATGGACACGCTCGACGGCGATTACCAGGCCTTCAAGGCCAACGACGGTGCGTTTGTGCGCAAGAACTTCTTTGGCCGCGACCCGAGAACGGCCGCCATGGTGGCCAAGATGAGCGATGACGACATCTGGAACCTGCGCCGTGGCGGTCACGACCCGCAAAAAGTTTATGCCGCCTACCACGCGGCGGTGCACCACAAGGGCCAGCCGACGGTGCTGCTGATCAAAACCGTGAAAGGTTTTGGCATGGGCAAGAGTGGTGAAGGCAAGAACAACGTGCACCAGACCAAGAAGCTCACCGACGACGACATCCGCACCTTCCGTGACCGTTTCAACATCCCGATCCCTGACAGCCAGCTGGCGGACCTGCCGTTTTACAAACCGGCCGATGACACGCCCGAGATGAAATATCTACACGCCCGCCGACAAGCATTGGGCGGCTACCTGCCGCATCGCCGCACGCGCGCGGATGAATCCTTCACCGTGCCGTCGATCGAGACGTTCAAGTCGGTGATGGAGCCCACTGCCGCCGGGCGCGAGATTTCCACCACACAGGCCTATGTGCGTTTCATCACCCAGCTGCTGCGCGACCAGGCGCTGGGCCCGCGCGTGGTGCCCATTCTGGTGGACGAGGCGCGTACCTTCGGCATGGAAGGCCTGTTCCGCCAGATCGGCATCTACAACCCGGCCGGGCAGCAGTACACCCCAGTCGACAAAGACCAGGTGATGTACTACAAGGAAGACGTCAAGGGCCAGATCCTGCAGGAAGGCATCAACGAGGCCGGCGGTATGGCCAGCTGGATTGCCGCAGCCACCAGCTACAGCACCAGCAACCGCATCATGGTGCCGTTTTATGTGTATTACTCGATGTTCGGCTTTCAGCGCGTGGGTGACCTGGCCTGGGCGGCGGGTGACATGCAGGCGCGCGGCTTTTTGCTTGGCGGCACGTCAGGCCGAACCACACTCAACGGCGAAGGCCTGCAGCACGAAGACGGCCACAGCCATATCCTGGCGGGCACGATTCCGAACTGCATCAGCTACGACCCGACCTTTGCGCATGAAGTCGGCGTGATCCTGCACCACGGCTTGAAACGCATGGTGGAGAAGCAGGACAACGTCTTCTACTACCTGACCCTGCTCAACGAAAACTACGCCATGCCGGGCCTGATTCCCGGCACCGAAGAGCAGATCATCAAGGGCATGTACCTGTGCCAGCCCGGTGTGGAAGGCAGCAACAACCCGCGTGTGCAGTTGCTCGGCTCAGGCACCATCCTGCGCGAAAGCCTGGTGGCGCAGAAGCTGTTGGCGGCAGACTGGGGCGTGACGGCCGATGTGTGGAGCTGCCCGAGTTTCAACGAACTGGCGCGCGACGGCCAGGCGGCAGAGCGGATCAACCTGCTGCATCCCACGGAGGCGCCGGTGGTGCCGTTCGTCACCCAGCAACTGAGTGACCACAGTGGCCCGGTGGTGGCTTCCACCGACTACATCAAGGCGTATGCCGAGCAGATTCGTGCCTTCATACCGGCAGGGCGCAGCTACAAGGTGCTGGGCACCGATGGCTTTGGCCGCAGCGATTTCCGCAGCAAACTGCGTGAGCACTTCGAGATCAACCGCTACTACATCGTCGTCGCGGCCCTCAAGGCGCTGAGCGAAGACGGCACCGTGCCGGTGGCCCGCGTGGCCGAAGCCATTGCCAAATATGGCATCGACGTTGACAAGGTCAACCCCCTTCACGCTTAAAACAAATCCTTGTGGGTCAGACCACTTTGCGCCGCCAATGTGCGCTGACTCCAATGAAGACTGAAACCTGGTGGGTCAGACCACTTTGCGCAGCAAATGTGCTCTGACCCCCACTGATTAGGAATCAACATGGCAACTTTAGAAATCAAGGTACCCGACATCGGCGACTTCGACGAAGTGACGGTGATCGAACTGCTGGTGAAACCCGGCGACACGGTGCGTGCCGATCAGTCCCTGCTGACCGTCGAATCCGACAAGGCGTCGATGGAAATCCCGTCCAGCCATGCCGGTGTGGTCAAGGAGCTGAAAGTCGCGCTGGGCGACAAGGTCAAGCAAGGCTCACTGGTGTTGATGCTGGACGTGGCAGGCGAAGATGCCGCATTTAATCCGGCCCCAACCCCCGTGGAACAAGCACCGGCAGCTATCGCGCCTGTAGCAGAAGCGGTGGCTGAACCGGCAGATACGCCTAATATGCCTGCAGCCCAGTCTGCACAAGCACCGGCAGCTACGGTTCCAGTAGCATCTGGCCCAATTGAGGTGCGTGTGCCTGACATTGGTGACTTCAAGGACGTGACGGTGATCGAGGTCATGGTCAAGGTAGGTGACAGCATCAAGCTGGAACAAAGCCTGGTCACCGTGGAGTCGGACAAAGCCTCCATGGAGATCCCCTCTGGTGCCGCCGGGGTGGTGCTGGAGCTCAAGGTCAAACTCGGTGACACCGTCAACATTGGTGACTTGCTGCTGATTCTGCAGGGGGTGGCACCCGTGGCTGCAGGCGGGTCGTCATCGTCATCTTCAGCGACAGACAGTTCTACGTCAAATCAGGCTCCAGCCCCTACGGATCATGGGCGAGCAGCTACAATAGATGTAGCGCTCCCGCCTGTGGCCGCTGCGGAAGCGGTGATACCTGCTGCGGCATTGGCAGCCCCCGCGCACAACCCGACCGCGACGTTGTTGGGCCTGCCTCACGCCTCGCCGTCGGTACGCAAATTTGCCCGCGAGCTGGGTGTGCCATTGGCTGAGATCAAGGGCTCCGGGCTCAAGGGCCGTATCACCGATGCCGATGTGCAGGCCTTCACCCGCTCGGTCATGAGTGGGGCGGTGCAAACAGGTGCCATCGCGGCCAGCCAGGCGGCCAAACCCGCAGCGGCTGCGGCCAGTGACGGTGCAGCGCTGGGCCTGATCCCGTGGCCGAAGGTGGACTTTGCCAAGTTCGGTCCCGTCGAGCGCAAGGAGATGAGCCGAATCAAGAAGATCAGCGGTGCCAATCTGCTGCGCAACGCGATCATGATTCCGGCCGTCACCAACCATGACGATGCCGACATCACCGACCTCGAAGCCTTTCGCGTGGCGACCAACAAGGAGAACGAGAAGTCGGGTATTAAGGTGACGATGCTGGCCTTCCTGATCAAGGCTTGCGTGGCCGCACTCAAGAAATTCCCCGACTTCAACAGTAGCCTGGACGGCGACGCGTTGATCTACAAGCAGTACTACCACATCGGTTTTGCTGCCGACACGCCCAACGGACTGATGGTGCCGGTGATCAAAGACGCTGATCAAAAAGGCATCATGCAAATCAGCGCCGAGATGAGCGAGCTGGCCAAGAAGGCCCGCGATGGCAAACTCAGCCCAGCCGAGATGACCGGTGCTAGCTTCACCATTTCGTCATTGGGTGGCATTGGCGGGCGGTATTTCACCCCCATCATCAACGCGCCCGAGGTAGCGATTCTGGGCGTGTGCCGCTCCACGATTGAGCCGGTCTGGGACGGCAAAGCTTTCCAACCGCGCCTGATGCTGCCGCTGTCATTGACCTGGGACCACCGCGTGATCGACGGCGCGGCAGCGGCGCGCTTCAACGTCTATCTGGGCCAGATCCTGGGCGACTTCCGCCGGGTACTGCTTTAAAAGAAAGAACAAATATGGCACTGATCGACATTTACGTCCCCGACATTGGTGACTTCGCCGAAGTTACCGTGATCGAACTGCTGGTCAAACCCGGCGACAGCGTCAAGGCAGACCAGAGCCTGATCACCGTCGAGAGCGACAAGGCCTCGATGGAAATCCCCAGCAGCCACGCCGGGGTGGTGAAGGAACTCAAGGTCAAGCTCGGCAACCAGGTGTCCATGGGCTCGGTGCTGATGTCACTGGACACTGAAAGTGCTGCGACTGCCTCTGCCGCGCCCGCCCAGCCTCAAGCCGAAGAATCCAAACCAAATCAGGCTCCAGCCCCCGTCCATGAATCGCAGGCAGCTCCTTTAAAAGTACCATCAACAGTGACTGCCGTGGCACCCACAGCGGCCAGTTTTGCCGGTACGGCGGAGCTCGACTGTGATGTGCTGGTGCTCGGCGGCGGCCCGGGCGGCTATTCGGCAGCCTTCCGCGCGGCGGATCTGGGACTCAAAGTCATCATCGTCGAGCGCTATGCGCAGCTTGGCGGCGTCTGCCTGAATGTGGGTTGCATCCCGTCCAAGGCGCTGCTGCATGTCGCTGCCGTGATGGATGAGGTGGCGCACCTGGGTGATCTGGGCGTGGACTTTGGCGCGCCCACCGTCAACATCGACAAACTGCGCAACCACAAGGAAAAGGTGATTGCCAAGCTCACCGGCGGCCTGGGTGCCATGGCCAAGATGCGCAAGGTGGTCGTCGTGCGCGGCTATGGCGCGTTTGTCGGCCCGAATCACATCGAGGTCGAAGAAACCACCGGCCCGGCGCAAGGCAAGACCGGCAGCAAAAAAGTCATTGCTTTCAAGAAAGCCATCATCGCCGCAGGCAGCCAGGCGGTGCGCCTGCCCTTCATGCCGGACGATCCGCGCGTGGTGGACTCCACCGGTGCACTGGCGCTCAAAGAAGTCCCCAAGCGCATGCTGATCCTCGGCGGCGGCATCATCGGCCTGGAAATGGGCACGGTGTACAGCACCCTGGGCGCAAGGCTGGACGTGGTCGAAATGCTCGACGGCCTGATGCAGGGCGCGGACCGTGATCTGGTCAAAATCTGGCAGAAAATGAACGCGCCACGGTTTGACAACATCCTGCTCAAAACAAAAACCGTCGCAGCCGAAGCCACACCTGAGGGCATCAAGGTCACTTTTGCGCCCGCAGAAGAGGGTGTCAAAGTGCCCGAGCCACAAACCTACGATCTGGTGCTGCAAGCCGTCGGCCGCACGCCCAACGGCAAAAAAATCGCTGCGGACAAGGCCGGTGTGGCCGTCACAGACCGGGGCTTCATCAACGTGGACATCCAGATGCGCACCAACGTGCCGCACATCTTCGCCATCGGCGACATCGTCGGCCAGCCCATGCTGGCGCACAAGGCGGTGCACGAGGCGCATGTGGCAGCCGAGGTGATTGCGGGTGAACTACAAGGCAACAAGGAACTCGCCTCAAGCGCTTTCAATGCCCGCGTGATCCCCAGCGTGGCCTACACCGACCCCGAAGTGGCCTGGGTGGGCCTGACCGAAGACCAGGCCAAGGCGCAAGGCATCAAGGTCAAAAAGGGCCTGTTTCCTTGGACCGCCTCCGGCCGAGCGATTGCCAACGGACGCGATGAAGGTGTCACCAAGCTGCTGTTTGACGATTCCCCCGAGGCGCACGGCCATGGCAGGATCCTGGGCGGTGGCATGGTCGGCACCCACGCAGGCGACATGATTGGTGAAGTGGCGCTGGCCATCGAGATGGGTGCCGATGCCGTCGACATCGGCAAGACGATTCACCCGCATCCGACGCTGGGGGAATCCATTGGCATGGCGGCGGAGATTGCGCACGGCAGCTGCACGGATGTGCCGCCCGCGCGCAAGTAGCAGTCCGACTTTTACTCTGAATTCAATAGCTGGCTGCTCAGTCCTGATAATGGCTGCGCAGCTTTTTTGTGTTAAAAAATCACGCTGGGGATAATGGTCGCCGCAGAGTCGCGGCTACCGACCCGATGATTGGCCTGGCGCTCTGTCCTCAGCGGACGACAGGTTCGACAATGCTGCTGGCCTGCGGCGTTGGCAAATCGTCAGCGCCAGTCAGCACCCGGCGGGCACCGGTGAAGCGGCGCTTCCAGTACGCCACACTCAGGCTCTCGACGCGCACCTCAGCACCCGGTTTGGGCGAGTGCACAAAGTTGCCGTCGCCAATATAGATGCCCACATGGCTGAAGGTGCGGCGCATGGTGTTGAAAAACACCAGGTCGCCGGGCTTGAGGTCGTTGCGGGCCACTTTTTCGGTGCTGGCCGCTTGTTGCGCTGCAACCCGTGGCAAGACGAGGCCCACGGATTCCTGGTAAACCGTCCTCACAAACCCGCTGCAGTCAAAACCCGTATCGGCAGAGGTGCCACCGCGGCGGTAGGGTACGCCGAGAAACCCCAAAGCATTGACGACCAATTCGGAAGCCTTGGTGGCCGTGGTTTGCCCAACTTGCTGGAGTTGTTGCCCGGCCTGTTGAATTTGCTGTCCGGCTTGCTGCAGGTGTTGATAAACAACCTGATCAGCCAGGAAGCTGCCGGTCTCGTTGGTGGCCTCGGGCGGTGCGGCATGGGCGGCACCGGCGATACAGAGGCTGCAGAGAAGGGCAAAAAAACGCATGGGCGTGAGTTTAATAGCAAAACAAGCTTTGTCACAATCTATTTTTTCTCATGTTTTTTCGAGGTAAATAGTGTAAGTATTTGATTTATATCATTTTGTTAAAACTTCATTTTCGTTATTCAAAAAATCGAACAAAAACTTGCGTCTCCAGATCACTTCAAACGGCAATCGCCCTTGGTCCTGCTGTCTAATATTGCCGACGCTAATTCTGAATGTTGAAAGAATTCCATGCTGCTAGATGCTGAACTCTCCCAACTCGTGCTGGTGGACTATCAGGCCCGGCTGATGCCAGCCATTTTTGAAGCGCCACTGGTGCTAGCCAATGCCACCCGCCTGGCGCAGATGGCGCGGCTGTTGAATGTGCCGGTGATGGGCACCGAACAAAACCCTTCCAAACTGGGCGAGAACGCGCCCGAGATCAAGGCCTTGTGCCAGCGCACACTGGCCAAGATGCAGTTCAGCGGGGTCGAAGAAGGCCTGGGCGAATGGTTGCGCCCGCCGGTCAAGCCGCCCGCAGGCAATGCACGCAGCCTGCCCAAACACCTGCAAAAGCCGTCCAACACGCCCACCGAACGCAGCTCCATCGTGATTGCTGGCTGCGAGGCGCATGTGTGCCTGCTGCAAACTGCGCTGCATCTGCTGGAAGACGACTTTGACGTGTGGGTGGTCACCGATGCCTGCAGCTCGCGCACCGAGCGCAACCGCGATGCCGCCTTTGACCGCCTGGCCGGGGCGGGCGTGGAACTGGTCACGACAGAAATGGTGGCTTTTGAGTGGCTCCGTTCGGCTGAGCACCCACAATTCAAAGCGATTCAAGCGCTGATCAAATAGGCCGCTAGCCCTTATATAACAGGGGCTGTAAGCTATCGTTAAAAGAGCATTGAGCGAGCGGCAACACTTGCGCTGGCCACGATATCAGTCAGGGTATTGCAAGTTGTTCGTTCATAATTATGAATTCAGTTAAGCCACCCCCCCAACGGAGACAGTCAATGACAACTTATGCCGAATTTCACCAACGCTCCCTGACCGACCGCGACGGCTTTTGGGGGGAGCAAGCGCAGTTGGTGGACTGGAAGGTTCCGCCGCAACAGATTTGTGATTACAGCAACCCGCCGTTTGCGAAATGGTTTGTCGGTGGCACCACCAACCTGTGCCACAACGCGGTTGACCGGCATTTGGCTACCCGTGCAGACCAGGCTGCGCTGATCTTTGTTTCAACCGAAACCAACCAGGAAAAAGTCTATTCTTTCAAAGAGTTGCACGCTGAAGTTCAACGAATGGCTGCAGTGTTGAAAGACCTTGGTGTGCAAAAAGGCGACCGGGTTTTGATCTACATGCCGATGATCCCCGAAGCGGCGTTTGCGATGCTGGCCTGCACCCGCATTGGGGCCATTCACTCGGTGGTGTTTGGCGGTTTTGCATCCGGTTCGCTGGCTTCGCGCATTGAAGATGCAGAACCCCGGGTCGTGGTCAGCGCGGATGCCGGTTCGCGCGGTGGCAAGCCGGTGCCCTACAAACCGCTGCTCGACGAAGCCCTGCGCCTGTCCAAGTACAAACCCGAAGCGGTTTTGCTGGTTGATCGCGGCATGGCCCCGATGGAGCTGGTGGCAGGCCGTGACCACCTGTGGGCACCGCTGCGCGAGAAAAATCTCAACACCGTGGTCGAGTGCGAGTGGGTCGATGCCACGCACCCCAGCTACACGCTGTACACCAGCGGCACCACCGGCAAGCCCAAGGGTGTGCAGCGCGACACCGGCGGCTACTGCGTGGCGCTGGCGGCCAGCATGAAGCACATCTATGCTGGCAATGCGGGCGAAACCTACTTCTCTACCAGTGATATTGGCTGGGTGGTGGGTCACAGCTACATCATTTACGGCCCGCTGATTTCTGGCATGGCCACCATCATGTATGAGGGCCTGCCCACCCGCCCGGATGGCGGCATCTGGTGGAGTCTGGTCGAAAAGTACAAGGTCACGGTGATGTTCAGCGCACCGACAGCGGTTCGCGTGCTCAAGAAGCAAGACCCGGCCTTGCTGACCAAATACGATCTGTCGAGCTTGCGTGCCCTGTTTCTGGCGGGCGAGCCGCTGGACGAGCCCACCGCACAGTGGATCAGCACCGGTCTGGGCAAGCCGATCATCGACAACTACTGGCAGACCGAAACTGGTTGGCCGATTTTGTCACTGTGCAACGGCGTGGAAAAAGCCGTGACCAAGTTTGGCTCGCCTGGCAAAGCGGTGTATGGCTACGACGTGAAACTGCTTGACGACCAGACTGGTGAAGAACTCACAGGCCCAAACCAGAAGGGTGTGGTGGCTGTGGAAGGCCCGCTGCCACCCGGCTGTATGCAAACCGTGTGGCGCGACGACGAACGTTTTGTCAACACCTACTGGAAGAGCGTGCCCGGCAAGCTGGTGTACAGCACGTTTGACTGGGGCATTCGTGATGCCGATGGTTATTATTTCATCCTGGGCCGCACCGATGACGTGATCAACGTCGCCGGGCACCGCCTGGGCACCCGCGAAATCGAAGAGAGCATTGCCGCGCACCCGAACATTGCCGAGGTGGCGGTGGTAGGTGTGGCCGACCAGCTTAAGGGGCAGGTGGCGATGGCCTTTGCGGTACTGAAAAACCCCGACCTGTTGACCGATGATGCCAGTGCCAATGCGCTGGAGGCTGAAGTCTTCAAACTGGTGGACCGTGATCTAGGTGCTGTGGCGCGGCCCGCCCGGGTGCGTTTTGTCACCGTGCTGCCTAAAACCCGCAGCGGCAAGTGCCTGCGCCGGGCCATAGCCGCCGTGTGTGAGGGCCGCGACCCCGGCGATCTGACCACCATGGACGACCCCGCAGCGCTGCAGCAAATCAAGGATTTGGTGACTGCCTGATTGATTTAAATCAACCGCTGTAAGTTTGGTGCCACCCTGGCGGTGGCACAATCCATTTTTGATTGCAGGCCCTTCCAACGCCACTGTCGCATCCGCCAAACGGTCAAGCCGTGACGCGGAAGGTTAACTAACCCAGCTTTAACCAGCTATAGCTCCCTGAAGGGGAGTGAAAGTCAGCGAAACATATGAGTGAGACAAACTCGGTTTACCAGGCCTATCAGGCCAACACCTACCTTTTCGGCGGCAATGCCCCGTATGTCGAGGAAATGTACGAGAACTACCTGGCCAACCCTGGCAGCGTTCCCGACACCTGGCGTGATTATTTCGATGCACTGCAGCATGTGCCTGCAGTTGACGGCAGCAACACCCGCGACGTTCCCCACCAACCGGTCATCAATGCCTTTGCCGAACTTGCCAAACAAGGCAGCAACAAGGTCGTGGTGCAAACGGGTGCCGATTCTGAACTCGGCCGCAAACGCGTTGCCGTTCAGCAGCTGATTGCCGCTTACCGCAATGTGGGTGCGCGCTGGGCCGATCTGGACCCCCTGAAACGCACCGAGCGGGAACACATCCCTGAGCTGGACCCGGCGTTTTACGGCTTCACGGATGCTGACCATGAAACGGTATTCAACACCAGCAATACCTTTTTTGGCAAAGAAGTCATGACCTTGCGTGACCTTCTTAACGCGTTGCGTGAGACGTATTGCGGCACGATTGGTGCCGAATACATGTACATCTCGGACCAGACACAAAAGCGTTGGTGGCAGCAGCGGCTGGAGAGCGTGCGCAGCAAGCCCAACTTTGATGTTGATAAGAAAAAACACATCCTGGACCGCCTGACCGCCGCCGAAGGGCTGGAGCGTTTTCTGCACACCAAGTATGTGGGGCAAAAGCGCTTTTCGCTCGAAGGCGGTGAGTGTTTCATCGCCGCCATGGACGAGCTGATCCAGCAGGCAGGCAGCCGTGGCGTGCAGGAGATTGTCATCGGCATGGCCCACCGTGGCCGCTTGAACGTGCTGGTGAACACCCTGGGCAAGATGCCCGGTGGCCTGTTTGCCGAGTTTGACCACACCGCTCCGGAAGAATTGACGGCTGGCGACGTGAAATACCACCAGGGTTTCAGCTCGGATGTCACCACCCCCGGCGGGCCGGTGCATTTGAGCCTGGCATTCAACCCGTCGCACCTTGAAATCGTCAACCCTGTGGTCGAAGGCTCGGTGCGGGCCCGCATGGATCGCCGCGCCGACCCGACTGGCCGCCAGGTGCTGCCGGTGCTGGTGCACGGTGATGCGGCTTTTGCTGGCCAGGGTGTCAACCAGGAAACCCTGGCGCTCGCGCAGACCCGTGGTTACACCACCGCGGGCACGGTGCACATCATCATCAACAACCAGATCGGCTTCACCACCTCGGACCCGCGCGACTACCGCTCCACGCTGTACTGCACTGACATCGTCAAGGGCATCGAGGCCCCGGTGATGCACGTCAACGGCGACGACCCTGAGGCCGTGGTGTTGGCCATGCAGTGGGCGCTGGATTACCGCATGGAGTTCCACAAGGACGTGGTGCTGGACATCATCTGTTTCCGCAAACTCGGTCACAACGAGCAGGACACCCCGGCGCTGACCCAGCCGCTGATGTACAAAAAAATCGCCCAGCACCCCGGCACGCGCAAGCTGTATGCCGATAAACTGGCTGCGCAAGGCCTGGGCGCGGACCTGGGTGACCAGATGTTCAAGGCCTACCGTGCTGCCATGGACATCGGCCGCCACACGGTGGACCCGGTGCTGACCAACTTCAAAAGCAAATACGCGGTCGATTGGTCCCCGTTCCTGAACAAGAAGTGGACCGATGCCTGCGACACCGCCATCCCGATGGCCGAATGGAAACGTCTGGCAGAAAAAATCACCACGATTCCCGCTAGCGTGACCCCGCATCCGCTGGTCAAAAAGGTGTTTGACGACCGCGCCGCGATGGGACGGGGCGAAATTCCGGTGGACTGGGGCATGGGTGAACACATGGCTTTTGCGTCGCTGGTGGCCAGTGGCTACCCGGTTCGTCTGTCGGGTGAAGACTGCGGCCGGGGTACCTTCACCCACCGCCATGCCGTCATTCACGATCAGAGCCGTGAAAAGTGGGACACCGGCACCTACGTGCCGCTGTCCAATGTGGCTGAAAACCAGGCTCCGTTCACGGTCATTGACTCCATCCTGTCTGAAGAAGCGGTGCTGGGCTTCGAGTACGGCTACGCCTCCAACGACCCCAATACCTTGGTGATTTGGGAAGCCCAGTTTGGCGACTTTGCCAATGGTGCCCAGGTGGTGATTGACCAGTTCATTGCCTCCGGTGAAGTGAAATGGGGCCGTGTCAACGGCATCACGCTGATGCTTCCGCACGGCTACGAAGGTCAGGGTCCGGAGCATTCATCAGCCCGTGTCGAGCGTTTCATGCAGCTCGCCGCAGACACCAACATGCAACTGGTGCAGCCCACCACGGCCAGCCAGATCTTCCACGTGCTGCGCCGCCAAATGATCCGCAACCTGCGCAAGCCGCTGATCATCTTCACGCCCAAGTCTCTGCTGCGTCACAAAGACGCGGCTTCACCGCTGGCTGAGTTCACCAAGGGCAGCTTCCAGACCATCATTCCGGACCAGAAGACGTTGAAAAACGACAAGGTCAAACGTGTGGTGGTATGTTCCGGCAAGGTGTACTTTGACTTGTCCAAAAAGCGCGAGGAAAAGGGCGCGGATGACGTGGCCATCATGCGAGTGGAGCAGTTGTACCCGTTCCCGCACAAGGCATTTGCCACCGAGCTCAAGAAGTACCCCAACGCCACCGAGGTGGTCTGGACGCAGGATGAGCCACAAAACCAGGGGGCCTGGTTCTACGTGCAGCATTACATTCACGAAAACATGCTTGAGGGTCAGAAGCTCGGTTACTCCGGACGAGCAGCTTCGGCCTCACCGGCAGTGGGTTACGCCCACCTGCACCAGGAGCAGCAAAAAGCGCTGGTGGAAGGTGCGTTTGGCAAGCTCAAGGGCTTTATCCTGACCAAATAAATGCGTTTGAACCCCAGCAAGCGCAATCCTCATGAAAATTTTGAAAGAATTGTTATGGCACTCGTAGAAGTCAAAGTCCCGCAACTGTCCGAATCCGTGGCCGAAGCCACCCTGTTGCAATGGAAGAAAAAAGTCGGTGACGCTGTCGCCGTGGATGAAATCCTGATCGATGTCGAAACCGACAAAGTGGTGCTGGAAGTTCCCGCACCGTCGGCGGGCGTGATTGTCGAGATCATCGAGCCCAACGGCACTACGGTGGCCGCCGACCAGCTGATTGCCCGCATCGACACCGAAGGCGTGGCGGGTGCCGTGGTGACGCCGGTCATGCAGGCCATGGCCGCGGTGTCAGCCGCAGCGATCGCCGCTTCCGCACCAGCCGTGGCAGCAGCCCCCGCGAGCACCTCCATGGCCGGTGTAGCCATGCCCGCTGCCGCCAAGCTGATGGCCGACAACCAGCTCGCCGCTGGCTCGGTGGCTGGCACCGGCAAAGATGGCCGCGTGACCAAGGGCGATGTTCTGGCGGCTGTGGCGGGTGGTGCCACCGCTGCTGTGGCCGCACCTAAAGTTGTAGCTGCTCCCCCAATGCCAGCAAGGGCTGTAGCCACTTTATTGCCTCAAATCGCGGCTCCTGCCAGCACCCTGGCAATGGAGTTGGCGGGCCGCCCCGAGCAGCGCGTGCCCATGAGCCGCCTGCGTGCCCGTGTGGCTGAGAGGCTATTGCAGTCGCAAAGCACCAACGCCATCCTGACCACGTTCAATGAGATCAACATGGCCCCGGTTATGGATATGCGCAAGCGCATGCAGGAGCGGTTCGAGAAAGAGCACGGCGTCAAGCTTGGCTTCATGAGCTTCTTTGTCAAGGCGGCGGTGCACGCCCTGAAGAATTTCCCGGTGCTCAACGCCTCGGTGGATGGCACCGACATCGTGTACCACGGCTACTTTGACATTGGTATTGCGGTCGGTTCGCCGCGCGGCCTGGTGGTGCCGATTCTGCGCAACGCCGACCAGATGAGTTTTGCTGCCATCGAGAAAAAGATTGCCGAGTTTGGTACCAAGGCGCGTGACGGCAAGCTGGGCATGGAAGAAATGACGGGCGGCACGTTCTCGATCAGTAACGGTGGCACCTTCGGGTCGATGATGTCCACGCCGATCATCAACCCGCCGCAAAGCGCGATTTTGGGTGTGCACGCCACCAAGGACCGCGCCATGGTTGAAAACGGCCAGGTCGTGGTGCGACCGATGAACTACTTTGCTATGTCGTATGACCACCGCATCATTGATGGCCGCGAAGCTGTGTTGGGCCTGGTGGCGATGAAAGAGGCGCTGGAAGATCCGGCACGCTTGCTGTTTGATATTTAGCTGTCAATTCGTCATACCGAAGCAGTTCGCTTTAACCCGCAGCGCACATTGGGTTTCTGATTCCGCGAATTTCCCCCGGATTGGGGCTAGCCCCAATCCTCCTCCTTGATTTCGCTCCATCAGATACCCAACGCACGCCGCTAGTCGTTGTTGGAGTTGGAGTTGGTTCATTCATCCGCATGGCGTGCAGTCATGGACATTCGAAAGTAAAAAATGAGCAAGCAATTTGATGTGATCGTGATCGGTGGCGGCCCTGGTGGCTACATTGCTGCCATCCGCGCCGCCCAGTTGGGCAAAAACGTGGCCTGTGTGGATGAGTGGAAAAACGCCAACGGCGGGCCGGCACCGGGTGGTACCTGCACCAATGTGGGTTGCATCCCGAGCAAGGCACTGCTACAAAGTAGCGAGCACTACGAGCAAGCCAGCCATCACTTTGCCGACCATGGCATCACCGTCAAGGGCCTGAGCATGGATGTCGCCAAGATGGTGGCGCGTAAAGACACGGTGGTCAAGCAGAACAATGACGGCATCCTGTACTTGTTCAAAAAGAACAAGGTCAGCTTCTTCCATGGGCGTGCGTCGTTTGTTAAGGCCACAGACGGTGGCTACGAGATCAAGGTGGCTGGCGCAGCTGAAGAGAGCATCGTCGGCCAGCAGATCATCATCGCCACCGGTTCCAACGCCCGTGCGCTGCCGGGTGCGCCGTTTGACGAACAACTGATTTTGTCCAACGACGGTGCCCTGCGCATTGAGACTGCGCCCAAAAAGCTAGGCCTGATTGGCTCGGGCGTGATTGGCCTGGAAATGGGTTCGGTCTGGCGGCGTTTGGGCACCGACGTGACGATCCTGGAAGGTCTGCCAGACTTTTTGGGTGCGGTTGACCAGCAAATCGCCAAGGAAGCCAAAAAAGCCTTTGACAAGCAGGGCCTGAAAATTGAACTCGGCGTAACGGTGGGTGAGATCAAGACAAGCAAGAAGGGTGTGAACATCGCCTACACCAGTGCCAAGGGCGAGGCCAAAACGCTGGATGTGGACAAACTCATCATCTCGATTGGCCGCGTGCCTAACACCATTGGCCTGAATGTCGAAGCGGTGGGCCTGAAGCTCGATGAGCGCGGCGCGATTGTGGTCGATGGTGATTGCAAAACCAACCTGCCCGGCGTGTGGGCGGTGGGTGACGTGGTGCGTGGCCCGATGCTCGCGCACAAGGCCGAAGAAGAAGGTGTGGCGGTGGCCGAGCGGATTGTCGGTCAACACGGGCATGTCAACTTCAACACCATCCCGTGGGTGATTTACACCAGCCCCGAGATCGCCTGGGTGGGGCGCACCGAACAGCAGCTCAAGGCGGACGGCGTGGCTTACAAGGCGGGCACGTTCCCGTTCCTGGCCAATGGTCGGGCGCGCGCGCTGGGCGACACCACCGGCATGGTCAAGATGCTGGCCGATGCCAAAACCGACGAAATTCTGGGTGTGCACATTGTCGGCCCGATGGCCAGCGAGCTGATTGCCGAATGTGTGGTGGCGATGGAATTCCGCGCCAGCGCCGAGGACATCGCCCGCATCTGCCACGCACACCCCTCTTTAAGCGAATCGACCAAAGAGGCGGCTCTGGCGGTGGATAAACGCACCCTGAACTTTTAAAAAATTTATAAGAAATTGACCTCTAGCCCTTATAGAATAAGCGCAAGTAGCTCACCTATTTATAGTATCTGGCACGACTGTGACGGTCAAAAAAATATATCAGGACGAGCTTGCAGCGCGTGGTTACAAGTCGGACCCGGCGCAACTGCGCGCCGTGCAGGCACTGGAGGTGTGCGCGCGTGAGTGGGGGCATTTCAAGGAAAAGCGTTCCAACGCGCTGAAAAAACTCATCAATCACCCGCCGATTCCACGCGGCGTGTACATGTATGGCGGGGTAGGGCGGGGCAAAAGTTTTTTGATGGACTGCTTCTACACCGCGGTGCCGCTCAAGCGCAAAACCCGGCTGCATTTTCACGAATTCATGCGCGAGGTGCACCGCGAACTCGCCGCCTTGCAGGGCACGGTCAACCCGCTGGACCGGCTGGCCAAACGCATGGCAGAAAAATACAAGCTGATCTGTTTTGACGAATTCCATGTGTCGGACATCACCGACGCGATGATCCTGCACCGCCTGCTCAAAGCGCTGTTTGACAGCGGCGTGGGCATGGTGACCACCTCCAACTTCAAGCCCGATGATCTATACCCCAACGGCCTGAACCGCGAGCGGCTGCTGCCGGCTATTGAGATGATCAAGCGCGAGATGCAGGTGATCAATGTGGACAACGGCACCGACTACCGTGGCCTGACCTTTGATCAGTTGCAGCTGTATCACACGCCTCTGGGCGCGGCAGCCGATGCGGCCATGACGGATGCGTTTGCGCGCCTGGCCGAGCAGCAGGACGAGGACCCGGTGTTGCAGATCGAGTCGCGGGTGATCCACGCGCGCCGACGTGGGGGTGGCGTGGTCTGGTTTGACTTCAAGACCCTGTGCGGCGGGCCGCGCTCGCAAAACGATTACCTGGAACTCGCCACGCAGTTTCACACCGTGCTGCTCAGCGGTGTGCCGCAAATGGTGCCGCGCATGGCTGCCGAGGCGCGGCGGTTTACCTGGCTGGTGGATGTGCTTTACGATCGGCGGGTGAATCTGATCATGTCGGCCGAAGTGCCTGCTGATCAGTTGTACACCGAGGGGCAGCTGGTCAACGAGTTTGCCCGCACGGTGTCGCGCATCAAGGAAATGCAAACGGGCGAGTTTTTGGCGCTGGAGCGCCGCAACGTGGACACGCGGCTGACATGACATCACAATTTCTGACGGGTTTGGGGCTGGTTTTCTGGCAAGGGCTGGTACTGGCGCAAGGGCTGGAGCCAGGGCCTGCGGGGCTGGATGCGGTGGCCGAGCGCCAGCGTATTGCCCAGGAGCGCGTTGAACACGAAGCTGATTATTTGCAAGCCGAGCGAATCTGCTACGGCCGTTTTGCCGTGTCTGACTGCCTGCGTACCGCGCGCAAAGACCGCCGTGTGGCTATGGACGAATTACGTCGCCAAGAGCTGGTTCTCAATGACATGGACCGCCAGACCAAGGCGCTGGAGGCTCTCAAGCGCATCGACTCCAATCTGGAGGCGCAACAGAAGAAGCAGCAGGAACCCCCCGCTCAACCAGAAACGCCGCGCTGACTTATCTGCCGAGCGGCTTTGAGCAGATTCAGGCTGGTGCTGCCTCGATTTTGACGATGGCCAGCGACAGGTTGTCGCCACTGCCTTTGGCGCGCAGCCGAGCTTTGTCAATCAGGAATTCACTGGCTTCCCGGGCCGACAGCGCAGCCAGCACAGAGCCCAGTTCTGCCTCGGTGAAGTAGTGCCACAAGCCGTCGCTGCAGGCCAGGAGGGAGTCGCCTGGCTGCAACTTGTCGATGGAATGCACGTTGATCGGCGGCTCTTTTTCGGTGCCCAAGCAGCCCATCAAAATATTGGATTGGGGGTGAAAGTTGGCCTGCTCCTCAGTCAACTCGCCCTTGAGCACCAGCGTTTGCACATACGAATGGTCCCGCGTACGCTTGACCAACTGCTTGCCGTGGTAGTGGTAGATGCGCGAGTCACCCGCATGCGCCCAATGACAACTGCCATCCGGGTTGAGGATGAACACGGCAATCGTGCTGTGTGGCTCTTCTTCGGTGGAGATGGCGGTCAGCTTGATGACCATATGCGCTTCCAGTACCAACTGGCTTAGCAGGGCAACGGGATCGTCTTCTGACGGGACATAGCGGTCAAACAATTGCCGCGCTGTCATCATGACTTGGTCAGAGGCCTTGCGCCCACCACTGCGGCCACCCATGCCATCGGCCAAAACCGCCATCACGCAGCCTTTGACGCGGTGGTGGCAGATCAGGCTGACTTGATCCTGCTGGTAGTCCCGGTCGCCCTTGTGAATACCGGTGGAAGCAGTGACCCGGTAGCCTTTGGTGCTCATGCCCTCACCAAAACTTCCACCAGGGCTGTGCTTTGTCTTTGAAACCTTGCGTCAGGTAGGGAGTCTGGGGGTAGTTTTTTTCCAGCACCCGCCGGGTATCGTCTCGCAACTGAGGCATGTTCAGCTTGTCGTAGGACTGCATCATGATAAACAGCGCCTCTTCCAGCGCCGGTACACCTTGATAGTCGGTAATGGCGGATTGTGCCCGGTTGATGGCTGCCAGATAGGCTCCGCGCTCATAGTAGTAGCGCGCGACATGTACTTCCGACTGGGCCAGCGAATTCACGATGTAATTCATGCGTGCGCTGGCATCAGGCGCGTATTTGGAGTCAGGAAACCGCGTGACCAACTCCTTGAACGATTCAAACGATTCTTTGGCGGCATGCTGATCGCGCTCCGCCAAGTCCTGACGGGTCAGGTAGGAAAACAGGCCCAGGTCGTCATTGAAATTGACAATCCCTTTGAGATACAGCGCGTAGTCCAAAGCCGGGCTGGCTGGATGCAGCTTCATGAAGCGATCCAGTGTGGCGACGGCCAGCACAGGTTCGCCATTCTTGAACTGGGCGTAAGCCTTGTCCAACTGGGCCTGCTGGGCCAGGGGTGTGCCTGCAGCGCGGCCCTCCAGCTTGTCAAACAGGGGCACGGCCTTGTCGTAGGCACCGGAGCTGAGCTCATCCTTGGCCTCGGCGTAAATCTTGTTCGGGCTCCAGCCCGCCGTCGGGTCTTTGGGGGTGGAGGAGCAAGCGCCTAACAGCAGGACACTGCATGCCAAGGTCCAGGCAAGGGCAGCAGATAATTTGGCAACAGGCATGTAGGACAGCTTTCTTGAAAAACACTCACCAAATTATATCGACCGACCTGGCAACTCATGACAGCGAGGTGGCGCCGGAGACCGAGTTGGAGTCTGAAATGCGCGCTTTGTCGTTCAGCGCAGCCCATCACGGCATGCGACTGGATCTGGCGTTGACCGAGCTGGTGCCCGAGTTTTCCCGCAGTTATCTGCAGCAACTCATTGACTTGGGCGGCGTGACCGTCAACGGCAAGTTGGCCAAAAAGGCATCCGCCAAGGTCAAGGCGGGCGATGCGAGCGCCATTGAGCTGCGGCCCACGCCCCAGAGTCAGGCTTTCAAGGCCGAAAACCTGCCCCTGGACATTGTTTTTGAGGACGAGTTCCTGTTGGTGATCAATAAACCTGCCGGGATGGTGGTGCACCCGGCACCAGGCAACTGGAGCGGCACGCTGATGAACCGCCTGCTGGGGTATGACGCGCAAGCGTTCAATTTGCCGCGCGCGGGCATCGTGCATCGGCTCGACAAGGACACCAGTGGCTTGCTGGTGGTGGCGCGCACACGGGCGGTGATGGACGCACTTGTCCAGGCCATTGCAGCGCGCACTGTCAAGCGCCAATATCTGGCTCTGGCGCATGGCGCATGGCCGAGCAAGGGTATGCGGCAGGTGGACGCGCCGATCGGTCGTGACCCGGGCAACCGCTTGCGCATGGCTGTGGTTGACCTGGCTATTCATGGAGGCAAGACAGCGCAAACGGATTTTGAGTGCCTGGCCAGTGTGAATAACGGGTGTCTGCTCAAATGCACCTTGCAAACCGGCAGAACCCATCAGATCAGGGTTCATCTGGCGTCCATAGGGCATGCTTTGGTGGCTGACCAAGTCTATGGGGGTGCCATGGCGGCAGGTATGCAGCGGCAGGCCTTGCACGCTGCCAGGCTGGCTTTTTCCCACCCTGTCACGTCGCGATCCTTGGTTTTCACGGCGGCATTGCCGGTTGATTTCTCGGCAGCACTCACGGACTGGGGTCTCACTTACAATAGCTGTTCTTTTTAGCACTGCCATGCAGTGCGTTTAACGTGCCACCGATGACTTGTCGGTCCTGATCACGTCTTCAAACTCTTTTTGTTGCCGCACCAGAGGGTGTGTTTTGACCGGAAATTGCCAACCATGAATTCGTTGGATGCCAAGTGCGTCCTGGAAACCACATTGCTATGTGCGCAGCAACCCCTGCCTGTGAGGGATATGCGCGTCCTGCTGGGTGACGAATTCACTGCGGCCGACATAGATCGCCTGCTGGGCGAATTGCAGGCGGACTGGTCCGACCATGGCCTGGAACTGGTGTTGGTTGCCAACGGCTGGCGGTTTCAGAGCCGCCCCGATATGCGGATGTATCTGGATCGTCTTCATCCGGAAAAGCCACCACGCTACACACGCGCCACACTGGAAACCCTGGCCATCATTGCTTACAAGCAGCCCGTTACCCGGGGCGACATTGAGAATATCCGTGGCGTGACCGTCAATTCACTCACCCTCAAGCAGCTTGAAGACCGTGGCTGGATCGAGGCCATTGGTCATCGGGACACCGTTGGCAGGCCAGCCCTGTTTGCGACTACCTGCCATTTTCTCGATGATCTGGGACTCGAATCACTCGATCAATTGCCGCTGCTGGCGTCGCCCACGTCCTCAACCGTTGCGCTGGAAACGCTCTTGAACCAGGAGCTACCTTTGGCAGGCCTGGAGCCAGTACCTGAACCAGTGACATCTGGAACCAGTGGTTCCGGCACGGCCGCGCTGAACTGGGCTGACGACTCCCATGTCTGCACGAACCCCAAAGCCTTTGTATCTCAACAGGACACACCATGACTGAACCCTCTACCGAGTTGTCCACAACGGGCGCAGACACCAGCGATGTGATTCGTTTTGAAGACGTTGTCTCGGGCGTTTTTGATGCCGCAGAAAGTTTGGCAGAAGTTGCTGTTCAGAAGCGGGTGCTGCCGCCCCAGCCGGAATCTCCCAAACTGCACAAGGTATTGGCGCAGGCGGGCATGGGCTCGCGGCTGGAAATGGAACAGTTGATCCTCGAAGGGCGTATCACCGTCAACAATGAACCGGCTCACATTGGTCAGCGTGTCCAGTTTGGTGACCATGTCAAGGTGAACGGCAAGCCCATCCGGTTCAAGGTTGCTCCACCGCCGACGCGCGTTCTTGCTTACCACAAGCCCGCCGGTGAGGTCGTCAGCCACGACGACCCGCAAAACCGGCCGACTGTGTTTCGCAAATTACCCAAACTTTTCCAGGGCAAGTGGCAGTCCGTCGGTCGATTGGACCTGAACACAGAGGGTTTGTTGCTATTCACCAGCTCTGGCGAACTGGCCAACAACCTGATGCACCCACGCTTTGGACTGGAGCGCGAGTACGCTGTACGGGTGCTGGGTGCGCTGACGCTTGATGAAAAGCACAAATTGCTGGACGGTGTCCGGCTTGATGATGGCATGGCACAGTTTGGCTCGATTGAAGAGGGCGGTGGTGAAGGATCCAACTGCTGGTACCGCGTGACCATTTCAGAAGGGCGCAACCGCGAGGTACGTCGCATGCTGGAGTCTGTCGGTCATGCAGTCAGCAGATTGATCCGCATCCGCTACGGCTCCATGGTGTTGCCTCGGGGCTTGAAACGTGGTGCCTGGGTGGAGCTTGACGATGCCGACATTCGCTTGTTGACGCGCGCATCAGCGCAGGGCGCAGTGGCCCGCGAATCTACAGAAGAGTCATCGACAACCGACGAACGGCCACGTACCGGCCGCAGCGCAGGCGCGGCAACTCGCAGTCGCAACGCGCCAGGCCGGGGTCCTGCGCGTGCGCCTTCAAAGGGGCAAGCACCGGCAAAACAACCGGACCCTTTGAAAACTTCCTTGGGCTACATCGGTGCCGACAGTTTCTCCAGGCAACGCCAGGAGGCAGGTAAAAAGCGTGGTAGCGGCCCTAGGGCCGGGCGCAGGCCGGGCGGTCGCACGCGTTAAGCACCTACCGTCATTGGCGCTTGGCAAGCTGGGCTCAGGTTAAGATCAAGGGCTTTGGTTAAGCAACCAAATTTTTTTATTTACGAGGAATTCACATGGCTATCGAACGCACACTCTCCATCATCAAACCCGACGCTGTTGCCAAGAACGTGATCGGTCAAATCTACGCCCGTTTTGAAGCTGCTGGCCTGAAAATCGTTGCTTCCAAGATGGCTCACCTGTCCCAACGTGAAGCTGAAGCCTTCTATGCTGTGCACAAGGAACGCCCATTCTTCAAGGATCTGGTCAGCTTCATGATCTCGGGCCCCGTCATGATCCAGGCCCTGGAAGGTGAAAACGCCATTCTGAAGAACCGCGAACTGATGGGCGCCACCGACCCCAAGAAGGCTGCGCCCGGCACCATTCGCGCCGATTTCGCCGACAGCATTGATGCCAATGCTGTGCACGGATCAGATGCTGCCGAGACCGCTTGTGTCGAAGTGAGCTTCTTCTTCCCCGGCATGAACGTTTTCTCACGCTGAATTTCGGCATGACCGTTGACCAGTCACACGATGAACTTCACGCCCAGGCCAAGCGGCGTGAAGTCACGTTGGTGCCTGGCGCGTTGGTCAACTTGCTTGAATACGACCTGGAGAGTCTGACTGCTTTTTGCCAGCTATTGGGCGAGAAGCGCTTTCGCGCCGTCCAGTTGTTTCGCTGGATGCACCAACGCGGCTGTGCGAACTTCGATGACATGAGTGACCTCGCCAAATCTTTGCGCCAAAAGCTCAAAGGTGTCGCAAAAGTGGTGTCGATGGAGGTGGTTTCGCAGCACATGTCGTCTGACGGCACCATCAAATGGCTCTTTGATGTCGGCGGCGGCAACGTGATTGAATCGGTCTTTATTCCTGAAGACGACCGCAGCACGCTGTGCATTTCGACCCAGGCCGGGTGCGCGATGGGCTGCCGGTTTTGCTCCACTGGGCACCAGGGTTTCAGCCGCAACTTGACCACGGCCGAGATCATTGGTCAACTTTGGTTTGCCGAGCACTTTTTGCGCAAGCACCTGCAGCGCGACGATCGCGTCATTTCCAATGCCGTGATGATGGGTATGGGCGAACCGCTTCAAAACTATGCGGCGCTGATACCAGCGCTGCGGATGATGCTTGATGACCATGCCTACGGCCTGTCACGTCGCAGGGTGACGGTGTCCACATCTGGATTGATCAAGAAGATTGATGCTCTGGGGCTTGACTGCCCAGTGGCGCTGGCGGTATCGCTGCATGCTCCCAACAATGCCCTGCGCGACAACCTGGTGCCTCTTAATATGAAGCATCCGCTGGAGGAATTGATGCCAGCCTGCGTGAACTATTTGGCTCACGCGCCAAGGGACTTCATCACCTTTGAATATTGCATGCTGGATGCGGTGAACGACAGCGACGAACAGGCGCGTGAACTGGTTCAACTGGTCAAACACCATGGCCACTCGGTGACGTGGTGCAAGTTCAATCTGATCCCCTTCAACCCGTTTCCGGCATCGGGTTTGCACCGCTCCAAACCGGAGCGCATCCAGGCGTTTGCGAAAATATTGAGTGACGCTGGTTTGACCACCACGGTGCGCAAGACCCGTGGTGATGACATTGATGCGGCTTGTGGACAACTCGCAGGAGATGTGGTGGATCGAACACGGGTCGCCATTCGAATCGCGCGTCAGCGCAGCGTCGGGATCCATTCAAGCCCGACGGCTGCATCAACCAATGCGAAAATCTGAACGATGAAAGTCATGATGAAGACCCCATCAACGCGTCGTCTTGAATTCTTGCTGTCGTTCTGTCTTTTTTGCAGCTGGATAACGCTGGGTGGTTGCGCTGGGCCTGCAGGATCAAGCCAGGTTGGGGCGCCGCGTGGGGACATAGTCACGGAATCTGACGAGACTGCGGAGCGCAAGCGGGCATCCATCCGGATGCAACTTGCGCTGGGCTATCTTGAGCGCGGCGAAACTACCGTCGCTTTGGATGAAGTCAAGCAAGCCCTTCAGATTGATCCGACTTATTCGGATGCGTTCAGCCTGCGCGGATTGATTTATATGCGCTTGAACGACTTTCCCATCGCAGAAGAGAGTTTCAACAAAGCGCTGTCACTGAAACCGCATGACAGCAATGTGCTACATAACATGGGTTGGTTGAAATGTCAGGACGGGCGCTATTCGCAGGCGATGGATTATTTTGCCCAGGCGGTGGCCAATCCGCTGTATCCAGAGCGTGCGAAAACCTACATGGCACAAGGCTTGTGCCAAATCAAGGCCGGGCAACTGCCAGAAGCCGAGGCAAGCCTGGTCAAATCGTACGGTTATGACGCCGGCAACCCGGTAACGGGCTACAACCTGGCCAATTTGCTCTATCAACGCCAGGAGTTTGTGCGAGCACTGTTTTACATTCGTCGGCTCAACAACAGCGAATTGGCCAACGCGGAATCGCTGTGGCTGGGTATCAAGATTGAGCGTCGCATGGGCAACCGCGAGGCGATGAACCAGTTGGCTGTGCAGTTGGTCAAGCGCTTTGCCCAGTCACCGCAAGCGGTTTTGTATCAGCGTGGAGCGTTTGATGAGTGAAAAAGGCCTTGAGAGTCAGGCCATGGATACGCCGATGGCAGCCTCGCCTGCGCAAGCCGGTGCGCTGCTAAAAGAAGCTCGGGAAGCGCAGGGGCTGCACATCGCCGCCTTGGCGGTAGCCTTGAAAGTGCCCGTCAAGAGACTGGAAGCTTTGGAGGCGGGGCAGTTTGAGCAATTACCGGACATGGTTTTTGTGCGTTCGCTTGCGTTGGGTGTCTGTCGCGCCCTGAGAGTTGACCCGGCACCGATCATGGTGTGCCTGCCGGAACCACAGGTTAGCCAGTTCAAAATCACCGAAGCTGGATTGAACACCACGTTCAAAGACTCCCCGGGGACTTCTCACCGTGGTTTGATGGCCCAATTGTCCAGCCCGACGGGCTTGGGGGTTTTGTTTTTGATCGTTGCCATCGTGGTGATTCTGGCTTGGCCCGACAAGCCCCTGTTTGGGAGTGAATCCTTCTTTTCGAAGGACACCGCCAAGGTGGATCCGGTCACCGCGTCTCAAAATGTGCCGGCAACGTTGGCTTCTGAAGGCGCACTGAATCCGGCGAACTCGGTTGTATCGTCAACCATCGTTACCCAACAGTCGGCACAAGTTTCCGTTGCTGACAGCCCGGTAGTAGCGGTCAACGCGGTTTCGGCGCCAGTCCTCCCGGTCGATGTTCCGGCTGTCCCGGCTACAGCAGACGCGCTTGCCTTGCCGTCCTTACTGGAGTTGAGCGGCCATGGTGAATCATGGGTTCAAGTTATTGATGGTGCTGGTCAGTTCAAATTGCGCAAGGTCATGCAAGACGGTGAGGTCGTTCGTGTGACAGGGCAATTGCCGCTGTCTGTGACTGTCGGACGCGCCGACGAGGTATCTGTGTCCGTGCGGGGCAAGCCGATGGATCTGACCCCTCTGGCTCGCGAAAATGTTGCCCGATTTGAGGTTAAGTAATGAATACATCCAAACCGATTTCCGAAGCCACCGCGCAAACCCGTCCAACACGCCAGGCCAGGGTGGTCTGGGGAAGCCGGACAGTGACCGTTGGTGGTGATGCCCCAGTACGCATACAGTCCATGACCAATACCGACACCGTTGATGTGATCGGCTCGGCCATTCAGGTCAAGGAACTGGCGATGGCGGGCTCCGAGATGGTGCGCCTGACGGTCAATACCCCCGAGGCGGCGCAAGCCGTGCCCCACATCCGCGAGCAACTAGACCGCATGGGGATTGATGTGCCCCTGATCGGTGATTTCCATTACAACGGCCATCGTCTTCTGACAGATTACCCCGACTGTGCGCAGGCCCTGTCCAAATACCGGATCAACCCGGGCAACGTGGGTAAAGGGGACAAGCGTGACAGGCAATTTGCCTTGATGATCGAAGCTGCGGTGCGCTGGAAAAAAGCCGTGCGCATAGGGGTCAACTGGGGCAGTCTGGATCAGGACTTGCTGGCCCACCTGATGGATCAGAACAGTCGGCGTGACCCGCCCTGGGGTGCCAAACCCGTGATGTACGAAGCGTTGATTACTTCGGCGCTGGATTCTGCAAAAGCGGCGGTTGAGTTGGGGCTAGACCCCAACCAGATCATCCTGTCATGCAAAGTGAGTGGCGTTCAGGATTTGATTTCGGTGTACCGTGAGCTCTCCAAGCGCTGCAACTACGCCTTGCACCTGGGTTTGACCGAAGCCGGTATGGGCACCAAAGGTGCGGTGGCATCGGCCGCTGCGTTGTCGGTTCTGCTGCAAGAGGGTATTGGCGACACGATTCGGGTGTCGTTGACTCCCCAGCCAGGTGAATCCCGAACCCAGGAGGTGGTGATTGCTGCCGAGATATTGCAGGCGCTTGAACTGCGTTCGTTTGTGCCGAGTGTGACGGCGTGCCCGGGTTGTGGCCGCACGACCAGCACCACCTTTCAGGAATTGACACAGCGCATTGAAGAGTTTTTGCGTGCGCAGATGCCTCAATGGCGCAGTAAATACCCTGGTGTTGAAAAAATGAAAGTGGCCGTGATGGGCTGTATTGTGAATGGCCCGGGTGAAAGCAAGCAGGCAGACATTGGCATCAGTTTGCCTGGGACAGGTGAAGCACCGGCAGCCCCGGTTTTCATCGACGGAGAAAAACGCATGACCCTACGTGGCGATGCCATTGCCGAAGAATTTCAGGCGGTGGTTGAAGACTATGTTGAAAAGCGCTTTGGCGTGAAAGCGGCTGCTCAGGTTTGACCGAACTTTCCATGACTGACAAAGTATTAATCCCTGCAGCGGGCAAGCTGACGGCCGTCAAAGGCATGAACGATCTGCTGCCGCCTGATTCGGCCACCGTAGAGTGGTTTGAAGCGAAAGTGCGTGGCCTGATGGCCCGTTTTGCCTACCGCAATATTCGTACCCCCATCGTCGAGCGCACACCGCTTTTTGTTCGCAGCTTAGGTGAAGTGACGGACATCGTTGAAAAAGAGATGTATTGCTTCGAGGATCGCCTCAACGGGGATCCGTTGACGTTGCGTCCTGAAGCCACCGCTGGTGTGGTGCGTGCAGCGCTGGAACACAGCTTGTTGTACGACGGTGGCAAGCGCCTGTATTACATGGGGCCCATGTTTCGTCATGAACGTCCGCAAAAAGGGCGTTACCGGCAGTTCGACCAGATTGGGGCTGAGGCATTGGGGTTTTCGGGTGCCGAGGTGGATGCCGAGCTGATTTTGATGGCCACCGCGCTGTGGGCTGAAATCGGCTTGACCGATGTGCGCCTCGAACTCAACAGCCTGGGTCAGCCGCCTGAGCGTCTGGCGCATCGGCAAGCGTTGATCGCCTATTTTGAGCAGCACATGGACATGCTGGACGATGACGCGCGAAGACGCCTGCACAGTAATCCTTTGCGCATTCTGGACACCAAAAATCCGCACATGCAGGGCCTGGTCAACGCAGCACCTCAGTTGCTGGATTTCCTGGGCGAGGCTTCGCTGACCCATTTCAACACCTTGAAAGCCATTCTGGATGTCAACGGCGTGGCCTACACCGTGAATCCGCGTCTGGTTCGTGGCATGGATTACTACAACCTGAGTGTTTTTGAATTCACCACCGACCGCCTGGGGTCACAAGGCACGGTATGCGCTGGCGGTCGCTATGACTACCTGTTTGAACAACTGGGTGGTAAGCCAACCCCGGCCGTGGGCTGGGCACTGGGCGTGGATCGCGTATTGGACCTTGCCAAAACTGCAGGATTGATCGGCAGCGGAGCGCCGCTGGATGCCTATGCGATCGTCACGGAGAGCTCGGCCTTGCCATTGGTTTTGTCAACGCTCCAGTCACTGCGCAACGCTGGCCTGAGCGTACAAATGCATGCCAGCTCGGCGGACGGCATGGGCAGCATGAAGAGCCAGTTCAAGCGTGCGGATGCCAGCGGCGCGCGTTATGCACTTATTTTTGGACCCGACGAAATCAAGGCGCAACAAGTCACCATCAAACCCCTGCGCGATGTGACGGCCTTGCAAACGACCTGTTCGTTGGTCAATCCGCTCGAGTGGGCCCCAACCCTACAATCCAACATTTAGTAAAGCACGTCATGGCAAATCAATTGGATCTTGAAGAACAGGAACAGCTTGACCAGATCAAGCATTTCTGGAAGCAGTACGGCAATGCCATCACATGGGTGCTGATCGTGGTTTTGGCGGCCTTTGCCAGCTGGAATTTCTACAACTATTGGCAGCGCAGCCAGGCCAACCAGGCGGCAGCCTTGTTTGATGAAGTTGAACGCTCCATTCAGTCCGGTGATACGGCCAAAATTGATCGCGTTTTTTCTGACATGAAAGATCGTTTTGCGTCCACGGCCTACGCGCAACAGTCGGGTCTGCTTGCTGCAAAGCACTATGCGATGGCCGGTAAAACAGACGCTGCCAAATCGGCGCTGACTTGGGTGGCTGAAAAATCGTCGGATGCCGGTTACCAAGCCGTCGCCAAGCTCAGACTGGCCGGGTTGCTGATGGATGCCAAGGGTCTCGATGGCGCGTTGAGCCAATTGAGTGGCCCGTTTCCGACCGGATTTGAGGCGCTGGTCGCAGACCGGAAGGGAGACATCCTGTCCTTGCAGGGTAACAAGCCCAAGGCCGTTGAGGAGTACCAAAAAGCTTACCGATTGTTTGACCCGCTCACCGACTACCGGCGTTTGGTCGCGGTCAAGCTCAACGCCCTTGGCGTGAATGTGCAAACCAGTGCAACCTTTGACACTGCGCAAGGAAAATAGCCCATGATGTCCAGATTTGCTGTGAACCGAACTCTCAAAGCGGGGCTGTGTGTTCTGGCGATTGGCGCGCTCTGCGCGTGTGCCAGTGGTTCCAATGCGCCAAAACCTGCGGAACTGGGCCCCAATCTAGGCTTGCTGGGTGTGCGCACCGCCTGGACGGGTCAAATTGGCAAGGTTGATTTCCCGCTCAGCGTCAATGCCACCGCTACCGCCGTGACCTTGGCGGGCTCTGAGGGTCTGGTGACTTCGCTTGATGCCAAGACTGGTGCTGCCTTGTGGCGAATCAACATTGGCGCGCAGATCGCGGCCGGCGTGGGCAGTGATGGTCACTTTGCTGCTGTCGTAACGCGCGAGAACCAGTTGGTCACGATGGAAGCCGGGCGTGAACTGTGGCGCGTGCGCTTGTCAAGTCAAGTATTTACTTCACCTTTGGTAGCAGGGGAACGAGTATTTGTGCTGGGTGCAGACCGAACCCTATCTGCGTTTGATGCCCGTACCGGGAAAAAGCTCTGGTCCAACCAGCGTCCGGGAGAGGCTTTGGTGCTACGGCAGGCGGGCGTGCTGCTGGCGGTGAACAACACTCTGGTCGCCGGTTTGGCTGGCCGACTGGTCGGATTCAACCCGTTGAACGGGAATGTGGTTTGGGACGCGCCACTGGCAACACCTCGCGGCACGAACGATATTGAACGCTTGGTGGATCTGGTTGCGGGTGTCAGCCGAGAGTCCAGCGTGGTTTGTGCGCGCGCATTCCAGGCGGCAGTGGGCTGCGTCAATACGGAGGATGGCAAAGTCAGCTGGAAGCACTCAGCTTCGGGCTCGGTAGGTTTGAGCGGCGATGACAAGCAGGTCTATGGTGTCGAGAGTGATGGCAAATTGATGGCCTGGAAGCTTGCCGACGGGACCGAGGCCTGGTCATCAGATCGCTTGCGTTATCGGCAACTGGGCGCGCCGCTGGTGTTGGGTCGATCCGTTGTCGTAGGTGATGGCACTGGCCTGATTCATTTTGTCGCGCGCACTGACGGCACCCCATTGACGCGTCTTTCAACCGATGGTTCTGCGATCGCTGCAACGCCTGTGCTGGGCGGCACCACGCTGGTGGCGGTGACCCGCAACGGCGGTGTGTTCGGTTTTCAGCCCGAATGAAGCCCGTTCTGGCCCTGGTGGGCCGCCCCAATGTGGGCAAATCAACGCTGTTCAATCGGCTGACCAAATCCCGTGATGCCATCGTGGCAGATTTCGCGGGGTTGACGCGCGATCGCCATTACGGCAATGGCAAACATGCCGGGCAAGAGTTCATCGTCATTGACACTGGCGGTTTTGAGCCTGATGCGACTAGCGGTATCTACAAAGAAATGGCCAAGCAAACCCGCCAAGCCGTGGCAGAAGCCGATGCCGTCATCTTCGTGGTGGATGCCCGTGGTGGAGTCTCCGCGCAGGACCATGACATTGCCAAATACCTCAGACGCTTGGGAAAGCCCTGTCTGCTGGTGGCCAACAAGGCGGAGGGCATGGTCGAAGGTGCGCAACTGGTCGAGTTCTACGAACTGGGTCTGGGCGAGGTTTTACCCGTTTCTGCCGCGCATGGTCAGGGCATTCGCTCCCTGCTGGATTTGGCTTTGAAGCCCTTGAATCTTGAAGATGGCGCCGACGAAGTGGAAACTTTACCAGGCGTGATCAAACTCGCCGTGGCGGGCCGCCCCAACGTGGGCAAATCGACCCTTATCAACGTCTGGTTGGGCGAAGAGAGACTGGTCGCTTTTGATTTGCCCGGTACCACCCGAGATGCCATTTCAGTACCTTTCGAGCGCGAAGGTCAGAAGTTTGAATTGATTGACACAGCAGGATTGCGCCGTCGCGGCAAGGTGTTCGAGGCAATTGAAAAGTTTTCCGTGGTGAAAACCCTGCAAGCCATCGAATCCGCCAATGTGGTCTTGTTGCTGATTGATGCTACCCAGGGTGTGACTGATCAGGATGCGCACATCGCAGGCTACATCCTTGAAAACGGCCGCGCCGTGGTGCTGGCCGTCAACAAATGGGATGCGGTTGACGAGTACCAGCGTGAACTGGTCAAACGTTCCATTGAAACGCGCTTGGGTTTCCTGAAATTTGCCAATATGCATTTGATCTCTGCCCAGAAGCGCCAGGGACTGGGGCCGTTGTGGGCTTCCATCATCCAGGCTTACAAGGCGGCGAACTGCAAGATGTCCACGCCAGTGCTGACCCGGCTGCTATTGGAATCAGTGCAATTTCAAAGTCCCAAGCGCGCTGGCATGTACCGCCCCAAGCTGCGTTACGCGCACCAGGGTGGGATGAACCCACCGGTGATCGTGATCCACGGCAACTCACTTGAGCATGTGACAGATGCTTACAAGCGCTTTCTGGAGGGGCGTTTCCGCCAAGCCTTTGATCTGGTCGGAACACCCTTACGCATTGAACTGAAAACCTCTGCCAATCCGTTTGCCGATAAGGCTGGCTGAGGCAAGTGTCAACCATCAGTGACATATTTATTGTGGGTTCGTGCCCTCTGAAGCGAATGACCCGTTTGGCTGTGTTATCGTCCCCCCTTCTTCAATTATCCGAACACGGAGAATATCGTGAACAACAAAGGCCAACTGCTACAAGACCCGTTTCTCAACACATTGCGTCGAGAACATGTTCCTGTATCCATCTACCTGGTCAACGGCATCAAGCTTCAAGGTCAGATCGAGTCATTCGATCAGTATGTGGTATTGCTGCGCAATACCGTGACCCAAATGGTTTACAAACACGCCATTTCGACCATCGTGCCAGGGCGTGCGGTCAATTTCTCTGTCTCTGAGGGTGAACAACCTGCCACCGCCTGAACGCGTTTTGGCGCCCACCTTGCTGGTGGGCGTTGACTTCGGACTTCCCCACTTTGATGCTGAGCTCCAGGAGCTTGGACTGCTGGCCCAAACTGCGGGGCTCCAACCGGTCGCGCGGGTGACTTGCAAGCGCCGCGCGCCAGATGCCGCGCTGTTCATCGGTAGCGGCAAGGCGGACGAAATCAAATTGCTGGCAACTCAACTGGGCGTGCAGGAAATCCTGTTCGACCAAAGCCTGAGTCCGGCGCAGCAGCGCAACCTGGAGCGGCATCTCGAGTTGCCGGTTAATGACCGCACCTTGTTGATTCTGGAAATTTTTGGTCAGCGCGCCCGCAGTCATGAAGGCAAACTTCAGGTCGAATTGGCGCGCTTGCAATACTTGAGCACCCGGCTAGTTCGACGCTGGTCCCACCTGGAGCGGCAAAGCGGTGGCATCGGTATGCGCGGTGGGCCGGGTGAAACCCAGATTGAACTTGATCGCCGGATGATTGGCGACAACATCAAACGCATCAAGGAGCGCCTGACCAAGGTCAAACGCCAGCGCCAGACCCAGCGCCGCCAGCGTGACCGGCGCGATGCGTTCAATATTTCGCTGGTTGGCTACACGAACGCAGGTAAATCGACGCTCTTCAACACGCTGGTGAAAGCCCGTGCTTATGCCGCAGACCAGTTGTTTGCCACACTGGACACCACTACCCGTCAGTTGTACTTGGGCGATATCGGTCGCATGATTTCCTTGTCGGATACCGTCGGTTTTATTCGTGATTTGCCGCACGGACTGGTGGATGCCTTTCAGGCCACTCTGCAAGAGGCGGTGGACGCCGATCTGCTGCTACATGTGGTCGATTTTTCCAGTGATAACCACGTCAACCAGATCGCTGAGGTGCAGCGTGTGCTCAAAGAGATTGGTGCGCACGACATCCCACAGATTTTGGTTTTCAACAAGCTCGACGCGGTATCTCAAGATCATCGTCCCCCAGCGATGCAGGACAGCTATGAGCTCGACGGGAAACAGACCCCCAGGATATTTTTGAGCGCACAGGACGGTGAGGGTGTGGCTGGGTTGCGTCAACTACTGGCAGCTGCCGTTCTCGCCAGGCGACCAGCGACCTCTGGCCCGGATTTCCCTCTGGATCATGAGGCCGCCGTCTGATTCGTCACAATCGACCCCTATTAGATAAGAGCAGACGCGATGAAACTTCAATTACCTACTTTTAGCTTGGCGCTTTTGCCGCGACGCATTCAGGGAATGTTTAACCTCAACGATCCGCGCTGGGGCCGCAGTGACGATAAACCGTCAGATAACAAGGCCGGTGATGAGCAGCGTCCGCAGTCCCCGGAATCCGAATCGCCAAAAGGTGAAGACCGTCCACCCCGAGGCGCAGCCAACCAGGGCCCTCCGGATCTTGATGAATTGTGGCGCGATTTCAATCGCAAGCTCGGAGGTCTCTTTGGCAACGCCAAGCCGGCTGGACGTGGATCCAGCGGTGGTAATTCCGGTGGTGGCAATGGTGGCCCCAACGGCTTTCAGCCCGACATGAAGACTGCAGGTATTGGCGCAGGTTTGATAGCAGGAGTGGCAGTGCTGATCTGGCTGGGGACTGGATTCTTCATCGTACAAGAGGGTCAGCAGGCCGTCATCACACAGTTTGGCAAGTACCACTCAACCGTGGGTGCAGGTTTCAATTGGCGGCTGCCTTACCCGATCCAGCGCGACGAATTGGTGTTTGTCACACAGATACGGTCGGTTGACGTGGGTCGGGATGTCATCATCAAGGCAACCGGTCTGCGTGAGTCGGCCATGCTCACCGAAGACGAAAACATCGTTGAGATCAAGTTTGCGGTGCAATATCGCTTGAATGACGCACGCGCTTTCCTGTTCAACAGCAGAAATCCCTCGGATGCGGTCGTTCAGGCTGCAGAAAGTTCGGTGCGAGAAGTGGTTGGCAAGATGCGCATGGACAGCGCGCTGTCGGATGAGCGGGATCAGATTGCCCCGCGTGTGCGCCAACTCATGCAAAAAATTCTGGATCGCTACAAAGTCGGTATTGAAGTCGTTGGCATCAACTTGCAGCAAGGAGGTGTCAGGCCACCAGAGCAGGTTCAGGCAGCTTTTGACGATGTGCTGAAGGCCGGGCAGGAACGTGAACGCGCCAAGAATGAGGCCCAGGCCTACGCCAACGACGTGGTGCCACGCGCTGTTGGTGCTGCATCCCGCCTGAAAGAGGAAGCTGACGCCTACAAGGCGCGCATTGTGGCGCAGGCGCAGGGTGACTCGCAGCGCTTCAAGTCCGTGTTGACTGAGTACCAAAAGGCACCGAAAGTCACCCATGACCGCATGTACATCGATGCCATGCAGCAGATCTACGGCAACGTGACCAAGGTGCTGGTGGATTCCCGACAGGGTTCCAACCTGCTGTACCTGCCATTGGACAAGATCATGCAAATGACGGGTCAGACAGCACAAGATGGAACGGCAGGTGCTGCCGCTTCATCACCAACTGCAACCCCTGTCCCTGCCACTGCCCCGTCGTCGCCTGATGCGACGACAAGCGCTGTTGACGCACGCACGCGCGATGCTGTCCGTCTGCGCTCGCGTGATATCCGCTAGGAGTTCCCTGATGAATCGTTTAGGTTTTATTTTTTCGACCATCGTGCTGCTGCTGGCACTGGCCAGTTCCACCTTGTTTGTCGTGGATCAACGCCAATTCGGGGTGGTTTACGCCCTTGGGCAAATCAAGGATGTGATCACGGAGCCTGGCTTGAACTTCAAGCTGCCGCCGCCTTTTCAAAACGTCTCTTATATCGACAAACGTCTGCTGACACTTGACAGCACGGACAACGAGCCGGTGCTGACAGCCGAGAAACAACGCGTCGTGATTGACTGGTATGTGCGTTGGCGCATATCCGAGCCCACTGATTACATCCGCAATGTGGGCACGAACGAGTCGGCCGGTGCGATTCAGCTTAATCGGGTGGTGCGCAATGCTTTCCAGGAAGAAATCAACAAGCGCACGGTGCAGGAGCTGTTGTCGGTCAAACGTGAAACCCTGATGGAAGATGTCAAAAGCCAGGTACTTAGCCAGGTGCGTGGTGCCAAGCCATGGGGTATTGACGTGGTCGATGTACGCATTACCCGCGTGGATTACGTGGATGCCATTACCGAGTCGGTCTATCGACGCATGGAGGCCGAACGCAAGCGCGTCGCCAATGAATTGCGCTCGACCGGCGCGGCTGAAGGAGAAAAAATCCGGGCTGAGGCAGATCGCCAGCGCGAAGTGACCATTGCCAACGCTTATCGGGACGCACAGGAAATCAAAGGGCAGGGCGATGCCAAAGCCGCGGAAATTTACAACGATGCGTTTGGCCGTGATCCGAAGTTTGCCGAGTTTTATCGCAGCTTGGACGCCTACAAATCAGCATTTTCCAAAAAGAGCGACGTGATGGTGCTTGACCCCAACAGTTCTGAATTCTTCAGGACCATGCGTGGTGGCGCGGACCCGACGGTCAGCAGCAAAAAATAGGCATGGAGACGGGCCTGAACAGCACCACGTTCTGGCTGGCCATGGCTCTGGTTTTGCTGGTGGAGGGCTTCATGCCCTTCGTCTCACCCGCCACCTGGCGACAGACTTTTACCCAAATTCTGAAACTGACGGATGGGCAGTTGCGTTTTTTTGGCTTGGCCAGCCTTATGCTGGGGTTGATGCTGATTTGGTGGCTGATGTAAATCAGCCCGCTGCATTCGCCCGGTAGAATTCAGGTTTTAACAGCCTCCCATTTATCCATGTCTGCTTGGGTCCTGCCGGATCACATTGCCGATGTCTTGCCGTCCGAAGCGCGGCACATCGAAGAATTACGTCGAGATCTGCTGGATGCAGCGCGTTGTTATGGCTACGAGTTGGTCATGCCGCCGCTGCTGGAGCATCTCGAGTCGCTGTTGACGGGTGCCGGTATCGCACTCGATTTACAAACCTTCAAACTGGTTGACCAACTCTCCGGTCGCATGATGGGTCTGCGTGCCGATAGCACGCCGCAGGTTGCCCGCATCGACGCGCATCTGCTCAACCGCAGCGGTGTCACGCGCCTTTGCTACTGTGGCCCGGTGTTGCACACGCTGCCAGCAGCCCCGCACGCGACGCGCGAGCCGTTGCAGTTCGGGGCCGAGATCTATGGCCACGCGGGTCTGGAGGCTGACATCGAAGTGCTGACATTGGCGCTGGACTGCCTGAAGGCGGCCAAAGTCAAAAACCCAAGCGTGGACCTGGCCGATGCCCGGCTCGTCAAAGCCATGTTGTCAGGTTTGTCGCTGAGCACCGCGCAATTGACCCCGCTGTACGCCGCACTGGCTGCCAAAGACAGCCCTGAGCTGTCCGCACTGACACGCGATCTGCCTGAGCAGATTCGCCAGGGCTTGCTCACACTGGTTCAACTGTATGGTGACGCGTCGATATTGATTGAGGCAGAAAAGGCCCTCCCGCCCTTACCAGGCGTGGCTGAGGCGCTACAAAATCTCAAGCATCTGGCGTCCCGATTGCCGGGTGTGCAGGTGAGTTTTGATCTGGCTGACTTGCAAGGCTATGCGTATTACACCGGTGCCCGGTTTGCGATTTATGCGCCAGGTGCCAGTGGTGCGCTGGCACGCGGTGGCCGTTATGACCAGGTGGGCGCGGTGTTTGGGCGCAAGCGTCCGGCAGCGGGCTTCAGCCTGGACTTGAAAACCCTGGTGGGTGCGGTTGAGGCGCGACCGCTGCAGGCTGCCATTCGCGCACCCTGGCGCGATGAACCCACGCTGGCCGCCGCCATCACGTCGCTGCGTTCGCGTGGCGAGGTGGTGGTCTGCGTGCTGCCGGGTCACGAGAGTGAAGTAGATGAATTCCATTGCGACCGCGAGCTCATTGAAGCCGCCGGGCAATGGCTTGTGCAAGCAATCTGAGCGAAAACCAAGCGGAACAACATGACTGCAATCAAAGGACGTAATGTGGTGGTCGTCGGTACCCAGTGGGGTGACGAAGGCAAAGGCAAGCTGGTCGATTGGCTCACCGAGAGCGCTCAGGGCGTGGTGCGCTTTCAGGGCGGCCACAACGCGGGTCACACGCTGGTGATCAATGGTGTCAAGACTGCCTTGCACCTGATTCCCAGCGGCATCATGCGCCCGGGGGTCAAGTGCTACATCGGCAACGGCGTGGTGTTGTCCGCTGCCAAGCTGTTTGAAGAAATTGCCGGTCTGGAAAAAGTCGGCGTCGAACTGCGTTCGCGCCTGCGCATCAGCGAAGCCTGCCCGCTGATCCTGCCGTTTCACGCTGCGCTGGACGTGGCCCGCGAAGCCGCAAGAGAAGAGGGCGGCAGCGAAAAGATTGGCACCACAGGCCGCGGCATTGGCCCGGCTTACGAGGACAAGATCGCGCGGCGCGCCCTGCGCGTGCAGGACATGAAGTTCCCCGAGCGCTTTGCCAGCAAGCTGCGCGTGCTGCTGGACCTGCACAACCATGTGCTGACCACCTACCTGAACTCACGCAGTTTCGACTTTGGCCCGACGCTGGCCCCGTACATGAAAGACGGCGAAGTGCAGTTCCAGGCCGTCTATGACGAAGCCATGCGCCACGCCGAACTGCTCAAGCCGATGATGGCTGATGTGTCGCGCGAACTCAACGACGCGCACCTCAAGGGTGAAAACCTGCTGTTTGAAGGCGCGCAGGGCACCTTGCTGGACGTGGATCACGGCACCTACCCGTTTGTGACATCGAGCAACTGCGTGGCCGGCAATGCCGCTGCGGGCTCGGGCGTGGGCCCCGGTTTGCTGCATTACGTGCTGGGTATCACCAAAGCCTATTGCACCCGTGTGGGTGGCGGTCCGTTCCCCACCGAACTCGATTGGGAAGTGGAGGGCACACCGGGCTGGCACATGAGCACGGTCGGCGCTGAAAAAGGCGTGACCACCGGGCGCAGCCGCCGTTGTGGCTGGTTTGATGCGGCGTTGCTGAAACGCTCGGCCCAGGTCAACGGCCTGACCGGCTTGTGCATCACCAAACTTGACGTGCTCGACGGCCTGAAAGAACTCAAGCTCTGCACCGGCTACATGCTCGACGGCGAGCTCACCGACATCCTTCCGATGGGGGCTGACGACATTTCGCGCTGCCAGCCGGTTTATGAAGCCATGGAAGGCTGGAGCGACAGCACCGTGGGTGTCACGCAGTACGACAAGTTGCCGACGGCCGCGCGGCTGTATCTGCAGCGTATTGAGCAGGTCACCGGTGTGCCGATCCATGTCGTCTCGACCAGCCCGGACCGCGACCACACCATCATGATGCGGCACCCGTTTCTGGCCGACTAAGCTGCGCGGCTTGCATCACATCTTCTTGGGATTTATATAAAAAATATGCCTCTAGCCCTTACATGTATTGGGAAGGCAGCTATGTTTATTGGAGCATATTCATGTTGACAGAAGACGGCAAACACCTGTATGTGAGCTACGACGAGTACAACAACCTGATCGAGAAACTCGCCATCAAGGTGTTTCAGTCGGGTTGGGAGTTTGACACCATCCTGTGCCTGGCGCGCGGCGGCATGCGCCCGGGGGATGTGCTCTCGCGGGTGTTTGACAAGCCGCTGGCGATCATGTCCACCAGTTCCTACCGCTCGGAAGCCGGCACGGTGCAGGGGCAACTCGACATTGCCCACTACATCACCACCCCCAAGGGCCAGATTGCCGGCAAGGTGCTGCTGGTGGATGACTTGGCCGACTCCGGCCATACGCTGAACAAAGTCATTGAGCTGCTCAAAAATAACTACAAACCCATCACCGAAATGCGCAGCGCGGTGATCTGGACCAAAGCCATCTCCACCTTCACCCCTGACTACTGTGTGGACTACCTGCCCACCAACCCGTGGATCCACCAGCCCTTTGAAGGCTACGACAACATGCGTCCTGAACAGCTCATCCAGAAGTGGAGCGTTTGATCGCAACTCTTTGATTTGTATATTTTTTGATTGATACAACGCGCCTCACATGACTGTTTCCAGCACCGACCTGATCCACCACGCCTACACCCCACCACCAGGTTTTGTAGCCCCGCAGCCTGGTGTGTTCAAGGCCTCCACGGTGTTTTTTCCCAACGTGGCCGCCATGCGCGACTTCGAGTGGAAGGACAAATCAGCCTACACCTACGGCCTGCACGGCACGCCCACCACTTACATGTTGGAAGAGCGGCTATGCACGCTGGAGGGCGGCTTGCAGTGCCTGTTGGTGCCCAGCGGCCTGGCCGCGATTGCGACGGTGTCACTCGCCTTGCTCAACAGCGGCGACGAGGTGCTGATCCCCGACAACGTCTATGGCCCCAACAAAGCGCTGGCTGAAGGCGAACTGATGCACTGGGGCATCAGCCACCAGTTTTATGACGCGCTCAATCCGCATGACCTGGCCGCCAAAATCAGCCCGAAGACCCGGCTGGTGTGGCTGGAAGCGGCGGGATCGGTCACGCTGGAGTTCCCGGACCTGCTGGAGCAGGTGCGCATCTGCCACGCCGCTGGTGTGCTCTGCGCGTTGGACAACACCTGGGGTGCCGGGCTGGCGTTTGCGCCGTTTGACCTGCAGCCCGGCTCCAAAACACCGCTGGCGGTTGATATTTCCATCCATGCGCTCACCAAATACCCCAACGGCGGCGGCGACGTGCTGATGGGCAGCGTCATCACCCGTGACGAAGCGCTGCACATGCGCCTCAAGCTGTGCCACATGCGGCTGGGCCTGGGTGTGGCTGCCAATGATGTAGAAGCGGTGCTGCGCGGCTTGCCCAGTCTCAAATTACGTTACGCCGCCCATGACGAGGCGACCCGCGCCCTGGCGCACTGGTGCCAGACGCGCGCCGAATTTGCCCAGGTGCTGCACCCGGCTTTGGCCAATTCGCCCGGTCATCGTCACTGGCAGGTGTTGTGCACCGGTGAGCCCGGAAGCGCCGCCGGCCTGTTCAGCGTGATGTTCAAACCCGAGTACAGCCAGACGCAGGTGGATGCGTTTTGTGATGGTTTGAAGCTGTTTGAGATTGGTTACAGCTGGGGCGGCCCCGTCAGTCTGGTGATGCCTTATGCGCTTGACAGCATGAGACCGGCCTGGCCTGAACACCTGGCGCGCGGCACGCTAGTGCGTTTTTCCATCGGTCTGGAAGCGGTCGAAGACTTGCGTGCCGACCTGGCAGCAGCGCTGGCGGCGATGGCCTGATTCAAGCGGGTAAAATCGGGCGCATCAACCTTGAAAGACTACATTGGCAACACCTAATTACGGCTACGAGAAGCGTCAGAAAGAACTGGCCAAAAAGAAGAAAAAAGAAGAAAAGCTCAAAGAAAAGGCCCAGCGCAAGGCCGGCGATCCTGTGCCTGATGACGAAGCCGTCGAACCAACCGGTCCAACCGACGAGTCCGGCCAACCCACCTGAGCACGCCTCAACAGCTTCGGGTTGCCTGCAAGATTTGAGTACTCAAATCGGCCATAGCCCCCGCAGAGCGGTCAGTGGGTGCTATGGTTTTTGCATTTTTGAACTGGATGAAATTGCGCTGCATGGACTGCAGGTAAGCCGGGTCGTAGTGCTGGGTCAATAAATCCTGCACCACCTGGGGCAACCGGCCTGAGCGCGCCAGCGCCATCCAGACTTCCACCACGGTGCGGCCGCGCAACTCTTTAAGCACCGCCAGCCGGTCACATAAAAACTCTACGTCGCGCACCAGATGGTCGTAGTCTTCCATCAGCAGCGCCACCCGCTCGGTGTCTGTCAACTGTAAATTCAGGCACGGACTTTGGCGCATCGCCTCCACCAGTGAGGTGGGGACGGACAGATTGCCCACCTTTTTGCTTTCACTCTCCACAAACACTGTCTGGGCCGGGTCAAAGTGGCGCAACGTGTCCCAGATCAAGGTATCAAAGCGCTTCTGGCTAGGCTGCGCCACGCCCGGAATGGCCCCCAGCACTGAGCTGCGGTGGTTGGCCAGTGCTTCCAGATCCAGCACCTGCGCACCCTGTCTGGCCAATGCCTGCAGCAGCCGCGTCTTGCCCGAACCCGTTGGTCCACACACCACCGAAAAGCGCAACGCGGGCACGATATGGTCAATGTCCTGCAGCATGGCCGCGCGAAATGCCTTATAGCCGCCTTCCACCAGCGTCACCCGGAATCCGATCTGGCTGAGAATCAGCGACAGCGCGCCGCTGCGCTGGCCACCGCGCCAGCAATAGGCCAGCGGCTTCCAGTCCTTCGGCTTGTCAATCACTTCGCGCTCAATATGCGCAGCAATGTTACGCGCGGCCATGGCGGCTCCGCGCTTGCGTGCTTCAAACGGGTTGACCTGCGCATACAGCGTGCCAATGTCATGGCGCTCGGTGTTGTTCAGGGTGGGCCAGTTGACAGCGCCGGGCAGGTGGTCGTGTGCAAATTCGTCTTCGCTGCGGGCATCAATCACCGCATCAAACTCGCCCAGGCGGTTGATCAGATCGGCCGCGCTCAGGGGTGTCAGGCTCATCGCAGCAGCTTTCTCAGTTCGGGCCAGATGTTGCCCAGGATGATCGGGTGCGCGGCTGCCAGCGGGTGAATGCGGTCAGCCTGAAACCATTTCAGGCTGTCAGGCACATCGGCCACACCTTTGAGCATGAAGGGCACCAGCGCCGCTTTGCTGGTCTTGGCCACGTCTGAGTAGATGCGGGCAAAGCGTTCGCCGTAGTCGCGCCCGTAATTGGGTGGCAATTGCATGCCCAGCAACAGCACTTTGGCCCCGGCTTTCTGCGCCGCTTGCGTCATGGCGGTCAGGTTGTCCTGCGTCAACGCCAGTGACAGGCCTTGCAGCGCGTCATTGGCACCGAGCTCGATCACCAGCAGCGTCGGGTGGTGGTTTTCCAGCAGCGCAGGCAGACGGGCCATGCCGCCCGACGTGGTGTCACCGCTGATGCTGGCGTTGATCACGTTGGCCGCAATTTTTTCGGTAGCGAGCTTTTTCTCAAGCAGCGCGACCCAGCCGCTGCCACGTTGAAGGCCGTATTCGGCGCTCAGCGAGTCACCCAGCACCAAAATCGTCGGTTTCAGATGTCTGGTTGCCATGGTTTGAGACTGGGCTGCGTGCAAGCTAATCCCTGTCGCAGCCAGCGTCAGGGTCAACGCGATACAGTGACGGCGATTGATATTTTTCAAGTTCAAAGAAACACCCATGTCAGATTGCATTATTTCGGTCGAGCACGTTTTCAAGTCTGTGACCGACTCGACCGGCACACTCGATATTCTGCGCGATATCGATTTCCAGTTGAACCAGCGGGAAACAGTCGCCATTGTCGGTGCCTCCGGCTCGGGCAAAAGTACATTGTTGTCGATCATTGCCGGGCTCGATGTGCCCAGCCAAGGCACGGTCAAGCTGGCGGGGCAGGACATCTTTGCCATGAGCGAGGATCAGCGCGCTGCCCTGCGGGCCCAGAAAGTCGGCTTTGTGTTCCAGAGCTTCCAGTTGCTGGGCAATTTGACCGCGCTGGAAAACGTGATGTTGCCCCTTGAACTCGCGAACCGGCGCGATGCGCGTCATGCCGCGACCGAACTGCTGGCGCGCGTGGGCCTGTCGCAGCGCCTGGGGCAATACCCCAAGGTGCTCTCGGGCGGTGAGCAGCAGCGTGTGGCGCTGGCCCGTGCCTTTGTGGTGAATCCCGCCGTGCTGCTGGCTGACGAGCCCACTGGCAGCCTGGACTTTGCGACTGGTGAGACGGTGATGGAGCTGATGCTGGACCTGAATCGCGAGCTGGGTACCACGCTGGTGCTGGTGACCCATGACAAGGCCTTGGCGGCGCGCTGCCAGCGTGTCATCACGATCGAGGCGGGGCGGGTGCATGGGGTTGGTCTATCCTAAGTTTGGCCTAAGCCAAGCCTAAGGAAAAACTAAGCTGGGGTCCGTACAGTCACGCTCAGTTGGTTCAGAACCAACATGTCAGCAACCGACTTAACCGTCATCACTTCAAGGATTCCTCATGAAATCAAGTATCACTGCTCTGTGCATCGCCGCTGGTGTTTTGGGTTCCAGCCTGTCTTTTGCTGCTACCCCTGCAGCACCTGCCGCCCCGGCTGCTCCGGTCGCTGCTGCAGCCACTGAAGCCACTCCCGCTGCTGCACCTGTGACCAAGGCTGCCAAAAAGAAGGTGAAAAAGCACGCTGCCAAGAAAGCCATGAAGAAGGCTTCAGCCGCTGCCTAAGTTTTCGGCCTGGGTGGGTCAGCCCACCTTGCAAAAAACCGCGCTATGGCGCGGTTTTTTTGCGTCTGGACCGTGATAAGCTGAAAAATCTCCCATTGTCTGGAAAGTCCCATGCGTGTTCTCCTGGTTGAAGATGATCCCCTGATTGGCGAAGCGGTGCGCGTCGGTCTGGCGCGCCTGGGCATCACCATTGACTGGGTGCGTGACGGCGAGCTGGGCCTGCAATGTGCCCGCAGTGAGCCCTTTGATGCCGTGGTGTTGGACCTGGGCCTGCCCAAGCGCGATGGCATGCAGGTGCTGCGTGACCTGCGCAATGGTGGCCATCAGATGCCGATTTTGGTGGTGACCGCGCGAGATGCCTTGTCTGACCGCGTGGCCGGGCTGGATGCCGGCGCCAACGACTACATTCTCAAACCCTTTGAGATGGATGAACTGGCCGCGCGCCTGCGATCAGCCATTCGCAGTCGCTCGGGCAGGGCGGACCCCGTCTTGCGCAGCGGAGCGCTGGCGCTGCACCCGGATACCAAAATCGTTACCAAAGCGGGTATGGTGGTTGGCCTGTCGGCCCGCGAATTTGCCCTGCTGGAGCTGCTCATGCGTCGTCCCGGCATGCCCATGTCACGCGCGCAGCTGGAAGAGCGGCTGCTGGGCTGGGGCGAAGAAGTGGCCAGCAACGCGCTGGAGGTCAACATCCACAACCTGCGCCGCAAATTGGGTGTGGAGAGCATCCTCAACATCCGGGGCGTGGGCTACTTTGTGCCGCGCGATAACCCGTGATGTTCTCGCTGGAAAGCCGTCTCAAAAGGCGCCTGTTGGTCGGTGTGCTGCTGGTCAGTTTGGTACTGGCGGTCACGGTTCGGACGGAAGTCCACAAGCAACAGCAGGAATTGTTGGACTACCAGCTGGAACAGGTGGCGCGCGCGCTCATCCTCAGCGACCTGCAGGGCACCGTGCAGACCTGGGACTCTGACCCCGCGCTGCACCTGGATGTGCAGATCTGGGATGCCGAAGGCAGGCTGCTGTATCGCTCCAGCGAGCAGATTGACGTTGCCCTGGACACCCCTCCCGGCTTGTCATCGGTACAAAGTGGCCACCAAAAAGATGCGGTGGAACTCAAGGTATTCACACTGAGCAACGGCGAACGCACCGTGCAGGTGATGCATTCACAGCGTCTGCGGGATGCCTTGTATTGGGACGCGGAACTGGCGGTGGTTATCCCGGCATTGCTGGTGATGCTGGTGGGTGCAGTGCTGGTGACCCTGACCATCCGCAAGGAGCTCGAACCCATCCGCGAGCTGGACCAGGAGTTAAGCCGACGCGATGCCAACTCCCTGCAGTCGGTGGTGCTGCCCCAGGCGCCGGCTGAACTGGCCAGCGTGGTCAGCACCCTGAACCGCTTGTTGCAACAGCTTGATGCCAGCCTACAGGCGCACAAGCGCTTCATTGCCAACGCCGCGCATGAGCTGCGCACACCCATCACCGCGCTCAGTCTGGAGGTCGACAACCTGCTGCTTGGGCAGGATCAGGCGCAGATGCAAGCCACGGCGGCCCGGCTCAAACTGGGCACGCAACGCGCCCAGCATCTGTTGCAGCAAATGCTGACACTGGCCCGGCTCGAAGCCCGCACCCAACCCAGGCCTCGTGTCGCCATCGATCTGCAACAACTGGTGCAGCAATCCATGATGGGCCTCTCGGCCCACGCCAGCCACAGGGGCATTGAATTTGCGCTTGAAACCATCGGCCCGGCGGTGGTGCAGGGTGACGCGGACGACCTGCGCCTGCTGGTGGACAACCTGCTGGGCAATGCACTGAAGTTTTCACCTGCCAACGCGGAGGTCGAGGTCAGCATCCAGCGACAGGATCACGCGGTCACCCTGCTGGTGCGCGACAGTGGTACCGGTATTGCGCCCGAACTGCGCGAGCGCAGCGTGCTGCCGTTTGTGCGGGTCAATGCGGCCGTGGAGGGCTCAGGGCTGGGGCTGGCGATTGCGCTGGAAGTGGTGCACAACCACGGGGCCAGCCTGTCGCTGGAAGACCCGGCCAGCGGGCCTGGCTTGCAGGTGCGGGTGGTGTTTGCCGATCAGACGTCGGCCAGCAAAGGGTAGGGTGGTAGTGCCAGCGTCAGCAGTGGCCCGTCCAAACCACCCAGACGCACGCCACTGGCTTCAAACGCGCTGATCTGCATCGACACGATGGCATCAAAGCCACCGGCAGGTGCTGCCGCCGCCTGCGCCACGGTGCCGCAGGGCTGGCCTTCGTCCGCCGGCAAAAAAACCTCGTCGCCAGCTTGCAAGGGCGCATCAGCGTGCGCCAGGTAGGCGCGGCGCTTCAAGGTGCCGCGAAACTGGCTGCGCGCCACCACCTCCTGGCCGGGGTAGCAACCTTTCTTGAAATTCACACCGCCCACCGACTCGTAGTTGACCATCTGCGGCACAAAGGCTTCAAAAACCGGCTGCGTCAGGGTGACGATGCCGCTGCGCACCTCGCTCCAGGCCCACAGCTCGGCTGACATGGCCTCGCCCGCAGGCGCAGCGTGGCCAACAGGGGCGACCCACAGCGCACGCGCCACACCATCTGCCGGGTACAGGTTGATCAGGGCTACATCATCAAAATCGGCTCTAGCCCATATCTGGTCTGCGTAGCCAGCTATCTTTGACGTAGCGCTCTGCAAGGCGCTGCCAGCCAGGCCATACAGCGCAAAGTCGCCGCTGGCATCGGTGAGCTTGACCTTCGACCTCAGGATGAACATCGATAGCCGCTTGAGCGTCGTGGCCAAAAGGTCGCGGCTACACACCAGCAGGATGTCAGTCTCACTGCGTTTGAAGCCGATAAAACTCGCTTGCAAACGGCCTTTGGCGCTGCAGAAACCGGCCAGGCGGGCCTGGTTTTGGCCCAACAACACAAAGTCCTGAGTGAACTGGTTGTGCAGAAATTTGGCGGCATCGTCGCCTTGTGCACGTATCAGCCCTAAATGTGTCAGCGGGGCCACGCCGTGGAGTTGGATTTGCATGCCGCGCATTATCATGCGGTGTTCCATTTGGGGAAGGCAGCAGGGTTGTGCGGCGACTAATCAGCATTGTTTTGGCGGTGATACTGGCCGCAGGCGGCATCGGGTTTTGGTGGATCAACCACACCTTGAGCCTGGGCACGCCGGTGGTTGATTTGTCCATCGAGCCAGGAACAAGCCCGCGCGGCGTGGCGCAAGACGCTGTGGATGCGGGCGTGTTGACCTCGCCACGCCTGCTGTACTGGTGGTTTCGCCTGTCGGGCCAGTCGCGCCAGATCAAGGCGGGCAGCTATGAATTGCTAGGCGAAGTGACGCCGCGCAGCCTGCTGTCCAAGCTGGTACGCGGTGAAGAAGCCTTGCGCGCGGTCGCGCTGGTGGAGGGCTTGACCTTCAAACAGTTTCGCCAGGTACTCCTGAAAGCAGAGCAGCTTGCACCTGATACTCAATGGCTAGCGCCTGATTTGATCATGCAAAAGTTGGGGCAGCCGGGCATCTCGCCTGAAGGCCGCTTCTACCCCGACACCTACACCTACACCAAAGGCAGCAGCGATCTGGCTGTGCTCAAGCGCGCCCTGCACGCCATGCAGCGACATCTGGACGCCGCCTGGCAACTGCGTGCGGCAGATTCTCCCCTGAAAACCCCGGACGAATTGCTGACCCTGGCCAGCATCATTGAAAAAGAAACCGGCCGCGCCGCTGACCGCCCGATGATCGCCTCGGTGTTCACCAACCGCCTGCGCATCGGCATGATGCTTCAGACTGATCCCACGGTGATTTACGGCCTGGGCGACAAGTTTGACGGCAACCTGCATCGGCGGGACCTGCTGGCCGACACCCCTTGGAACACCTATACCCGCGCCGGGCTGCCACCCACGCCCATCTCCATGCCTGGCAAGGCGGCGATGCTGGCGGCGGCCCAGCCAACCAGAAGCAAAGCACTGTACTTTGTCGCCAAGGGTGATGGCACGAGCCAGTTCAGCGATTCACTAGAAGCCCATAATCGGGCTGTAGCCCATTATCAGCTTGGGCAATAAGCTCTTTTATAGATAGCAATTCTTTCATGACACAGCGCGGACTTTTCATCAGTTTTGAAGGCATTGACGGGGCCGGCAAGTCCACCCATATCGATGCCCTGGCGCGCGCTTTTCAGGCGCAGGGCAGGGTGGTCACCCTCACCCGCGAACCTGGTGGCACGCCACTGGCCGAAAAACTGCGCGCCATCGTCCTCAACGATGCCATGGACGCGCTCACCGAGGCCATGCTGGTGTTTGCCGCCCGGCGTGACCACCTGCAGCAGTTGATTGAGCCCTCGCTGGCGCGTGGCGAGGTGGTCATCAGCGACCGCTTCACCGATGCGACCTTTGCCTACCAGGGTGGCGGGCGCGGTTATGACTGGCAAACGATCCTGTATCTGGAGCGCCTGGTGCAGACTGCACAAGGGCTGGAGGGTGATTTTGTGCGTCAACCTGATCTCACCTTGTGGTTTGAACTGGACCCGGATATTGCCGCCCAGCGGCTAGCGGTAGCGCGTGTTCCTGACAAGTTTGAGTCCCAAAGCGCCGCGTTTTTCAGCCGCGTGAGCCAGGGTTACGCGCAACGCCTGCAGGCCGACCCGGGTCGTTTTGCGCGCATTGCCGCCGACAACCCGCGTGAAACCGTGTGGCAAGACGTGCTGCAAGCCGTTGGGCACAAAGGCTGGCTGGCATGAGCGAATTCCCCTTGAAGGCAGCATCGCCTACATCATCTGCATCTACCGCGCTGGCACCGTGGATCGCCGCTCAAGCGCAAAGTCTGCTGGCCCAACGCGGCCACGCCTGGCTGCTGGCGGGCCCTTCGGGTTTGGGGCAGTACGAATTGGCTTTGGCCTTGGCGCGTGCCTGGCTGTGTGATCGCCCCAGCGCGCAGGGTGCTTGCGGTCAGTGTGGCAGCTGCCACGCCATCGACGTGCACGCCCACGCTGACTTGTGTGTGCTGAGCCCTGAGACCGTGTTGCTGGACCTGGGCTGGCCTCTGAGCGAGAAAGCGCAGTCCGAGATTGATAGCAAGAAGCGCAAGCCCAGCAAGGAGATTCGCGTCGAAGCCATGCGTGATGCGGTGGAATTTGCGCAGCGCACCAGCGCCCGTGGCCGCGGCAAGGCGGTGCTGGTGTTCCCGGCTGAGCGCATGAATGTGTTCACTGCCAACGCGCTGCTCAAAACCCTGGAGGAGCCAGCGGGCGACGTGAAATTTGTGCTGGCCAGCGATGCCGCGCACCTGCTGCTGCCCACCATCCGTAGCCGCTGTCTGGGCCACACCATGGTCTGGCCGGACTCGGCCAGTGCGCTGCATTGGTTGCAGGGGCAGGGTGTTCCTGCAGTGCAGGCCAGCGTGTTGCTGCGCGCCGCCGGTGGCCGCCCCGCAGACGCGCTGCAAATGGCCCCGGTGGGCGAGCGCTGGAGTCTGCTGCCCAAAGCGGTGCAGCGTGGCGATGTAGCTGTCTTCAAGGACTGGACACCGGCGCAAACGGTCGATGCCCTGCACAAGCTGTGTCATGACATGCTCGCCGTCAAGGCGGGTGCCCAGCCGCGCTTTTTTACCACCGCTGATCTGCCGAAATCCGGGTCCTGGCAGAGCCTGACCGTCTGGGCCAAGTCATTGGGCGACACCCGTCGCACGGTAGAACACCCTTTCAACCTTGGCCTGATGCAGGAGGCACTGGTCAGCCAGGCGCAATTGGCTCTAAACTCCACATCATGAATGCCACCGCCACCCATTCCCCGGGCGCACCGCGCCCCAGCGTCATCCAACTGGCCGTCAAAGAAAAATCCTCGCTGTACGCTGCCTACATCCCGCTGTTTACCGAAGGCGGCATGTTCATTCCCACCAATCGCGATTACCAGTTGGGGGATTCGGTGTATGTGCTGATTTCCCTGCCTGAAGAGCCGCAGCGTTACCCGATTGCCGGCAAAGTGGCCTGGGTGACACCGGCCAAAGCGGGCTACAGCCGCGCCCAGGGCGTGGGCATCCGCTTCCCTAAAGACGACAACGCGCGTGCCCTCAAACTCAAAATCGAAGAAATTCTGGGCGGGCAGCTGGCTTCTGACCGGCAAACGCAAACCATCTAGGCCCCATCGCCCGGCTGCAGGGCGGTTTTTCTATCTGACAGGCCCATGTTCACGGATTCCCATTGCCATCTGAATTTCCCCGAGCTGGTGTCCAACCTGCCCGCCATCTTGCAAGCCATGTCGCAAGCCCAAGTGGACCGCGCGCTGTGCATTTGCACCACACTGGAAGAATTTGAGGGCATTCACCAACTCGCGCTGCATCACGACAACCTATGGGCCACCTTGGGTGTGCACCCGGACAACGAAGATGTGCGCGAACTCACGCTTGATGATTTGTTGACGCTGGGCCGCTTGCCGCGCGTGGTGGGCATCGGCGAAACCGGGCTCGACTATTACCGGCTCAATGGCCGCAGCGTGGCTGACATGCATTGGCAGCGTGAACGTTTTCGCGTGCACATCCGCGCGGCACGACAGTTGGGCAAACCGCTGGTGATCCACACCCGCAGTGCCTCCTACGACACACTGCAAGTGTTGCGCGAGGAGGGTGAAGACGGCTCGGCGGACAGTGCAGGCGGCGTGTTTCACTGCTTTACCGAGGATTGGGACGTGGCCAAAGCGGCGCTGGACTTGGGTTTCTACATCTCGTTCTCGGGCATCCTGACCTTCAAAAGTGCTCAGGAAATTCGTGATGTAGCGGCCAAAGTACCGATGGACCGCTTGCTGATCGAGACCGACAGCCCCTATCTGGCACCCATGCCGTTCCGTGGCAAAACCAATAACCCGTCGTATGTGCCATTCGTCGCCCAGAAGCTGGCGGAGTTGCGTGGTGTCAGCGTTGAAGACATGGCCCGTGTGACCAGTCACAACTTCGAGCAGCTCTTTACCGGGGTCAACGCAGCATGAATTTCGTCTTTCACAATCTCATTAATTACTTTAGAACAATTGTTTATAGCTTTGTTTTGATTGGAGTTTCAGTTGCGCATGCCGGCTCGTATGATGATTTTTTCACGGCCATCCAACAGGATGATGCAGCGCAAGTGACGGCCTTGTTGCAGCGCGGGTTTGACCCCAACACGGTCGATCCAGCAGGGGTTTATGGCCTCATTCTGGCGATCAAATTGAAGTCGATGAACGTGGCTGAGGTGCTTGTCCACTGGCCACAAACCAAATCCGAGGTTCGCAATACCGCCGATGAGAGCCCGTTGATGCTGGCCGCACTGGCCGGCGACGTGAAAATGTGCCGGATGCTGATTGAAAAAGATGCTGACGTGAACAAGTCCGGTTGGACACCGCTGCATTACGCCGCCACCAACGGGCACCTGGACGTCATGCGCCTGTTGCTGGATGAAAACGCCTACATCGATGCCGCATCGCCCAACGGCACCACGCCGCTGATGATGGCGGCACGCTACGGCACACCTGAGGCGGTCAAACTGCTGCTGGAAGCCGGAGCGGATGCCACGCTAAGAAATGTGCAGGGCCTGAGCGCGCTGGATTTCGCCAACCGAGCCAACCGAGTGGATTCGGCGCAGATCATTTCAGCATTTGTTCGGGGCAGCCAGCCCAAGGGAACTTGGTGAGCAGTCAATCGTAGTAGATACGATGTATATTCTTTGCGGGTTTGATATTCATGGAAATTCTTTCATTTGAGTATAAATAAATAACAGCCAAATACCTGTTTTTTAGGGCGACGAGATTCCGCCAACGGTCGGGCCAATACTTCATGCGCG
>CAIVHU010000184.1 GCA_903905735.1 uncultured beta proteobacterium
AGCCGCTCTTGCGGGAATAAAGTTAACGTTGCTTTCTTTGCCAATTGAAACTCCAGATGGATTGGAGTATATATTATAAATGATATTAATGTCGGACATTGATTAATGTGTATTTATTTTACGATTACAAGCTTATCACAATGGTGAGACAGCGAAGATGGGAATGAGATATTCAAACAGGAAGAAACTCATTACTTGGTACAAGAATGCACTTCTTGCGCACACGTTAAAAGTAGCCAATGTGGTAATTCTTGAGCAAATTGAGAGAAACAACTAGTGAGCGATAAAGATGCCAGCTTCGGCTGGGTTGTTATTGTGTGTTTGCTACATAAGTCCAGATATTTCAAACCAGAACTAGACCGCTGAATAACTCATTTTCAACGTTTCAATTTCGCTCCTGTAATCGAGTTCAAATAGCTCCGAAAACCCTCCGACTACATTCAACAGAAAAATACCTAAGTCATTCAAACGTTCTGGAATGTTAGAAACTTGTGGATGCCTACGCAGTTGGACTACGTTCCCGTGCTCATCCTCCACAACATATGCCTCCAAGGACCTGGGCGTGCTATGTGTTGCTGCGCTTGCTATTCGGTACATGCTGTCATAAATCACTGCGCAGTCGATCTTATTGGCGTAGGCATAGCTATTGAACTCTGACGCACCCACATCTGATATCTGAGTAGCCAATTGCTCTTTTACCTTCTCCGTGGCGTACTCGCGAACTAGATCAAATGGAGCGCATTTGTGTTTTGAAGCTACGTTCAACAGCTTACGTCGAGTGGATAAATCGCTGTTGAAGTATGTTTCGAGGAATTCTGGGTCTCTGCAGATGTTGCCAAAGATAAAGTAAGCGTCAAGGAAGTTCCGAATGCCAGCCGTGACTTCAACACTAAAACCACCGGCAGAAAGTAGAACAATGGATTCACAAATCTCAAGAATGCGAGCGACCAAAACGCAAGCTATTACTTGCTGCTTATCGACGGCTGTCTCTTGACCATCAACTTTTGCATTTACGAGTGCTGTCTGACACAATTCAATGGTAGTCGTCAAAAGTCGAAGAACTGGCGCAATCTGCAACTTAATTTTTTGGGACTCAATGAGTCCGTCATTGGACAGAAACCCAGATCCTATGATTTGCATTTAAAGTGACTTCCATAGTACCAAGTTGCAGCTGCGTAGGCCACGAGTGCCATGGTTAGGCTGATTAGAATATCCCGATCTGGCGTGAGGTAGTAGAACTGACCAATTACGAGTAGTGCGACCCCAAGAGCCAGCGTGGCAGGCGTCCACGGGCGGGAGAGTTCGGCAATAAACTCCATGCTCGCGCCAATCATACCGTTACCACCTTCGGCCGGGGCAAGCGCTTGGGCAACTGTCCGAATCAACTCAGGTGATTTTCTTAACGCAACACCAGCACCCCAACTGCCGGTGGCTTAGCCTGGCCAGTGCACCGATTCGCATGCCGTGGCGGGCACTGCCCAACAACTGCAGGGGATCTTCTGCTGACCGTTCATAGGTGTGTTTGGCCCATTCGAGGGAACCCAGGCGGACCGACCAACGCGACTTTGATTTCAATTCAACTCAACTTTCATCGACAAATTGACTGGTGCGATTGTCGCAGCCACTATCGCCATTGGCTACCGACTGCCGCCACCGACGGCACCTGGCCTCGTATCCCGCACCCGTCAACCTGCTCTACCTACAATGCGCGCCCCTTAGCAACAAACCTGGTCCTGACACCTCACCCATGAACATCATCGTCAACGAAGAACTGAAAGCCTACATCGATCCGCTGACCCCGGAGGAATACGAGTCACTGGAGCGCAGCATTCTTGCCGAAGGGTGCCGGGATGCCTTGGTGTTGTGGGGTGATGTGCTAATTGACGGGCACAACCGATATGCCATATGCCAGACGCATGGGCTACCGTTTCAGGTAACACAGAGCACGCTATTCAAAAGCATGGAAGATGTCCACCTGTGGATGATTGACCAACACCTGGGTCGGCGCAGCGTGTCTGACTTCCAGCGTGGTGTCCTGGCCCTGCGAAAGCGGGAGATTTTTGCGGCACGGCGTGAACGCGCCCAAGCCGCAGCGAGTTCGAATGCAACATCTGATGGCGCCGATGTTTCTGCGGATATGCCGCCCTGGGACGATTCCGAAGCTTCTGCTGAGGCAACATCGACAGCGCCGCTGGCAAGCCGTGAAGACATCGCCAAAGCCGCCCGACTAAGCAGCAATCAGGTGGTGTTGATTGAAAAAATCCGGCAACAGGCCGCACCTGAAGTGGTTGCTGCCCTGAAATCCGGTGCGATCTCCCTCAACGCTGCTGCTGCAGTGGCCAGTTTGCCGCCACAGGAGCAGGTTGCTGCAGCCGTTGGCGGGGTCGATGAACTCAAGCAAGCAGCCAAGCGGGTGCGCGAGGCCAAACGAAAACCACAAATGACTTCTGCCGAACTGGGTGACCAGGCGGACGGAATGGAGGCATCGGAATCCACATCGCCAAACGATGAGGTCAAGACCCTCAAACGTCGCATTGTTCAGTTGGAAAAAGAAAACGACGCTTTGCGTAAACAGGTTCTCAACCTGTTGGAAAAAAACAGTCGCACAGCCTGACCCAGGACCGTGAGGTTCACCCCCTTGCGGATGATCGATCAGGATCTCTGGGCTCAGTCAAGCAACGCCTGTTGAACTGGCAACTCAGTCCCCGCAATCAGCCGATCCGAAGGGTATTGCCGCATGAAATCCATGCTGTCCTGCGGTTTGGCTTTAAGCCAGGCGTCATAACTGTCGGCTGGCAGAATGACCACCATGCGTTTTTCATCCACAGGCTTGTGAAACCGGCACATCAACTCATGGCTATCGGCGTTGATGGTCATCATGGTGAAGCTGTGCAACACGCCCTTGGGTGACTTCCAGGACGACCACAAACCGGCAATGCCCAGCGGCTCACCGCTCTCGCTGGCAATCCGTGTCGCAATGGCCTTGCCACTGCGCCAGTCAGGCTCAAAAAAAGCATCCACCGGAATGATGCAATGCTGGGCATGCTTCCAAGCATCCCGGAAACTGGGTTTGCTAGCTACCGTCTCGGATCTGGCATTGAAGGTTTGGCGGCCAATCTTGGTATCGTTGGCCCAATGCGGGATCAGTCCAAAAACACCGGACAGGGCTTCCCGCTCGGGCACGGCTTCATCATCCACATCGGCTTCTCTGGGCCTGCGAATGAAAGACGCTGCATAGCCCGGCCAGACATCGAACTTACCCGGCTCAGCGGGTGGCTCGACACCAAAGTGGCGGATGTAACGCTCACGCTCCTTGACGGCTTGGTAGTGGCTACACATTGGTTTGACCCTGAGCTAGCCCTGCACGGATTCACCAGTGGCATAAAACTGCCCACCCACCGGCAACATGGTGAATGGTGCGCAGCTCATCCGGCGCCGACTCGAAATGCCAGCGGCCATCCCGAAACACCCGCTCATCGGCCCACGCAGAGACAACTTCCCCGATGAACAGGTCATAGGTCTGCTCATTGTGGGGTTCCGGTATCCGCTTGCACACCAGCCATCCAACACAACCAGCGACCAGGGGAACATCGGAGCCGGTGACGGTAAACAGCTGGACACCGTGCTTGGACAGTTTGTCTGGCACCTCTTTGGCGCTATCGCTGCCGACACCCACTGTCAGGTTGGCCATGGCCTTGGTCGGCAGTTGCAGTGCAAACTCACCGCTGGCCATCAGCAATTCGCGTGTGTAGGTGGACTTGTCCAGCACCACTGTCACCTTGGGTGACTGACCGTAATCAAGCACACAGGCCCAAGCAGCAGCCATGACATTGGAAATGCCGCCATGGGCGGCAGACACCAGCACCGTTGGCCCGTGGTTGAGCAGTCGGTAGCATTTGTCCAGGGGAACTGGGGTGATATGTTCAGGCAAGTTGTCCATCGTGGCAGGTTTCAGGTTTCAACGCGGGGGTGTTCAATATAGCGCCTGCCAGCGCTGCCAGTAATCCAGCGCCACCCGATAGGTATTGAGCTGAACCTTCAAGGTGGTTTCGATGTCGCGTCCATAACCCCCTGCCATGACCATGGCCACAGGCACACGGCGCTGCCATGCCCATTCAAACACCTTCTGATCGCGTGCCTGCATGCCTGCTTCGGTCACGGCCAGTCGTCCGAGTCGGTCGCCCTCATGCGGGTCTGCACCGGCAAGAAACAAGATCAGTTCCGGCTTGAACTGGCGCTCCAGTTGGTCCAGCCCCTGCTCCAGGGCTTGGAGATAAGCCGCATCCTCACAGCCATCGGGCAACTCGATGTCCCAATCGCTGTGTTGTTTGCGCACCGGAAAGTTCTTGGCCCCATGCAGCGACAAGGTAAAGACTGAAGGGTCGTCGCCAAAGATGTACGCGCTGCCATCGCCCTGATGCACATCCAGGTCCACGATGGCGACCTGAAGCCCATTGGCTTCGTTGTGGTGCTCGTGTCTCTGGTTTGCCCATTCCCGCTGCATTTGCCGGGCCGCAACGGCGACATCGTTGAAGACGCAGAACCCGCTGCCTTTGTCGGGGTAGGCGTGATGTGTTCCTCCCGCCAG
>CAIVHU010000185.1 GCA_903905735.1 uncultured beta proteobacterium
GGCCCGGCGCTCGATTGAGTTGTGGATCAGCCGCACGGTCTGGTACGGAAACCCAAAGATCACCTCGTGGTGACCGACAACGCCGCCGAGCCGCAGCGATGTGATGCGCTCGTCTTGCACCTGCAGGCTCTGGGCAATCTTACGGGCTGTGCCAGAGACCTCGGGTTTGGCGCGAAAGTGCTGCTCCAGAATCTCCACATCAGCAGATGGCGCAATCTGACGCAACAGTCTGGCGGCCAGGATCAGAAAATTGATGCCCACGGTGAGGTTGGGTGAACACATCACCCGGATATGGCGCCCCAGATCGCGGGCGTAGTCCAGATCAACAGGGCTGTGGGCCGAAATGGCGCTCACCAGCATCACCCGGTGCTGGCGCAGCGCCTCCCCATAGATGTTCAAACTCTGGGCCTGCGAAAAATCGACCACGGCATCGACCAGGTTCGCCTCCAGCCAGGGTGACCAGTCTGCAGCAGTCAGACTGACGATGGGAATGTCAGACTCTGGTACGGTCTGTGGCTGCAGCGCCGTCTTGCGGACAACCCAACACAACTCAAACCGCGGGTCTTCCTGCAGCACCTGCGCCACGGCCTGCCCGGCCTTGCCGTAACCCACTAACCCGACTTTGATCATGCTTTTTGCTCTCCTTTTGTGGCCAGCAAGGTCAACTCGCGCTACAGTGCAGTCACTTTATCAAATTGCATTTGTTTGAATGTATTTTTCTATGAGTCTTCCCTTGTCCCTGTCGCTGACCTGTCACGCGCCTGGTGATCCCGATCGGTTGAGCGCCGCCGCATGAAGATTGACGACAGTAGCACGAACCTGTTACAGGCTATCCGCACTGACCTGTATGACTGGCGGCTCTGGACTGGGCGCGCGGTGGTGATCGGTTTCTCGGCACTGTCGGGTTTGACGGTGGTGGCTTTCACCTGGATGACCGAACTGGCCTTTGGTCTGTTTGAACGCGTGAGCCACCTTCATGGATGGGCCACTTTTTTGTGGATGCCCCTGTGCACTGCATCCATTGTCTGGGTGATGCGCAAGTATGCGATTGGTGCAACCGGCTCGGGCATCCCACAAGTCATGGCCTCGATGGACGTGAGCGTGGCTCGCCGGGATCGCCATCTGTTTGTGTCGCTCAAGCTCAGTGCCATCAAAATGGCCCTGACCACCTGGGGCTTGCTGGGTGGTCTGTCTTTGGGTCGCGAAGGGCCTTCGGTGCAAATTGCCGCCGGTGTCATGCACCACGCGCGGCGCTATTTGCCCGACAAGTCCCAAGTGTCTGAAAACGGCTTGCTGATGGCTGGCGGTGCTGCAGGTATTGCGGCGGCCTTCAATACACCGCTGGGCGGTGTCATGTTTGCCATTGAAGAGCTGTCGCGCCGACCCGACCAGCGCAACTATGGCCTGCTGGTGGCAGGCATTGTGCTCAGCGGTTTGATGGCCGTGTCGGTCTACGGCAACGCGACCTATTTTGGTGTGATCCACGTGGACAAGCTGAGCAGTGCCTTGCTGGTGCCGGGCCTGCTGGTCGCCGTCAGCTGCGGTCTGTTGGGTGGTTTGTTTGCCAGGATTTTGCTGTTATCCATCCGCGGTGACTCGGCCGACCCGTTCAGTCGCTGGCGCGAGCGCTCACCCATTGTGTTCGCCGCAGTTTGTGGCCTGGCACTGGCGGTGATCGGGCTGGTTGGCCACGGCAGCACCTTTGGCACCGGCTATACCCACAGCCGCGCGATGCTCGAAGGCAGCCCGGAGACGCAACCGTTCTTCACCTTGCTGAAGTTTGTGGCCACCTGGCTCACCACCTGGGCGGGTGTGCCGGGCGGCCTGTTTGCGCCGGCGCTGGCCATTGGCGGGTCGTTGGGCAACGACATTGCCCTGCTCACCCATTATGCCAATGCACCCACACTGATCGCGCTGGGGATGGCTGGCTTTCTGGCTGCCGTGACGCAGGCACCGCTCACAGCCTTCATCATCGTCATGGAAATGGTTGACGGCCACGCCTTGGTGCTGAGCATGATGGCCACAGCCATGGTCGCCAGCGGGGTTTCGCGCCTGCTGTGCGTACCCCTGTATGGGGCTTTGGCGCAGTTGCAACTGCAACGCTTGCCTCAACCCGCACCCGCAGCCTAAAAAAAGGAGCCCCGAAGGGCTCCAAACTCATACGGTCCTGATCGCTACAAAAAGAACTGAGGGATCATTATATTTGTACAAATGATTTTTCGGCATTAGGGTAAACCCTTGCTTCAATCCATTTCTACGGCTTGGCAGGCGTCTGCTTCGGAATAACCGGGAGCACGCCACCCAGGCTGGCCTGTTGCGTGTCTTGATCAAGCGGGGCCAACACCTTGTCCATCCAGGTTTGCAGGTCTCGCCACATCTTTCGCATGTCGGCATCGCTGGGGGTTCGCAAGGCACTGGGGAGTTCCACCGTCACCACCGGAATGCCGCGCTGCACACCGCTGAAGTTGCCCAGTGAGCCCGGGAACACCCCCACCTGGTCCAGATACAGGCGGCCCAAGCGCGTTGGCGGCATCACCGGGCCGTCAAAGTCGAGCAATGCATAAGGCGCGTGGATGCTGACAATCACCTGCGGGTCAAAGCGGACGATCTCGTCAAACAGGTATTTGGCCTCCGGCTCACTCAAGGGGCTGGGGCCAGGCCAGCGCCGGGGGTCTTTGAGGGTGCGCTTCTCCCAGTAGATTTTGGTCTCGCGCTGCCACTGGGGGGTGGGAAAGTTGCGATTGAGGTCCACACCATGGGCATTCATGCGCCAGGGTTTGGCGCGCATCAGGCCATCCGGATTGAGCACGGGGATGAATCGCCAGTGGGTTTGCACCGGCTCTGCCTGCGCCATCTGCAGCCAGTGCAAGGCCACCGAAGCCGCTGACAACTCGTCACCATGCATGGTGGCCACCACCAACACGCGCCGGTGCGCGTCTAGTGGCCGCAGGTCGCGCACCAGAATCGGGCGGCCCTGCACGCTGCGCGCCCCGCTGGGCCGCAACTGGGCGGCTTGACACAGCGCCTCGGAAACGTTGGGGACCTTTGCATAAAAATCACTGCAAGCCCAAGCGCCAAAAGGGCTAACAGCTATGACTAAAGTAGCCTCGAACGAGAGTCGCTTGAACCGGATGTGCATGCTTTGGATTCTAAGAGGCACGCCAAGCGCACAGATTGACCTGTCGCACAACGGGGGCGGCGCGATTTGCGGTAGATTCAGCGCGATGTTTTCAAGTCAACTTTGCTCAACGGCGCAAGCGCCGGGTTTTTCCAGCACCGAATTTCGTACCGCCCTGGGTATGTTTGCCACCGGCGTGACCATTGTCACCGCGCGCACGCCGACGGGCGATTTAGTGGGCCTGACGGCCAACTCGTTCAACTCAGTGTCACTCACGCCGCCGCTGGTGCTGTGGAGCCTGTCACAGGCCGCCAGCGCCATGGAGGCGTTTAGCCAGGGCTCGCACTACGCCATCAACATTCTGGCCGCTGACCAGCACGCGCTGGCGCTGCGCTTTGCCACGCGGGGTGCGGACCGCTTTGCCGAGCTGGATTTCACCTCAGGGCGCAGCGGCGCACCCTTGATCACCGGTAGCGTGGCCACCTTTGAATGTTTCAATCGCAGCCGCTATGTCGAAGGCGACCACGTGATTTTTGTCGGCGAGGTGGAACATTGCAGCCATCGTGCGGGTGCCTCGCCGCTGCTGTATCACGGCGGCAAGTTTTATGTCGAGCATCCGCTCTAGCTGCGCTAATCATAGCTACTCGCGCAATTCATATAAAGGCTACAGCCATATTTTGCATATGACTTTCAACACACGATGGGCAGCTGGATTGGCCCGCTCAGGCGTGTTTGACAGGAGCCTGATGTGCAGTCGTTGAAACTCTCCGAACTCATGGCCGCGCTGAGCCACGCGCTGGACATCACCGAGGGCCAGCCCGTAGGCCACTGCGTGCGTTGCTGCTGGATCGGTATGCACATCGGCCAGCACGTTGGCCTGAACAACGACGAGCTCTGGACGCTGTACTACACGCTTCTGCTCAAAGACCTGGGCTGCTCCAGCAACGCCGCGCGCATCTGCGAGCTGTATGTGACCGATGACCTGCAGTTCAAGCGCGACTTCAAGTGGGTCGACGGCAGCCTGCCGCAGGTATTGCGTTTTGTGCTGCGCCACACCGGCCCGGCCGCCGGCTTGCGTGACCGGCTCAAAGCACTGGGCGGCATTCTGAGCAACGGCGACGCGATTGCCCAGGAGCTAATCCACACCCGCTGCACACGTGGTGCCAGCATTGCCCGCCAGTTGCGCTTTCCAGAAGCCGTGGCGCAGGGCATTCACGGTCTGGACGAACACTGGAACGGCCAGGGCCGCCCAGACCATCTGTCGGGCAGCGCCATTCCCATTCAGGCACGCATTGCACTGCTGGCACAGGTGATTGACGTGCACCACGCTTCCCAGGGGCAGCAAACGGCCTTGGACGAGGTGCGCGAACGTACCGGCACCTGGTTTGACCCGGATCTGGTAGCTGCTTTCGAAGCCGTGGCACAAGAAGAGCGGTTCTGGCAGACGCTGGGCGCTGTGCCCGCCGAGGTGGAACGCGCTGTCTATGCGCTGGAGCCCGGTGGCCACGAAGTGAGCATCGACGAAGACTACCTGGACGACATCGCCGAGGCTTTTGGCCAAGTGGTGGATGCCAAAAGCCCGTTCACCGCCGGCCACAGCGCCCGCGTTGGCCTGTACACCGCACTCCTGGGCGAATCGCTGGGCGTGCCCGAGGCGCGCAGGCGCTGGCTCAAACGGGGCGCGCTCTTGCACGACGTGGGCAAGCTCGGCGTGAGCAACAGCATTCTCGACAAGCCCGGCAAACTGGATGAGGCCGAGTGGAAAGCCGTGCAGCGGCACGCCAGCTACACCGAAGCCATCCTTGGCCGCGTTCGGATCTTTGACGAACTGGCCCGTGTTTCGGCAGCGCACCATGAGCGGCTGGACGGCAAAGGTTACCCGCGCGGCCTGCTGGCCAATGACATCGCGCTGGAAACCCGCATCATCACCACAGCCGACATTTTTGATGCCATCACCGCCGAGCGGCCCTACCGTGGCGCGGTGCCGGTGGACAAAACCCTGGCCATCATGCAAGACACGGTGGGCACGGCGATTGACGCGGTCTGTTTTGACCATCTTCAGCGGGTCATCCGCCAAAACCCGGAGCTTTTTCCGTCCTGACCCTTGCTTTTGACGTTTGAATGCGCCGCCGGACATCTGTCCAAGGTCGCGACGCAGGCGTAAACTTGTGGCTCACAACTTCATGACAAAGAGTGCTGTATGAGTCTCCAACCATCAACAAACATTCGCACCGTGGCTTTGGTAGGTCACGGTTCCGTGGGAAAAACAACACTGGTGGAGAGCCTGCTGGCGGCCACAGGTGCCATTGCCAGCCGTGGCACAGTTGAAAAAGGCAACACCGTCTGCGACTTTGACCCGATTGAAAAACAACTTGGCCATTCGCTGCAATCCGCGCTGGTGAGCCTGACCAGCGCTGACACCCGCATTCACCTGCTCGACACCCCCGGTTACCCCGACTTTGCCGGGCAGGCGGTCGGTGCGCTGGCGGCTGCCGATACCGCCCTGATCGTGATCAGCGCACAAACCGGCATCGAACTCACCACCGAACGCATGTTCACCCTGGCTGGGGAACGTGGCCTGTGCCGCATGATTGTCATCAACAAGATCGACGCCGACAACCTGGACCTGGGCGCGCTGGTCGATGACATCCGCGAGCGCTTTGGCAAGCAGTGCCTGCTGCTGGACCTGCCCACCCACCACGCGCAGGAGGTGGTAGAACTGCTCGGCCACGACGATGGTGACAGCGACTTTGCCAGCGTGGCTGCTGCCCATCGCGCGCTGATTGACCAGCTCATTGAAGAAGACGACGAGCTGATGGCGCGTTACCTGGAAGACGGCACCGACCCGAGCCCGCAGGAGCTGCACGCACCGTTTGAGAAAGCGCTGCGCGCCGGCCATTTGATTCCGATTTTGTTTGTCTCGGCCAAAACCGGCGCGGGTGTACCGCAACTGCTGGACGCGCTGGTCAAACTCGCTCCCAACCCGGCTGAGGGCAACCCGCCACCGTTTTACAAAACCGAGGCCGGTGTCGAAGAGGCCTACACCGCCCAGCCCGACGACGAATTGCCGGTGCTGGCGCATGTGTTCAAGGTGGTGATGGACCCGTTCATCGGCAAGCTGGGCGTGTTCCGCGTGCATCAGGGAACGATGCGCAAAGATGCACAATTGTTTGCCGGTTCGGCCAAACGCCCGTTCAAGGTCAACCACCTGTACCAGTTGCAGGGCAAGGACTATGTGGAAGTCGATGCGCTGGTACCGGGTGACCTGGGTGCCGTGGCCAAGGTCGATGAGATCGAGTTTGACTGCGTGCTGCACGACGCCCATGAGCTGGACAACGTGCATTTGAAACCGCTGCTGTTCCCGCAACCGATGCAGGGGCTGGCGGTGCAGACCCAGCGCAAGGGCGACGAGCAGCGCCTGTTCGAGATCCTGCACAAGCTGGAGCTGGAAGACCCATGTTTCACCGTCGAGCGCCACCCCGGCACCAACGAGACGGTGATCCGTGGGCTGGGCGACATGCACCTGCGCTCCAAAATGCTGCGCATGCAGCAACAGTTCAAGCTGGAATTGACCACCAGCGAACCGCAGATCGCCTACCGCGAAACCATCCTGGGCAAGGCCGAGGGCCATTGCCGCCACAAGAAGCAAAGCGGCGGCGCCGGACAGTTTGGCGAAGTGTTTTTGCGGGTGGAACCGTTGGCGCGTGGTGCGGGCTTTGAGTTTGAAGATGTCGTCAAAGGCGGCGCCATTCCCGGCGTGTTCATGCAGGCGGTGGAAAAAGGCGTGCAACAGGCGCTGGCTGAAGGCGCGGTGGCAGGCTTTCCGCTGCATGACCTGCGCGTGACCGTCTATGACGGCAAAACCCACGCGGTCGACGGCAAGGAAGTGGCTTTTGTCGCCGCCGCCCGCAAAGCGACGCTGGAAGCCGTGCGGGCCGCCTCGCCGATCGTGCTGGAGCCGGTGGTCAACATTGAGGTGATCGCGCCCGAGGCGGCCATTGGTGATTTGACCGGCGATCTGGCCAGCAAACGCGGTCACATCACCGGCACCCAGCCACGCCCGATGGGTACGGTGGCCATCAGTGGGCAGATGCCGCTGGCCGAACTGGGTGATTACCAGAGCCGCCTGAAGTCACTCACCGGCGGCCAGGGTTCTTACAGCCTGGCGTTTTCGCACTACGCGCAGGTCAGCAGCGACATGCAATCCAGGTTGGCCAGCGCCTTCAAACCCGGCAATGGCGCTGACGATTGATGACTTTAGTCACACGGAAAGTTGGCGCAACGCGTTAGCATCGCGCCGACTTCACTCTCTGACCCAGCCCAAGTGCGACACCAAACCTTACTCATCTATTCCACCGTTGACGGCCATACCCGCCATATCTGCGAGCGCATGAAGTTTGTCATGACGGCCATGGGCCAGCAGGTGACGCTGTTGCCGCTCGACCAGGCCGAGTCGCACAATCTGGCCAAGTTCGAGCGCATCGTCATCGGTGCCAGCATCCGCTATGGCAAGCATCGCCCGGCGGTGATGGCGTTCATCAAAAAGAACCAGTCGGTTCTGGAGAGCCGGGCCAACGCGCTGTTTTCCGTCAACGTGGTGGCGCGCAAACCCGAGAAAAACCAGCCGCACACCAACCCGTACATGATCAAACTGCTGCAACAGTTCGGCTGGAAGCCCCATCTGACGGGCGTGTTTGCTGGCCGGCTGAACTACCCGGCGCTGGGGTTTGTGGACCGACAGATGATCCGTTTCATCATGTTCATCACCAAGGGCCCGACAGACCCCACCCAAGTGTTCGAGTTCACCGACTGGGCGCAGGTAGAAGCCTTTGCGCACCAGGTTTGTGAGCTGCCCATCCCTGGACAGACAGCGGCCAACGCCAGCGCCTGACGCTGGCATCGTTCCCCAAGGTGTGAGAGACAGCGCGCCAGCGCACAGTCAGGGGATTGGTTTGTCGATAGCATATATACCCCATAGGGTATAAAATAGCGTCCTTCAGTATTCAAGGAAACGGCATGAACCCTCTTGGTTTAGCGCAAAAACATCGCAACGGACGGCCCGACACGGTGCAGCCACCCTACACCAAGGCCCTGCTGGGCCTGGCGTTGACGCTGGCCATGGCGGCCCCGGCGCTGGCAGAAACACTGGATTTTTCACAATGTGTGGATCTGGCCCTGAAACAAAACCCCGGTCTGGCAGCGACCCAATCGCAGATTGCCCAGGCCGAAGCCGCAGTCAATCAGGCCAAGGGCACCCGCATGCCCAAAGTGACCCTGTCGCTCAACGGGGTGCGCACCAACGACGCGCTCAATGCGTTTGGGCTGAAGCTGGGGCAGCGCAATGCCAGCTTTGGTGACTTTGGGTTTGCTGACTTCTTAAGCAACATGGGCAACCCAGGGGTTAACTTGCTGGCCATCACGCCCAACGACCTCAACCACCCTGACGCTGTCAACAACTTCAACACCCGCATCGAAGCCGCCATGCCGCTGTACACCGGCGGCATGATTGAAGGCTATGTGACGCAGGCACAGTCGTTTGTCAAAGCTGCCCAGAACGGCGACCAGGCCGCACGCCAGCAAGTCATTTTTCATGTGCTGCAAGCCTATGACGGTGCCCACGCGGCCAGAGCCTATGTTGAAGTTGCCAAACAGGGCGAAGTCGCCGCACAGGCCTATGTGAAGATGATTGACAGCCTCGTCAAACAGGGCGTGGTGGTCAAGAGCGACCTGCTCAGCGCCCAGATTTTTCTGGAAAACGTGCGCATCCAGCTCAAGCAGGCGCAAAACGGGGCCGATTCGGCCGTGGAGCAACTGCACCTGTTGCTGGGCATGCCTTTGAGCGAGCCGCTCGACATTGGACCGCGCGTCGAGCCCACCTTGCTGCCCGGTCAGGTGGCCGAACTGCGTGAGCAGGCACTGGCGAATCACCCCGGCATCAAGGCCATGCGTGCCCAACTGGCTGCGGCCGACGGCAGCATTCAGGTCGCCAAATCGGGCCGTTACCCGCAAGTGGGGGTGATGCTGCGCCAGGACTGGAACGACAAGCACCTTGGCTTCGAGTCCAGCTCCTACACCCTTGGCGCGCAACTGTCCTGGAACGTGTTTGACGCAGGGGTGACCAGCGCCGCCGTCGACCGCGCCACTGCGTCCAAACTGGAACTGGCTTCGCGTCTGCAAGAAGCCGAAAGCGGCGTGGCCTACCAGGTGGGCGATGCCATGCGTAAATCCGACGAGGCGCAACACCGCCTTGCCGTGCATGAACTCAGCGTCGCCCAAGCGCAAGAAGCCCTGAATCTGGTGGAAAAGCGTTACCAGAACGGCGTGACCACCTTGGTGGAGCTGCTGGCAGCACGCACCCAGCTGGACAAGGCCCGGGCTGACCGGGTGGCGGCGCAATACGATTTGGCTGTGCAGCGCGCTTCCGTGCGACTGGCCGTGGGCAATCTTGACCCAGACCTGAAATAACGACATCACTGAAGGTTCTCAACATGCGTGAATTCAAAACTCTTTCCATTTCAGCGGCTGTGCTGGTCCTTCTGGGTGCGCTCGGTGGCTGTGGCGAAAAAGCCCAAGACCAGATCGCCGTACCAGCCGGTGCCACCGTGCAGGCCACGGTGATCAGCGTCCAAAAAGCCACGCTGCCGATGGTGGCCACGGCACCGGGCAATGTGATTGCCGAGCAACAGGCCATGATCGCCTCCAGGCTGATGGGCTTTTTGCGTGAGATTTATGTCGAAGAAGGCCAGCACGTCGCGGCCGGGCAGAAGCTGTTTTCAGTGGACCCCACCGACATTCAAGGCCAGATGGCCATGGCCAAAGCCGGCTTGACACAAGCCGAAGCTGCTCTGGCCGACGCCAAAAACGATTACGAGCGCTTTGGCGCGCTGTACAAGGACGAAGCCATTCCCAAAATGCAATGGGACAAGATTCGCCTGCAGTACCAGATGACCGAGCAGCAGGTGGGCATGGCCCGCGCGGGCTACGACACTGCCGCGTCCCAAATGCGTTACGCCACGGTGACCGCACCGTTTGCCGGTGTGATCACGCAAAAAATGGCCAACGCGGGCGCCATGGCAGCCCCTGGCCAACCGGTGCTGGTGCTGGAAAACACCGACAAGCTGCAAGTGCAGACCAGCGTCTCCAATGATGTCTTCAGCCAGCTCAAACTCGGCACCGAAGTGGGCTTGAGTGCTGAAGGTCAAACGGGAGACATCGTGGGCAAGGTCGCCAACCTGGTGCCATCCGCCGACCCGATGACGCACAGCCACCTCGTCAAGATCGACCTGCCCAAAAACAGCGGCTTGCGCAGCGGCAGCTTTGTGCAGGTGGCATTCAAGCTCGGCGAACGCCAGGGCGTACGTGTGCCTGAAACTGCCGTCCAGAATCGTGCCGGGATCACCGGCTTGTTTGTGGTGGATGCGCAAGGCATTGCCAAATATCGCATGGTGCGCACCGGCACGGTCGAAGCCGGTCAGGTCGAGATTCTGGCCGGGTTGAACCCGGGTGAAAAGGTGGTCAGCACTTCCACAGCCGCCTTGCAAAACGGCGACAAAGTGACGAACTGAGGCAATGGCAATGGCGCAACCTCATCATCCTTCTGACGCTATGGCACCGGCACCTGCCGATGCTCACAACGAGGCGCATCAAGCCGCGCCTCTGAACAGCGCGGGCAAGCTTGCCCGCATGTTCCTGGAGTCCAAGATCACCGCCATGCTGATGGTGGCCGTGACGCTGGCGGGTCTGCTGGCGCTGTTTGTCACGGCGCGTGAATACAACCCGCAAATCGTGGTCCCCGCTGCCAACATCATTGTTGCCAAGCCAGGTGCCAGCGCACAGGAAATCCAGAACCTGGTGGTCAAGCCACTGGAAGCGCTGATGAATGCGCAGTCCGGTGTCAAACACACCTTTGGCTATGCAGCCGCCGACTATGGCGTGGTCACAGTCCAGTTTGACGTGGGCGAAAACCAGGAGGCCAGCCTGGTCAAGCTCTACAACCAGTTGATGCAGAACATGGACCGCCTCCCCTCTGGTGCGATGCCGCCCATGGTCAAGCCCATCAACGTTGATGACGTGCCCATCATGACGCTCACGCTGAGCTCCAACGAGATGCCCGAGCAAGAGCTGCGTCAGGTGGCTGCGCGCGTGCTTGAAGAGCTGCGCAACCTGCCCGGTGTGTCGTTCTCGCAGTTGATGGATGGCTCGCAGCACTCGGTCAACGTCTGGATTTCACCCGCCAAGCTGGCGGCTGCCGGCCTGTCACTCGATCAGGTCAGCCAGATGATGATGGGCGCCAATGTCTCCATCCCGGTGGGCCAGCTGGTGAACAACAACCAGAACCAGCCGCTGCGTTTTTCCGGCTTTATCGGCAACGTCAAGGAGGTCGGAGACATTATTGTGGGCGCACCCCAGGGTCGTCCGGTGTTTTTGAAAGACGTGGCCACCATTGAAGAAGGCGCCAGTGAGGTCGATCAACTATCGCGCTTTGCCTACGGCCCGGCCGCAGGTAACGCAGCCCCCAAGGGTGAAGCCACGGCGGTGACGCTGGCGATCGCCAAGAAGGCCGGCACCAACGCGGTGGTGGTGACATCAACCGTGCTGGCCAAGCTTGAATCCCTCAAACGCCAGGCTATTCCCCAAGGCGTGACCGTCGCCGTGACGCGTGACGATGGGGCCAAAGCCAACGACGCGGTGAACACCCTGGTGGAGCATCTGGGCATCGCCATTGGTTCGGTGGCGCTCATTCTGATCATCTTCCTGGGCTGGCGCGAAGCGGCCATTGTGACCCTGACCGTGCCGCTGATTCTGTTCATCGTGCTCACCGTGGGGCTGATTGCTGGTCAGACCATCAACCGCATCACGCTGTTTGCGCTGATCCTGTCGCTGGGCCTGCTGGTGGACGCGGCTATCGTGGTGGTGGAAAACATCCACCGACACATGCACATGGGTGGTGGCAAGAGTTTCAAGGAGTCGCTGGTGGAAGCCACCAACGAGATCGGTAACCCGACCAACATCGCCACCGTCGCGGTGATTCTGGCCTTTGTTCCGATGGCGTTTGTGACCGGCATGATGGGCCCGTTCATGCGGCCGATCCCGTTCAATGTGCCGGTGGCGATGATTGCCTCGCTGCTGGTGGCTTACATGGTGGTGCCGTGGGCCGCCAACCTGTGGCTGGCCGGCAAAGCGGCCAAGTCATTGACCGAACACCCCGCGCTGGACGAAATTGGTGAGCATCCCAAGGACCCGCTGCACCGTGCCTACACGGCGGCCATCACGCCCTTCATCCAACACGCCAGTCGCCGCAACATGCTGTTTCTGGTGGTGCTGGTCTTGCTGGTAGGTGCCATGGTGCAACCGGCTTGGCAGTTCATCCGGCCCTCGGGCATGAATGGCGCGCTGTCACCCATGGGTGTCGAGCTCAAGATGCTGCCCAATGACAACACCAACACCTTCCTGGTGCAAGTGGACATGCCTGCCGGCACCACGCTGGCTGAGACCGACCAGGTGGCCCGCGCCGTGGGTGACTTGCTGGCCAGCAACCGCCATGTACACGACTACCAGACCTTCTTGGGTGTTGCCGCACCAATTGACTTTGCGGCCCTGGTACGCGGTGACGGCCTCAAGCGCGGTGACAACCTGGCGCAGATCCGCGTCAACCTGAGTGACAAACACAGCCGCAGTGAGGCCTCGCACGAGATCGTCAACGCTTTCAACGAGTCGCTGGCAGACCTGCGCAAGACCTTCCCGCGGGCCAAGGTCAAGTTGTATGAAACCCCACCCGGCCCGCCGGTGCAGGCGCAGATTCTGGCCGAGCTGTATGGCCCGGACTATGACAAACTGCGTGCTGCCGCCACCGAGGTGGACAAGGCCTTTGGCGACATTTACGGCATCGTCAACGTCGATGATTCGGTGACCGGCACGGTGCAGAGCCTGCGTATCAAGGTAGACCGTGAAAAGGCCATCCTGGCGGGCGTGGCTCCGGGCCAGGTGGCCAAACTGTTGCATGACTATGTGTCGGGCTTCTCGATCGGCACGCTGCATGTGGATGATGCGCGTGAGCCCATCAACATCACCGTGCGCCTGCCGCGCAGCGAGCGCCAGACCGCACAGCAGATACTGTCGATCCGCATCACCAACATGATGGGCAAACAGGTGCCTCTATCAGCCATTGCCAGCATCGACAACAGCGTGCAGGACAAGCCGATTTACGACCGCGACCAGCACCCGATGGTGATGGTGGGCGGCGAGTTGCTCAAGTCCAGCCCGGTGTATGCGGTGCTGGCCCTGGACAAGATGCTCGAGCACAAGATGCTGGTGCCCGGCGTGGCCTTCAAGACCGGCAACCTGGGCTTTACCGAGACGCAGCCTGATGCGGTGATGAACTACCACCTGCTGTGGGGCGGCGAGATGCGCCTCACCCTGGATGTGTTCCGCGACCTGGGCTCGGCCTTCATCGTGGCGCTGGTCTTCATCTACCTGATGCTGGTGGGCTACTACAAGTCGTTCATGATGCCGGTGATCGTGATGGGCTCGATTCCCATGACGTTGATTGGCGTGTTCCCCGGCCACTGGATCACCAACCAGGCGTTTACCGCCACCTCGATGATCGGCGTGATTGCGCTGGCTGGCATTGTGGTGCGCAACTCGCTGCTGCTGATCGACTTCATTGTGGATTACCGCAAACGCGGCTACCCGCTGGAGCAGGCCGTGATTGATGCTGGTGCGGCGCGTTTCAGGCCGATCATGCTGACCGCGCTGGCGATCATTCTGGGTTCGGCCATCATGATCACCGACCCGGTGTTTGGCGGCCTGGCCGTGTCGCTGATCTTCGGCACCTTTGCCTCGACTGCGCTCACGCTGTTGGTGATCCCGCTGATGTATTACCTGTGGGAGCGCAGGCTGGACAGGCAAGCTAAACTGCCAGCCTAAGCCGCAGAGCCCTGTCAGATTCACTCTCTTTTACATAGCTTCCAGCCCTTTTTTGACAAGGGATGGAAGCTATTTTTATATGCGGCGTTCAGCTCCGGCACTGGGTGACCATGGTCTCTCTGACCGGAATGGGTAGCGAGGTCCATTCAGGTCAATAATTCAGGGTAATAACCTGTGATGTGACCGTCGGCCAAATTTTCCATAGGCCGGCTCCCCCTACTTATGAGATGGAGTGCCTGTATGCCTGACACCCAAGCACCGTCTGATACCGCACAACGGCTTGCAGACCAGCACAAGCTGTCGCTTTTTGAGGCTGTGTTTGAAGAAATACCCGATGTCATCGTGCTCAAGGATGCCCACGGCAATTTTCTGCTGTGCAACCAGACCCTGGCCAGGCTGTACAACAGCACCCCACGAGCGATGGTGGGTAAACACGACGGTGACTTTGGCGTGCCCCAGGCGCTGGCCGACGGCTACCGTGCCAATGTGCAGGCCATCATGGCGCGCGGTGAGACCGAGGTGGTGTTTGAAGACAGCCGCAACGCCTTGACAGGTGAAATTCGCCATTTCAAGTCCATCAAGCGGCCCTTCAAGGATGCACAGGGAAATAACCAGATTCTGGTGATTGCCCACGACATCACCGACATCGTGCGGGCGCAGCAGCAGGTAGCACAGAGCGAGCAGCGCCTGCAAGAGGTGCTGGCCGCGACCCAGGAAGGCATCTGGGACTGGCATGTGGCCAGTGGCCGGGTGGTGCATAACCCGCAGTGGTATCGCATGCTGGGTTTTGCCGAGGGCGAAATCACCGGCCATGTGGATGCCTTTTCAACCCGCATCCACCCGGAAGACAAACCCGGGGTATGGGAAAGCCTGCGCCGCTTGCTCAGTGGCCAGGATGAGTTTTACCGATCAGAGCACCGCATGCTGCAAAAAGACCGCACCATCATCTGGGTGCTGGATCGTGGGCGCGTGGCCGAGCGCAACGCGCAGGGCGAGGTGGTGCGGGTTGTGGGTGCCTGTATGGACATCAGCGAACGCAAACGCCATGAAGTGGAACTGACAGAAGCGCTTGCCCTGGCCCAGTCGGCCACACGCGCCAAGGGTGAATTCGTGTCCGCCATGGGCCACGAGTTGCACACGCCGCTCAACGATATTCTGGACTTGTCCAAGGTGAAGATGGGCAAGCTTGAACTGCATTACGGGCCTTTCGGCCCGATGCAATCGATGGACGAAACCGCTGCCCTGTTCCAACAACTGACCCAAAGCAAGGGTTTGCAGGGCCGTCTGCTCGTCGCCGGGGACCATATCAACGACGGGACGGTCATCGAATCGATGTTGACCCGTCTGGGGCTGCAGGCCGAGTTTGTGGACAACGGCCACGCCGCTTTCGAGGCCGTGCGACGGGGCCCGCCGTTTGACTTGATCCTGATGGACGTGCCAATGCCGGTGATGGACGGCCCGCAAGCCGCGGGCTGCATCCGCCAATGGGAAATTGACAGCGGTGCAGCGCGCACCCCCATCGTTGCCATGATGGCCGGGGCCTTCGCAGAAGACCGACAGCGCTGCGCTGAAGCCGGCATGGACGACGTTTTGACCAAGCCAATTGACCGTGCCGCCCTGGGTCAAGCGCTCGCACGCTGGCTGGCGGGCGTGACTTGAGCGATCAAAAAGAGCGCCTGCGTGTTCTCGGCGCGGGCATTTTCAGCCTGCTGCTGGTGCTGGGCGTGGCGCGCTTCGCCTACACGCCGCTGCTGCCGCTGATGCAGCAGCAAGCCGGGCTGGGTGTGGCCGCAGCCGGTTGGCTGGCCGCCATCAACTACGCCGGTTATCTGAGCGGCGCGCTGATTGCGTCACAAATCAGCGACCTGGTGCTCAAGGACAAGCTGTACCGCATCGGCATGGTGCTGGCGATTGTCAGCACGGCCGTTATGGCGCTGACCACCAACGTGTGGGTCTGGGCGCTGTCACGTTATGTGGCCGGGCTGTGTAGCGCCGCCGGCATGCTGCTGGGCACCGGGCTGATCCTGAACTGGCTCATTCGCCACCATCACCGCAGCGAGCTGGGCATTCACTTCTCGGGCATCGGGCTGGGCATTGCCGGTTGCTCGGCCGCAGTGATGCTGATGCACCCGGCGCTGGACTGGCGCGCGCAGTGGTGGGTGTTCACCGCGCTGGGCTGTCTGCTGCTGGTGCCGGCGCTGGCCTGGTTGCCACCGCCCGACCAGACCGGGTTGACCGCCAGCGGCCAAAAGATGATGGACAACCCGCCCAGTGCGTTGTACTTGCGTGTCTTCATGGCGGCGTATTTCTGCGCCGGGTTTGGTTATGTGGTGAGCGCCACCTTCATCGTGGCCATAGTCAACAAATTACCCGGCCTGGCGGGCCAGGGCAATCTGGCTTTTCTGGCCATCGGCATCGGCGCGGCACCGGCATGCATCAACTGGGACCTGATCGCCCGGCGCACCGGCGACCTGAACGCACTCATTTTGGCGGCGGTGCTGCAAATGGTGGGTATCCTGCTGCCGGTGATGGTCGGCGGGCTGATCCCGACGCTGCTGGGTGCGCTGCTGTTTGGCGGCACCTTCATCGGCATGGTCAGCCTGGTGCTGAGCATGGCCGGGCGCTACTACCCCACCAAACCGGCCAAGATGATGGGCAAGATGACCCTGAGCTACGGTGTAGCCCAAATCATCGGCCCGGCCATCACCGGGCAACTGGCGGCCCGGCTGGGCAGCTACAACGCCGGGCTGTACTTTGCTGCCGGGGTGATGGCGCTGGGGACACTGCTATTGCTGGCGTTGAAGGGGGTGGCGACGCGCGACGCGGCGAATGCGCTTGCCAAGCGTTGAAAATTCAGATCAGACGACGGTCACTTCTTCTTCGAGGTTTGGAGTGCTTTGACGGTTTTTGTCACCTTGGGCGCAACCGGTGGCAGGTAATTCGCCCCGGTGACCACCGACATGCCGGTCTGGCTTTCCAACTGCTGGCGCGCCCGGGCGGAAATGCGGCCACCTGATTTGGCAGCAGCCTTGTTCTCAGCCAAGCCGGTGGCCTCCATGCTTTCTGCAATTTGCCGGGTGGACAGCTCGGCCAGCGCGGTGAAGATCAGCTCCGCCTAGATCATGTGGTCGCACAGGTTGTGGCTGCTCAGGCCTTTCATGGCTTTGTGCTGCGCCACGCTCACCCCGGCCCCTTCCTGGTGAATGATGTTGGTGAGGATGGCAAACTCGCTGCCCTGTTTGATGTCGTGCTCGTTCCAGTAATCGGTGGGTTTGTTGCGGGTTTCCTGCCCGGTCATGCGCTGCTGGATCCACTTGTCACTGCGGCCATGCTGCTGCCAGGTCTGGCGGGCCCGGTCCAGCGACAGAGCCAAGTCGGCCAGCTCTTGCATGCGCTCATAACCCACTTTGGCCAGCCAGAGTTTGATGGGTTCGGCTTTGGGGCTGGGGACGGATTGCACCAGGCGCAGCAGGGTTTCGTCGGTGGCAACGTCGGCGAGGTAGTTTTTGCCATCGGCAGCGGGCAATTTCAGTCGGTGACAGTTTGTCACCGACTCGCTGCCTTCCTTGCTCAGACGCTCACGGAGCTGTTCCAGTACTTGCGCGCCGTCTGGTAATCAGACTGCTGTGTCAGCACCTGCACCACATCAATCACCGAAAACCACCAGGTCTCGGGGGGTTTGATCGTCGTACACACCGCGGATGGATTCGCCGTCGAATTCCGTGGGCAGGATTTTCATGATGATTACCTGGCTGCAAAGTGGTTGTGACCGGCCGCTTGTCAGCGTAACGGCGCAAACGCTGATGCGTGATCAGCAGAGCGTTTATCTTACGACAAGACTGTTTTTACAAATTGGGTATCCCTTTAGTTCCAATCTGACGAAATCGCAACCCATAAAAACCAAACCCCCAACACATGATGTATCGGGGGTTTTTCTTGTTCTTGGTAACGTCATTCGTTACCGTCACTTTCCAAGTTTGATACCTGCGCCAAACGAGCCTAACTGGCTAGTTCGAGCCGTTTTTCAATTCGCTGAATTCATTCAACAATTGCGTCAATGCTGACTTGCTGACGCGAAAAGTCCTCAGCAGAGGCAACGTTATCTCGACGAACACCTGTCAGTGATACGTCAATGTGATTTAAGCGGAATGGCACTTACATAAGCCTCATGACGTTGAAGTCACCGGCGTAAGCACTTGAATTTGAAGGCAAAAGGAGGTAGCTGCCCCATGGATTGATAGGATGGTTGTTACTACGCACCCAAACCATCATTGCGAAGGCCAGCC
>CAIVHU010000186.1 GCA_903905735.1 uncultured beta proteobacterium
GTCATCACGATCTTGATGGCACCCTTTTCGGGGTCAGCGTCATGCCAGCCTGGGCGCAGCTTGATGATCTCGTTGTAAAGGTGGACGCAAATGTCACGGCTCATGGCAACCACCATCGCCTTGCCGGTCTGGGCCTTGTTGCGTTCTTCAAAGTGGGTCACCAAGTCGGCGGCAACGCTTTGAACACGAGGTTCCGCACCAACAACCCTCTCAAGTGCCGCCCATCGGGTCTTGAGCTTGGACTGGGTGCTCTCTTCTTCATCCTCGGCCAGTTCGTCAACTTCCGCGTCGATGACCGCCATTTCAGCCTCGTTCAAACTCAGCTTTGCCAGCCGAGACTCGTAGTAGATCGCAACGGTTGCGCCATCTTCTTTGGCCTGCTGCATGTCATAGACATGGATGTAGTCCCCGAACACAGCACGGGTGTCTCGGTCACTGCTGCTTACCGGAGTGCCCGTGAACGCGACAAAAGTCGCATTGGGCAGCGCATCGCGCAAATGCTGTGCGTACCCCACCTGATAGCGTTCGGTCGCTGCCTCGGTTTTTGCGCCCTTGGTCTTCAGCTTTGCTTCAAACCCGTACTGTGTGCGGTGTGCCTCGTCGGCAATCACCACGATATTGCTTCGGTCTGACAGGATGGGGAAGGTGTCTTCATCTTCTCCCGGCATGAACTTCTGGATGGTGGCGAAAACAATGCCACCAGACGGTCGGTTAGCCAGCTTGGCGCGAAGGTCTTGCCGGGTGCTCACCTGTACTGGCTGCTCACGCAACAAGTCTTGGGCCAAACTGAACACCCCGAACAACTGCCCGTCCAGATCGTTACGGTCGGTGATCACCACAATTGTGGGGTTCTCCATCGCAGGTTCTTGCATCACACAGGCGGCAAAGCAAGTCATTGTGATGCTCTTGCCGCTGCCCTGTGTGTGCCAAACCACGCCCCCCTTATGAGAACCTCCAGGGCGGGACGCAGCCACCACCTCATTGATCGCCATCCGCACAGCGTGGAACTGGTGGTATCCGGCAATCTTCTTGACCAAGGCACCATCATCTTCAAACAGGACGAAGTAGCGCAGGTAGTCCAGTAGGTACTTGGGCGCTAGGACACCGTGCACCAGCGTTTGCAACTCATTGAAGTTTCCCAGCGGGTCCACGGTGACACCATCAATCGTGCGCCAGGCCATGAAGCGTTCCGGGTCGGCGGACAGGGAGCCAAGAAGTGCCTCAGTGCCATCTGAGATAACCAGGACCTCGTTGGTCTGGAAGACATCGGGGATCTGCTCCTTGTAGGTCTGGATCTGGTCGTAGGCTTTCCAGACATCGGCATTCAGGTCTGCCGGGTTCTTCAACTCGATCAGCACCAGGGGCAGGCCGTTCACAAACAGGATGATGTCGGGCCTTCGGGTGTGGTGAGGGCCTCTGATCGAGAACTGGTTCACTGCCAGCCATTCATTGCGCTCAGGACTGGCCCAGTCGATCAGCCGAACATAGTCGCCTCGCGTTTCACCATCTTTTTGGTACTCGACCGGAACACCCGTGATCAGCAGACGGTGAAAATGCTGGTTGGCGGTCAGCAGTGCGGGTATGCCCAGATCGAAGACCTGTTTGATTGCGTCCTCTCGTGCAGCACTTGGA
>CAIVHU010000187.1 GCA_903905735.1 uncultured beta proteobacterium
GGCCGCTGCGATTTCCTGCACCAGTTCGCTGGTTTTCTGGATGCTGGGCACGATTTCATTGAGTAATACTCCGGCGCGTTCAGCAGTGGCGACGCTGCTACCTGCCAGTTCGCCGATTTCCTTGGCCGCAAGCTGGCTGCGTTCCGCCAGTTTGCGCACTTCAGCTGCTACCACCGCAAATCCCTTGCCATGCTCACCGGCGCGGGCTGCTTCAATCGCTGCGTTGAGTGCCAACAGGTTGGTCTGATAGGCAATGTCATCGACGATACCAATTTTGGCGGCAATTTGCTTCATGGCCAAGATCGTGTCGTCAACAGCCTTGCCACCGTCTACTGCCTCTTTGCTGGTTTTGCTGGCCATGCCGTCCGTCAACTTGGCGTTGTCACTGTTCTGGCTTATGGAGTTCGACATCGTGTCCATGGTTGCCGTGGTCTCTTCCACGCTGGCTGCTTGCTCGCTGGCGGCTTGTGACAAAGACTGCGCTGTGGCACTCACCTGGTTGGCCGCACCTGTAAGGGCATCGGCCGCTGCGCGCACTTCACCCAGCACGCGCATCAGGTTTTCTGCGGTCGTGTTGGCATTGTCTTTGACTTGTCCAAAGAGCCCCGCGTAATCGCGTTCAATACGCTGCGTCAGATTGCCCTCTGCAAAGGCCCGCAACAGCATAGCCACATCGTTCAAACCCTGCTCACTGGTCGTCATCAAGCTATTCATGCCGTTTGCCAAATTGGCAAAAAAGCCGGTCTTGCCCTCACCTGACAGGCGCTGTGAAAAATTTCCCTGCCCAGCTGCACGCACCAGCTCGTCAACTTCTTTTTCGGCGGCCAATTGTTCGGTGACGTCGTCCCATTGACCAATGGTACCGAGCCGCTTGCCATCGTCAGAGATGACTGCATTGGTGGTAAGTCGGTACAAGCGGCCTCCAAGCTCCAGCTGGGACTGCACCGTTCCGCTGATGTTATGCAGGCGTGTTACAGCTGCTTGCTGGTCGGCGTAAAAAACACCGATGCTGCCGCCAACGATCTTTTCCGGATCGAAACCTGGAATCTGCCGACGGAAGGCATCCTGGTCTCGGCGCAATACGTCGCGCAAGGCATGGTTGACATACAGCACCGTGCCATCGTCGGCAGCAATGCGCACTGGAATGCTCACGTTATCCAGGGCCATGCGGACCCGCAGGTTCGCCTGTGCGGCTTCAGCCGCCTTTTGAAGCGATGCTTGCACCCGATCAATCGCCTCACTGATGCGTGCCTTGTGACCGGGCAACCTTTCCATCTGCACGTCCAGGTGGCCTTGCGAATATTGGGAGATCACATCCACGATTTTTAGGGTATCGGCAATATGAGAATGCGCCAGCGCGTTGATGCCTTGCGCCATTTCTTTGTAGGCACCGGTCAAATCTTGCAACGGAATACGATAGTCGGTAAGGCCGGCATCATGCTGTCTGGCCATTTCAGTCTGTGCCGCCCGGAATCCGGACAGCACCTGCTGCATATGATCCATGGAAACAAGTAAATTGCCCACTTCGTCCTGTCGATCCGTCTTCAGTTCACTGGATAGATCACCTTGCGCA
>CAIVHU010000188.1 GCA_903905735.1 uncultured beta proteobacterium
CTTGGGATCAATGCCGCGCCTGGAGGCACCAAAAAACTCGTCGCTTGACGCGCAAATTACGAAGAAAATAATCGCCTAAAAACTAGTACGCTCTAAGTTATTGATTCTTAAAGGTATTTTGAGATGGTTGTTAAAGTCCGGCTAAGCGTTTGCTCATCGGCCGATTTCTCTAACCAATCGAGTGTGAGATGGCGTCTGTCCGGCAGTGCCCACAGGAACCGGTTGACACCCGTCGACTTGATCGTGGCTTCATAAAGTGGCTCCGCATGCCGCGCACAAAACCAAATGCCCGGATATTGATGTTCTAGGTGCCAATAAGCCCAACCGGTTTCAGCGACATCCTGATCCATGCAAACAGTGCAGGCCTTCAAGGGATGATTGGCGCGAAAACGACTTGTCAAGAGACCCAAGCGGTACTTTAAATGGCTGACAGATTTGCCACGCATCATTGCCAGGCAATCAGAAATCAGGCCATCCGAGGAAAACGGGCGGTAGTATGACAGCAGAGTATGGTTAAGCGCCAGATCATCCGGCGCCCCCAATACGCCACCTGTTCGTGCGGAAAACTCATCCAAAGCATTTGGAAAATCGTGTTGAGTACCCGCATGCCGTCGACCAAACATTATGGTGGAGGTCTCACTCGCACCCGGATACCCCCAGAAAGCATGTTGCCTGCTGACTAGGCTGAATAGCGTCTCCCCTGGTAACCAACTGAGCAGTGATGGCGGGAGGTCGAACAGCTCTGCGGAGGCACTTTCTGCCATCGTGATGGTGCTACCTTTGTGTAAAGGGTCAGATTTTGAACCGGTACACAAGCATGATCAATGGTTCCATTGAGTTGCAACTGAAAGTATTTCACTACCCAGCTTGAAGACAAGTTCTAACAAGTACATTGCTTATTATTTGAGCACACCTCGCCAGACTAGGACGGGTCTGGCTTTGCCGACTTGTTCAGGCTCTTGTCCACAGGCTTGATCCCGCTTATTGGGGACAAGGGCTGCGATACGATGACCACAACTTTGAAACGATGACCCCGGACTGTCATGCAACCAGCTCACTTCACTGCCGTTCCTCTCGACAAATCCAACCGCCTGCTCAACCATGGGCCAACGGTGCTGGTGTCTGCCGCCCATGGTGGCATTTCAAACGTGATGGCTGCCGCCTGGGCCTGTGTGCTCGACTACGGTCAGTCACCCAAGGTGACAGTGATACTGGACAAGGCTACCTACACACGCGAGTTGCTGGTCGCCAGTGGTGAGTTTGCCCTCCAACTGCCGACCAAGGCGATGGTCAGAATGACAGTGGGTGTCGGCAGCGATAGCGCCAAAGAGGTGCCGGACAAATTGAGCAAGCACGGCGTCAAGCTGTTTACTGTGCCCGGCTCCGATGTCCCACTGGTCGCCGGTTGTGTCGGGTGGCTGGTGTGCAAGTGGATCCCGGAACCCCACAATGAACAGACCTATGACCTGTTCATCGGGGAAGTGGTCTCTGCGTGGGCCGATGAGCGGGTGTTTCGGGATGGCCGCTGGCATTTCGAGTCGGCGCCGGATGAGCTGCGAACCATTCACCATGTCGCCAGTGGGCAGTGGGCAGTGGGCAGTGGGCAGTGGGCAGTGGGCAGTGGGCAGTGGGCAGTTTTATGCCACTGGTGAATCCGTGCAGGGCTAGCTCAAGGTCAATCAAATGTGCAGCCACTATCAAGCCGTCAAGGAGCGTGAGCGTTACATCCATAGAAAGCGCTGCCTTTCACTGCGCACAGCGGGAGCGGTCATGCAGCAAAAATCCTGCTCTAATCAGCTTAACAAGAGCATCTTAGGGGGCAGTAGGTTGCAAACCACTCCAGAAATAGGCCAGCTTGCCATCGTGCGCAAGCGGCCGTTTGTCGTCACAGAAATCATTCCATCTGCGCCCGGTTTGGGCGGCGATGGTGCAAAGCCAACCCATCTGATCAAGCTGTCTTCAGTCGAAGATGACGGCCTCGGTGAAGTGCTCAATGTCATTTGGGAGCTGGAACCCGGCACCCAGGTGCATGAAAAGTCCACACTGCCTGACCCAGACTCGTTTGACCATCCCAAACGACTACAGGCCTTTCTGGACGCTGTTCGCTGGGGTGCCGTGTCCCAGGCTGACGACAAGGCCCTGCAATCTCCCTTCCGCAGCGGTATCGAGATCGATGAATATCAGCTGGATCCAGTGGTTCGCGCCCTGTCTATGCCACGGGTGAATCTGCTGATTGCCGATGACGTGGGCCTGGGAAAAACTGTTGAAGCCGGTCTGGTCGTCCAGGAAATGATCCTGCGCCATCGGGTCCGCTCGGTTCTGATCGTCTGCCCCTCCTCCCTGCAAGTGCAATGGAAAGAGGAAATGCGTGACAAATTTGGCCTGGAATTTCGCATCGTAGACAGTGAAACCATCAGCCAACTGCGTCGCAAGCGGGGTATTCACGTCAATCCGTGGTCCCACTTCCCACGGTTGATCACGTCTATCGATTTTTTGAAACGTGAACGACCACTACGCACTTTCCGCGAAACACTTCCCGCAGGTGACCAACCAACTTACCCACGAGCTTACGATCTCATGATCGTGGATGAAGCGCACAATGTCGCGCCATCTGGCCGCGGCAAGTACGCCACAGACTCCCAACGCACCTTGGCAATCCGATCTCTCGGCCCGCACTTCGAGCACAAACTTTTTTTGTCAGCCACCCCGCACAACGGTTACCGCGAAAGCTTTGCTGCACTGCTGGAGTTGCTGGATAACCAACGATTTGCACGAGCTGTCACCCCGGACCGCAACCAACTCGACGCCGTCATGGTCCGGCGCATGAAGTCCGAACTCAAGCTGCGCTGGGATGGAAGTCGTCGCTTTGCTGAGCGCATGGTCAAGCACTTGGAGGTCCCACACACAGATGAAGAGCGCCAGGCTCACCAAGCTTTGCGCCAATATTCCGAGTTGCGCTTGAAGCAAGCCACGACAGACGGCGAGCGCATGGCCGCCGAATTTGTCCTAAAGCTACTCAAGAAGCGCCTTTTTTCATCGCCTGCAGCCTTTGGCATCACATTGGAAAAACACATAGCCACCGTTGGCAGCCGCAAGGCTGCCAACAATCTCCATCGCGAAATTGAAGATTTTTCTGACGACTATGCCGATGATGAAGCGTACGAAACCGAAACCGGGGAAGTTGTCGGCTCTGTCAGTCAGGCTTTGTCGCCCATATCCACCGAGGAAAAGGCGCTGCTGCGCCAACTCAGCGAATTCGCTGCCAAGAGTACACAGCGACCTGATTGCAAAGCGCAGACGCTGATCGACTGGATCAAAACCACCTTGCGTCCCGGCGGCAAGTGGAATGACGAGCGCGTCATCATCTTTACCGAATACCGCGCCACACAAAAATGGCTGTTTGATTTGCTGGCCCGTGAGGGTTTGGCCGCGGATGGACGCCTGGAAATGATCTTTGGTGGTATGGCTAATGACCTGCGCGAACCCATCAAGGCCGCGTTTCAATCCAATCCGAAGGAATCCACAGTGCGGATTCTGCTGGCCACCGACGCCGCGTCCGAAGGTGTCAACTTGCAAAACCACTGCTCAAAGCTCATTCACTTTGAGATTCCATGGAACCCGAACCGCATGGAGCAGCGCAATGGCCGGGTTGATCGTCATGGTCAAAAAGCTGATGAAGTACACATTCACCACTTCGTTGGCCGTGGCTTTGCGAGCGCGAGCGTTTCCGGCAAGGTCGGGGATTTGGAGGGTGACCTTGAATTCCTGATGCGGGCTGCGCTCAAGGTAGAGACCATCCGCGAAGACCTTGGCAAAGTGGGCCCCGTCATTGCCAGCCAGGTTGAAGAAGCCATGCTTGGACGACGCAGCAGACTCGATACCACGCGCGCTGAACTGGAAGCTGAACCCGTACGCAAGATGCTGAAGTTTGAGCGCAAGCTGCGTGAGCAATTGGAAAAGCTCGCGTCCCAATTGCATGAGACCCAGCACGAGCTCAACCTGACACCTGAGCACATCGAAAACGTGGTCCGTGTTGGTCTTGAATTGGCCGAGCAACCGGCGCTAATTCCGGTCAACGTTGAAGGCATCTGGCCTGATCCCACCGGTGTGCGGAAAAACTGCCCGGTCTTCCGCTTACCCGCCCTTTCAAACAGTTGGGCCCAATGTGCCGATGGGCTTGCCCATCCACATAACAAGCGGGTACGCCCTATCATTTTCGATGCTGCCCTTGCCACGGGCCGCGATGATGTTGTGCTTGCCCACCTGAACCATCGTTTGGTCCAGATGTGTTTACGTTTGTTGCGCGCCGAGATCTGGTCATTAGGTACACAAGCCAAGCATCTATCAAGGGTTTCAGCCTGCATTGTGGATGACTCTGCCCTGAGCCACCCGGTCGTCATCGCACATGGCCGCATTGTTGTGCTGGGCGGTGATAACCATCGCCTTCACGAGGAGGTCATCACCGCGGGCGGTGCGTTGATTGAGGGCCGCTTCAGTCGCCTGAACGTTGGTGAAACGAAAGCTGCATTGGAAGCCGCGACTGACACCCCTGTTCCGGAAGCCATTGAAGAACGTTTTCAGGCGCTGTGGGCAAAAAATCGGGATGCCCTGCTGGCATCGCTAGATACCCGTCGTGTCGAGCGCACCAAGAATCTGGAAAAGAACCTTGAAGAGTTGGCCGAGAAGGAAGTGAACAAGATCAAGACCGTGATGACAGAGCTTCAAAGTGCCATTCATGCCGAATTGGATCGCAAAGATGGTCCGCAAATGGTATTGGACCTTGGTGGTGATGAGCCTGGCAAACGTCAACGGGAAAATGATCTTGCTGCACTGCGCCGCCGCATCAAGGAAATCCCTGAAGAAATTCAGCGTGAGTCCGACCACATCCAATCTCGCTTTTCCAATCCGAGCGCGCGGCTTTTTCCGGTTGCCGTCACCTGGCTGATTCCGCGCAAGGCGGTACTTGAAATCACAAGGAGCCGGTCATGAGCGCCCCTACCGCATCTCGCCACCATGCCGACTGGTTGTCCCTTGTTGAGATATCAGGGCCGTTTGTTTCGCTGCCGGTATTGCTGCGGGTTTTTTCGCAAGGTCTGGAACCACGGGATCCAACACAGGCAAAAGCTCTGCGCGCCGCCTATGAAGAGTGGCAGGACAACCCTGCAGCACCCGGAAAACAGCGCGCGTGGGTGCTCCATGTCCTGACAACGGTGCTTGGTTACCCATCAAATCAAGTTGTTGAAGGGCAAGCCCTACCCGCCGGGTTGGAAGCCAACATGCCAGAAATGGGTGAAACCTTGCGCCCTGACTTTGCTTTGACCGGTCCAGCCGGTACAGATACAAGTGGCAAGGCTCAATTGCTCATCGCCAGTTACCCCGCTGATCAGAAACTTGATCGGCCAGTTATCGGTAAGCACTGGAAAGCTACGCCCGCGACGCGGATGATGGAATTACTGCATGGCGCTGGTGTTCCTCTGGGTCTGGTCACTAATGGCGAGCAGTGGATGCTGGTGTATGCCCCGCGCGGGGAAATTACTGGGTACGCATCATGGTTTGGTGCCCTTTGGTTGGATGAACCAATCACTCTCCGGGCTTTTCACTCCCTTCTGGGTGTGCGCCGCTTCTTTGGGGTTGCCGATGACAGCACGCTCTTGGCTTTGCTCAAGGAAAGTGCGAATGACCAACAAGAGGTTACCGATCAGCTCGGTTTTCAAGTGCGTGAAGCTGTTGAAGTGCTGGTCCAGTCCTTTGATGCAATTGACAGGGACAGCAATCGAGTCCTTTTGAAGGGCGTTAGCCCCACTACTCAATACGAAGCCGCGCTGACAATTATGATGCGGCTGGTTTTTTTGTTCTCGGCGGAGGAACGCGGACTATTGCACCTTGGGAAGCCACTGTATGACAACAACTACGCGGTTTCTACCTTGCAGGAGCAATTGCAAGAAGTGGCCGATCTTTATGGTGAAGAGGTGTTGGAGCGCCGGACCGATGCTTGGGCACGCCTGTTGTCCAGTTTCCGGGCTGTGCATGGTGGCGTCAAGCATCAAGACCTGTTGATGCAAGCCTATGGAGGGTCGTTGTTTGATCCAGACCGTTATCCTTTCCTTGAACGTCGGCCCGCGAATAGTCTTTGGCGCAAGACTACTGCCGAACCGCTGGGTGTCAATAACCGAGTGGTACTGCACTTGCTCAACTCATTGCAACGCCTGCGTATCAAATCCAGCGCAGGTGGGGTGGCTGAGACACGGCGCATTTCCTTTCGTGCCCTCGGTGTTGAACAAATTGGTCACGTCTATGAGGGCTTGCTCGATCACACGGGTGCTCTCGCCGCAGAGCCGGTACTGGGCATCAAAGGCCCGCGCAACAAAGAAGCTGAAATTCCACTGTCCAAACTGGAGTCCTTGTTGTCCCAAGGTCAGGACAAGCTCGTCGAATTTCTCAAGGACGTTACTGGTCGCACACTATCCGCGATACGTAAATCACTCGACGATTGCAGTCTGCTTGATGAGCACAAGCTGCTGGTCGCCTGCGATCACGACCAAGTCTTGCTGACCCGACTGTCGCCATTTGCCCGGCTGATCCGCGAAGATTCGTTTGAGCGCCCGTTGGTAGTGCTGACTGGAAGCGCCTATGTCACCGCAGGCACCGACCGGCGCAGTTCTGGCACCCATTACACGCCCCCAACACTTACCGAACCCATCGTCCAGCACACGCTGGAGCCACTGGTCTATCAAGGCCCAGCGGATGGCTGGCCGCGTGAGCAATGGACGCTCAAGTCTCCCAAGGACATTCTCGACCTTAAGGTCTGTGACATGGCGATGGGTTCTGGCGCTTTCCTGGTGCAGGTGTGCCGGTATATGGCAGAACGGCTGGTTGAAGCCTGGGAAAACGAAGAGAAATTGCATCCTGGTCAGGTGCTGATCACGCCCGATGGCAAGTTTTCTGAAGGATCCCCCAGTGAACGACTGGTGCCCACTGACGCGGCAGAACGCATCGCCATTGCCCGGCGCGTGGTAGCAGACCGTTGCCTCTACGGTGTCGACATCAACCCAATGGCGGTTGAAATGGCCAAACTGTCTCTGTGGCTAGTCACTGTAGATTCGAACCGACCGTTCACTTTTCTGGATCACGCCTTCAAATGCGGTGACTCGTTGCTGGGAATAACGAATCTGGAGCAGTTGGAAAACTTCAGCCTGCGCCCTGACGGTGGAAAGCAGCAGGCGTTTGCCACGCTGAACCTGTGGCGGCATATTGAAGAGGCTAAAAGCAAGCGCGAGGCACTGGAAGCCATGCCCTCGGACACGCCAGAACAGATTGTTGCCAAGTCAGCCTTGTATGCTGAGGCTAAAGATGCGGTAGCCAAGCTTAGTGCAGCTGCCGATGTGCTGGTAGCTGTGGAGCTAAAAGGAGCCAAGGGCCGCAGGTATGAGGAAGAGCGGGAACTTGCTGCCGATCACATGATGGCTTATTGGGCCAAGGGCTTGCCCGAGTTGCAAGACTATGCGCGGCAAGGGCTTGGGGAGCGACGGTGTTTTCACTGGGCGCTAGCTTTTCCTGAAATCGTGGCGAATGGCGGCTTTCACGCTTTCCTGGGAAATCCGCCGTTTATTGGCGGTAAGAAAATCTCCGGTGCCATGGGATCCAATTACCGAGAGTTTTTAGTAACGCATGTTGGAAACGAGATCAAAGGCAATGCTGACCTTAGCGCCTATTTCTTTCTTCGGGTTGGCACGCTACTTCGACTACATGGCTCTGCGGGATTGCTAGCCACAAATACTATTGCCCAAGGTGACACGCGAGAGGTGGGATTGGATCAATTGACGACTAGCGGCCTGACCATCCCACGTGCTGTGTCCTCAGTTCCCTGGCCGGGCGCGGCCGCACTAGAGGTATCCCATGTTTGGCTTTATAAGGGTCAGTGGCAAGGAAGATTTATCCTCAACAATGAGACCGTTTCCGGCATCACTCCATTCCTTACAGTTCCAGGTCGAATTGGCGGCAGTCCATACGCACTAAACGTATATGAGAAGCGATCATTTCAAGGGTCCATCGTCCTCGGCATGGGCTTTGTTATGGATTCTGACACCGCCGAACTTTTGATCAAAAAAAATCTAAAGAACTCTGACTGCTTATTTCCCTACCTAAGTGGTGACGACGTGAACTCTCGTCCAGACCAGTCCCCTAGCAGGTGGGTAATTAATTTTCACGATTGGCCATTGAATAGAAATGGATTGGGGCAATGGTTTGATTCAAATGACAAATTGCGTAAAGAATGGCTTCGCACAGGTATTGTTCCCGCAGACTACCCCGACTCTGTCGCATCGGACTACCCTGACTTACTGGCGATTGTGGAAGAAAAGGTCAAACCTGAACGTGCGTTGGTTAAACGCGCTGTTTATCGCGACATGTGGTGGCTTTACGCAGAAAAGCAGAAAGCTTTATATGCCACCATTGCCCGTTTGGATCGATATCTAGTTCACCCGCTTACCAGCAAACACCATAGTCTCGTGTTTTACAGTCATGGACAAGTCACAAGCCATATGACCGTGGTTTTGGCCATCAACTCGTGGGCTGAATACACAATACTTCAAAGCGAGCTTCATTGGAAGTGGGCCTTGGAATACGGGAACAAGTTGGAAACGCGTCCTCAATACACCCCTACTGATTGCTTTGAAACTTTCCCTTTTCCTGGAAGCCTTGAAGGACTTGAAGCTATTGGAGAAAGCTACTACCTGCACCTTCAATCAATAGCGCGAACTAATAAAGAGGGCATTACTAAGATTTACAACCGATTTCATAGTCCAGCTGAAGGTGAAACTGACATTAGCGAACTTCGTCGCTTACACGTTGAAATGGATATCGTTGCCGCTACTGCTTACGGATGGCAAGACATCAAACTCGATCACGACTTCCACGAAACCAAACAGGGCATCGTGTCCTTCCGGTAAGCCTGCCAAACTGAAGTTTTTTTGCTGAGGGCGTTGGATTTTTGGTCCAGTCCGTTTTTTTTGCTTGCGTTCTCGTCCGATTCGCAATACTCTGCGGCGCA
>CAIVHU010000189.1 GCA_903905735.1 uncultured beta proteobacterium
TACTTCGTAGTTGGCCCTTTTGTCGGTTTGGGTCGGTTTGAGTCAGCCGTACTGGCGTTGGCCCTGTTCGAAGGAACCTACCTGTCGGAAATCTTTCGGGCGGGCTTGGTATCGATCCAACGTGGCCAGAGAGAGGCGGCATATGGCTTGGGGCTTAGCCTTGGGGACACCTACCGGTTCGTGCTAATCCCCCAAGCGGTGAGACGCATCCTTCCGCCGCTTACGGGTGAGACGATCAGCCTGATCAAGAACTCGTCGCTGGTCAGTCTCGTCTCGTTGGCTGATCTCTCCATGAACGCCCGAATTCTGGCCTCAGATACCTTTCTCACTTTTGAAGTCTGGTTCACCACTGCAGCCTTGTACCTGCTCATCACCGTGCCGCTTTCGTTGACGGTTTATGCCCTCGAAAGAAGGTTCAAGGTAGTGTCATGAACGTGCCTATTCTGCAGATCGACCGGATCTCCAAATCTTTTCCCGGAGGGGTTCAGGCCGTGAAGGACTTCTCGGCCCAAATTGAAAGGGGACAGGTCGTCGTCATCATGGGCCCATCCGGGTCAGGAAAGTCGACTGTCCTGAGATGTCTTAACGGACTCGAAATTGCTGACGGTGGCAGCATCGTGGTTTCAGGTGTTCCGCTGGACGGCCAAAAGAAGAACCGACTCTGGATAAGGACCGAAGTCGGAATGGTCTTCCAGTCGTTCAATCTTTTTCCACATTTGACCGTCCTCGATAACCTGAACCTGGCCCAAGTCCGGGTCCGCAAGGTTACCTCGGCTCAATCGACAGCCCGTAGCCTCGAGCTTCTGAGCCGGGTGGGTATTGAGGACAAGGCACCGTACTTTCCCGCCCAGTTGTCTGGGGGGCAGCAACAGCGCGTCGCTATCGCCCGAGCTCTGGCAATCGATCCCAAGGTCTTACTCTTCGACGAACCGACCAGCGCCCTTGACCCCGAAATGATCAATGAAGTCCTCGATGTCATGAAGGATCTGGCTCGATCGGGAATGACCATGGTCGTTGTTACTCACGAGATGGGATTCGCACGCGAAGTCAGTGACAGGGTTGTATTTATGGATGAAGGCAGGATCGTCGAAACAGGTACGCCCCGTGAAGTTTTCGATTGTCCTCGCGAACAGCGGACCCAGAGGTTCCTGAGCCAAATTCTGTAAGGAAAACTTAGAGATCAACCACTGCAATCAGCAACCTGCACTTTTTCAGGAGCAAGACCATGAACCCTTGCAACTCTCTTCATCAACTTTCTTTTACTGGAGCAACAGCTTGAACATCCGAAAACATATCCGCAACTTTCTTGTCCTGGCAGCTGGCTTGGCGTTCCTGGGGGCATCGGCTTTTGCCGAAACCAAACTCGATCAGGTCCTCAAGCGAGGCTCACTCCAGGTGGGATTCGACACCTTCGTTCCCTGGGCCTTCAAAGATAAAGACGGCAAGCTGGCCGGATTTGAAATTGATGTAGCCACCAAGCTGGCCAAAGACCTCGGCGTCAAACCCGAATTTGTTCCCACCGAATGGTCTGGAATTATTCCGGCCCTACTTACCGACAAGTTCGACGTCATCATCGGTGGCCTTGGTGTCACGCCAGAGAGGGCACTCAAGGTCAACTTCTCGAATCCCTATGAATGGAGCGGTATCGACGTGGTCGCTAGCAAGAAAAAGCTGCCCGGTCTGAAGTCCCTAGGCGGCCTCAACAAGAAGGGTATCGTGATCGCCGTGCGCCTGGGATCAACCACGGTGCAGGCTGCTAAGAAGGCTGCTCCCCTGGCCGAAATCCGTCAATTCGATACCGATGAAGCCCTCGTACAGGAAGTTCTGAACGGCAACGCCCAGGCGGCCTTCTCGTCTTCGCCGACCCCGGCCTTCTGGGTGACCGATTACCCTGATTCACTCTATCGGCCACTCGCTGGAACGCTGCTTAACACCCAGCCCAGCGCCTTCGCCGTCAAGAAGGGTGACTTCGATACCCTTGCCTTCTTCAACAGCTGGATTCTGATCAACCAGGATTGGTTGAAGGAACGCGCCGATTACTGGTACGGATCCCGCGACTGGAAGAAACTCTTGGCCAAGTGAGTCGAATGCCACCACGTTCCTTGCGCCTGCGGCCACTTGATGCCTTTTGGCTTCTGGGTTTTGTGGCAGTGGTGGTCTTCGTTATCCTGCACGTGCGCGATGGCTTTGAATACAAGAGTAACTGGTCTGCCATCCCACAGTTCATGTTCCGGCATGACCCGGAAACCGGCTGGTGGGTTCCGAACTATCTGGTTCAGGGGCTCCTGACCACGCTTAAGCTTTCGTTTTGGGCCTTAATTCCTGCAACAGCCCTTGGAGTAGTCATCGCCCTGTTCCGGACCAGCCGGTCGCTCTTTCTACGGTTGGTTGGGCGAACCTTTGTTGAGCTCGTGCGAAATGTTCCTCCGCTGGTCCTGATCTTTCTGTTCTATTTCTTCTTCCTCGGTCTGGTCCTCCCTCTCATCGGGTTCGAGACGCTGGTTCGCCAACTGCCCAGGGAGGTTCTGGCCGTCACCGAGGTGTTGTTTGCCGAACAGAGCCGCTTAGTCCAGTTTGTCTCGGGAGTGGTAACGCTGGCATTCTTCGAAGCAGCCTACATCGCCGAAATCCTGCGGGGTGGCATGGAATCGATAGAACGCAGCCAGAAGGAGGCCAGCTATTCACTGGGCCTCTCCTGGATTGACGAGTTGCGATTCATCATCCTGCCCCAAGCGTTCCGCCGCCAACTCCCGGCATTGACCAACGAGTACATCAACACGGTCAAGTACTCGTCCATTGCTTCGGTGGTCTCCATCCAGGAATTGACATTCATGGGCCGCCAAGCGGTTGCCGCGAGCCGGCAGCTCTTTGAAGTTTGGATAACCGTTGCGCTCCTTTACCTGATCCTGACCTTGTCTTTGTCCCTTGTGGCTCGTCGCTTCGAAAGATCGTGGCGTGGAAGTAATTGATGCCCGACACCGTATCAACCATCTGCCGGATGTGCAACGACCAATGCGGACTGACTGCCACAGTCGCCGGCGGTCGGGTCGTTGCAGTCAATGGAACTCCGGGGCATCCATGGAACGACGGCAAGCTTTGCGGCAAAGGACAGGATGTGATCGAGATCGTGAATGCACCGGACCGCTTAACTCGCCCGATGAAGCGAGTCGGAAGCCAATGGGTCGAAATCGATCTCGGCACGGCCCTCGACGAGATCGCAGAAAAACTCGAAGTCCTGAAGCGGACTTACGGCGCCCGGTCCGTGGCAGTCTGGAAGGGGGAAGGCGTTGGCTTTGCTCAGCAAGAGATGTTGGCCCGCCGGTTTTGCCATGCGTGGGGAACACCGAACTATTTCTCGAACGACTCAACCTGTTTCTGTAGTCGCTGGATCGCATCGTCACTGGTCTACGGCACAGGACTGGTTCCTGACTACGAACACGCACGCTGCATCACGCTCTGGGGTTCGAACCCAGCCAACTCCCACCCCTTTCACTTCGCCAGGATCAAAAGCGCCCGCAAGGCGGGCGCCCGTCTCATTGTCATCGACCCCAGAAATAGTGAGGTCGTCCGGTCGGCCGATCTACATCTCAGACCGAGACTGGGGACTGACGGTGCGTTGGCCTGGGGCTTAATGCGGGTCCTGATCCACGAGGGCTTGTATGACCACGAATTTGTCAAGGGCTACACCCTGGGTTTCGACGAACTGGCCGCCTACGCACAAACTTTTACCCCCGAAGTCGTGGAGCGTGAGACCGGCGTACCAGCCACGCAATTAATCGAAGCGGCGAGGCTCATGGCAGAGGCCGCTCCCAGCTCGCTTATCTACGCCGGAAACGGTTTGGAACACCATGTCCGGGGCACCGAGAATCTCCGGTCAATCGCCTGCATCGGTGCCTTGCTGGGGAGCATTGACCGGGTGGGCGGTAGCCGCTGGCCCGATTCTTTCCCCTTGGCTCGCCTGACGCTCTATCAAGAGAACCCCCTCGACGACCTCAATCCCATAGGCGCCCGTGAGTACCCGCTGCTCTATGAGTTCAATCAGGAATGCCATACGTTGACCGGCATTGACGCCATGCTGACGGGGCAACCGTACCCGGTGCGTGGGCTCTTGCTTACCGCAGCCAACCCCTTGCTTTCAAACCCGCGCTCGGACAAGGTCCAGCAGGCCTTCGCGGGGCTTGATCTGCTGGTCGTCCGGGATCTCTTCCTGACCGAAACTGCCCGACTGGCGCACTACGTTCTTCCCGCTGCGTCATTCCTCGAGCGAACTGAGTTGCACGTTGACTCCACCCACAACCGGGTACATCTCACCAAGGCTGCAATCTCACGTCCTGAAACCCAGGACGAACTTGCGTTCTGGAGAAGTCTGGCGCAAAGGTTGGGAGTGGGAGACCAGTTTCCCTGGGAGAACGAAACTGCATTGAACCACTGGCTTCTGCAAGACACCGGAGTGAAACCTGAACACATCATTGACGGACCGACAGGGTATTCATTCGCCCCGCTGAGCTACGAGAAATGGCGTGATCGTCCGTTCCCCACACAGTCGGGTCGGATTGAATTCGCTTCGCCATCCCTTGCCGACCGCGGTTTCCCCCGACTCCCGGAATATCCACTAGGTGATGGTGCCTTGAAGGTTGACCCCCTTTTTCCTTTCCTCTTGATCAGTGGGAACCGGCAAAAGAACTATGTCGGCAGCCGGTACCAGAACCGCTCTTCGCCGGGCAACGCAGCCAAAAGTCCGTTCGCAACCATCAGCGCGGCCGATGCCCGAGACCTCGGCATCGCCAGTGGAGATCTCGTCACAGTGACATCGCGGACCGGTTCGTTGACTCTGACATCACGGGTTGCAGACGACGCTGCCCCAGGCATCGTACAAATTCCATTTGGTTGGGCCCAGGCCAACGTCAATCTGCTCACCCCCGATGATTGCAACGACCCCGTGACCGGATTTCCGTCTATGAAAGAAGTCCCCGTTCACATAGCTCCAGCAGGGAGAATTCGCCAATAGAGCCACCGGGGGCCTGGCTTCCTATCTCACTCTTGGGTGCGTGGGAACGGCTATGTGGCCAGGCGAATCGCGCTGACTATTTCAGCGCATCGATTGCGGCGTTCAGTGGCGCGGCGTCGATGATGGAATCGAAATCAAACCCATCGCCCAAGAGTCCGAGGTCCAGCAGAACCTGGTACTTGTTCCGCAGCAACGCGATTCGGTTGGGTGACAGTGACACGTCGGCCTGGTTCGCCAGGCGTGGCGAATAGGCAGAGTGCAGAAGCTCTTCCGGCAAGCCGGTCTCTCTGGCGAACAGGCGATGTGTAGCGTCTTCATGTGCTGTAGCCCAGGCGCGAGCCTGCAACAGGCGCTGTAGCCATCGCTTGACCAAGTCGGGGCGTTCAGCGAGTAAGCCACCGGAAACAGTTAGCACGCACGGCGTGCCAAAACCAGATGCGTCGTCTTCGTTTCCCGCGAGGGGTGCGACCAGTTGCGCACCCGTTGTTGCACGCAGTATGGCGGTAAGGGCTCCGTCCGAATACACCGCATCCACCTCTCCACGGTACAAGGCGGCAACCTCTTCACGCTGCACTGCGAGCTGACTGGCAGCACCCCAGAGTGACAACCCTTCCGCTGGGCCAGTGCGCGCGTCGGCTATGTATTCGCGGTCAATAACAACATCCACCAATTCGACATCGCCTTCGGACAAAATACCCGTTCCGTAAAGGGATTTGATACCACCTAGAACGGATGCACGCCACCAATCCACATCGTCGTTGGCCCGGCGGGGAACTGCCAGGCGTTTTTCCCGCAAATCAATTGCACTGCAGATACCAGAATCGGGTAGCGCGAAGAAGCCATGCACCCGATCGTGCCAGCTAAGTCCAATTACCTTTAGGTCAGCGCCACGCGCACGCGAAATCAGTGGTGGTACATAGCCCCCAAAACGCAAAGAATTTGGTTGACTATGCCGAAAATGGGATAGTTGAATTTGCTTATCCGGTGAAGATGCCAAGGAACGCACGGCGATTCCATCGCCTGCAAACTCTTGTTCCAGCCAGCCTTGCCATATGGCAATTGAAGCTGCGGTTGGTGCCGGGCAGCGCGTGTACCAAAGTGTGTCAATAGCCATATAACCTCAGTGCGTTTTCAAAACTTATCTTCACTGGCTAGTGCCTTGCCCGGTCGCACTAGCAGGGATTTAGTGGCGACTGGCCGCGCAAATGGCGGTCCACCTCGGTGGCCACCATCTGTGCGGTATAACGAACCGTCTTGAGGGACGAGCCCGCGATGTGCGGGGTCAATGTGACATTTGGCAGGCGCAGCAGTGGCAGGTCAGCCTGCGGGGGCTCCTGGGTAAAAGTCTCCAGACCGGCGCCACGCAGATGGCCGCTGCTGAGGGCCTGGTAGAGGGCCGCATAGTCCACCATCGGGCCGCGCGCGGTGTTGATGAAATACGCACCCCGCTTCATCAAGGCAAAGGCGCGCGTGTTGATGAACTGCATCGTCTCCGGTGTGACACGCGCATGCAGGCTCACGACATCGCTGGCCTGGAGCAGCGCTTCAAACCCCACGGCCTGTACGCCGTCCTGCAGGTCTTCCTGCGTCAACGCAACATAGGGGTCGTGTACCAGAATGCGGCAACCAAATGCTTTAAGCAGTTTCACCACCCGGCTACCCACTTGCCCGTAACCGATGAGCCCCACGGTCAACGAATTGAGCTCCTCGCCGGTCAGGTCCGAGCGGTAAATATCGCCACGCCATTCGCCCTGCGAGAGGGATCTGTGGCCAATGGTGATCAGCCGTGTCTCTGCCAGGATCATGCCGATGGTGAACTCGGCCACCGCAGTGGCATTGCGTCCCGGTGTGTTCACCAGTGGCAGGCCTCGGGCGCGCACAGCAGCTAGGTCTATGTTCACCGGCCCTCCGCGCGATACTGCAACCAGCTTCAAGTTTGAACACTGTGCCAGCACCCGCTCTGTGATGGGCCCCAAGTGGTTGACCAGAATATCGGCATCCGCCACAAAGTCCGCCACCTGCTGCGGAGTTCCCATCAACTCTTTTAGGCCCTCAATGTCGGTGTCTTTTTGTCCATGTAGCAAAGGTTCATCCGGCCAGGGAAACTCCAGTTGTCGAAAGCGGGTCTGGCGCTGCTGCACGCTGGGCAGCGCTTCCAGTGCGTCCTGAAAGAACGAGGGCCGCATAAAGCGGTCGCCAATGATGGCGATAGTGTGGGCTTGGGTCATGTAGTGAGAGTGCGTGCCTGATGCAACGCTTTCCAGTAGGAATCCGAGTGCAAGTAGCCGCGTCGGTAGGCGTGAAATAGTGCGTCGTAAGCCGCGGCATCTGCGTCAGGAAGTACGCGGACATCGGCCGCGCTGTTTTCCATCCATTTGGCTGACACGCTATGCAGATCGGGATACAGCCCCAACGTCACTGAAGCCACCATGGCTGCACCCGCCGCTCCGACCTCTTCACGCTGCACCAGTCGTATCGGGCGTTGCAGCACATTGGCAAACACCTGTCGTAATAGTGAACTGCGCGCGGCACCGCCAATCAGGCACACTTCTTCAGGAATACGGCCCATGGCTTCATAGGCGTCACGTGCAGAAAATGCCAGACCTTCGTACACCGCCCGGCACAGGGATGCAAGGCTGGTGGACTGCGTCAAACCGGTGAATTGCGCGCGCGCAAGCGGTGCCAGCAGCGGACTACGTTCACCAGCCTCGGCAATGAACGGATGGAACAGGGCTGCGCCCAGCGGTGCGCTGCTGGCCGCAGTCTCCATGCGCTCCAGCAGTTGCGCGCTAGGCAGTTGCGGCGCTCCCAGCAGTGCTCCAGCGTCTGCCAGCAGTCCGGCAAACCAATCGATATTCAAGGCGGCAGCCATTTGCGGCATGGCTGCCTGGTAGATGCCAGTGCTGGCAATCGGCCAGAGATAACCCTTAGGCAGTTTCCTGGGCGCGTCCTGCAATGTGCCATAGAGTCGAGTGTGAACACCCGCGCTGCCCAGCACCGAAACACCATGCGACAAGCCATTGGCGAGTTGGCCGGAGCCCAGGGTGGCGCAAGCTACATCCAACGGTGCCAGTACCACCGGCAGGCCCGCTGGTAGTCCCGTGGATAGCGCGGCCTGTTGGCTCAAGGGCGCATAGAAGTGCAAGCTATCCACCATCTCGGGCAGCAAGTGTGCATGCTTGTCCAAGCCGAGTGCGCGCAGCACCTCGGGGTCATAGGCCCGCGTTCGTGCATTGCCAAAGGTGAACAGGCCTTCGGACAGGTCGGTTCGTGCCAGACCAGTGCAACACAAAAAAAGCCAGTCCTTGCAATGCAGAGCCCAGGCTGACCGGATCAGTCGCTCGGGTGCGTGATCCTGCAGCCAGCGCAACTGCACACCCTGCTGCGAAGTATTGAGCTGAGTGCGTGTCCTGCGCGCCGCATACTGTGCCCGGCCTTGCTGTTGCAATGTGGAAAGGACCTCAGCGCTGCGTCCATCCAGCCACAGGATTGCGGGGCCTACCGGTGCATGCGTATCGTCGACCAGCCAGGTGCCATCGGCTTGACCGGTAATGGACAGGGCCACCGCATCGCGTCCGATTCGTGGAAGTTCTTCCTGCAGTTTTTGCAGTGCCTGTGCAGCCAGTTGCCAGGTGTGGGACATGTCCTGTTCGGCGCGAGCACCGGCACTGTATTGCACGTTGTTGGGTAGTGCCACTGCGGCCACTTCTCGTCCGTCGATTTCAAAGGCCACAGCTTTGATGACCGTGGTGCCGGCATCTATCGCCAGCAGCAGCGGCACGGCGTATCGTGCGCTTGGCATGCGGCTCAGGCCTCTAGAATGCTAGCGCTGTGCATAAAGGCCAGCGTCTCAGCAAAATCCACCACTCCCGCATCCGAGCCCAGACCACTGGCAACGAGGGCTGACACAGCAGATGCCAGTGTGCAGGCTTGGCGCAGGCCCCAGCCCTTTACCAGCGCTGCGATGAAGCCGCCACAGTAGCTGTCGCCGCAACCACAGGTGTCAGAGACCTGGACACGAAAAGCAGGCACGTGAAACGTCTCGCTTTTCGCCTGGATGTAAGAACCCTTTGCACCCCATTTGAAAATGCAGGTACCGGCACCCCGATCCAGAAAATAGCGTGCAGCATCCGCTGGCGACGATGTGCCGGAGAGAAAAAAAGCCTCCTCCATGGAGGGCATGAAGTAGTCCACGTGGGGCAGCAGAGTGTCCAGCATGCCCCGCGTATGCGCGTTGGGCGCGATCAGGTCAAAACTAGTGACCAGGCCGCTCTGCTTGGCATGCTGCAACAGCCGCGCGCTCTGACCCTGGTCCATGGCCTTGAGTAGTCCCGTGCCACCGTGGTGCAGAAAGCGGGCGTCACATACGGCATCAAATTGGTCGTCTGCAATAAACAAATCATCGGATGCGCCGCGCGCATGCAGGGCTGGGCGGCTTCCGTCAGGGCGGATGGGAAGAATGGTGGCGGAGGTGGCACTGCGCTGGCTTCGCTGCAGCATGGAGCAATCAATGCCCTTGCGCCGGTATACATCAGCGATGAAATCGCCTTTCTCGTCCTGCCCCACGCATGCCACGGTGGCGCAACGAATGCCCAGCTTGGCCGCATTCATGACTGCTCCCGCAGCCGTGCCGGCCGGGTTGAGACGAATCTCTTCAATAAAGGCTACACCGCCCCCTTCAGGAATCGCTGATACAGGCCTGCCAGAAATATCCAGCGTGGTCAGGCCCACGAATACGGCATCGAACTTGGACAAGTTGGTTTCCACTCTATGGGCAAGAAATACATATATGCGCAGCGCATTGGCATGCAGCAGCACTCAGGGAAGTCTAGAGGCGCTAAGGCTGAAATGCTTACCCGGCCATATCCTGATTTCGAATATTCATATGCGAAATCAATGTTTATGGAATGCGCGCTACAGATTTACATTCGGAGCCGGAAAGCGGTGCGTGCCTTGCAAACTGCAAAAGCTTTTTAACTAACGGCGATGGAACTATGAAACTCCAAAAAATTCGATCATCACGCACTCAGATGCCACTGGCACTTGTAGTGCTTGGTGCGGCTACAGCACTCTTGTCCGCAAGCGCCAACGCAGCCGAACTCTCGCTCAAGGGCAAGCGCATTGGCGTGGCCGTGGTGGGCACCCAACACTTCTGGGATCGCGAGGCCTTCAACGGTGCGGTGGACAAGGTCAAGCAGTTAGGCGGAACTGTGGTGCCGGTGGACGGCGGACGTGACAACCAAGTGCATGCCGACAACCACGACGTCTTGCTGGCCAACAAGGTCGATGCCGTGATTTCAATTTTGGGTGACGGCGCCGTGGAGTCCAAGTTCCAGGCGCTCAAGAAAGCCAACATTCCGATCTTCACCGTAGACCATCTTTCGCCCCTGGCTATCAACAACACTACCTCGGACAACTACTACATGGGCACCACCATTGCCCGCTTCCAGGCGGACTCGATTGGTGGCAAGGGCAAGGTCGCGGTGTTCAACGCGTTTGAAGGCGCATTGCGCATATGCGGTATTCGTGTCGGTCTGTGGAAGTATGTGTTGCAGGACTATCCCAACATCACCGTCCTCAAGCCGGAGCTGGCTGAGGAATTTGCAAACTCGCCCGAGGACGCACGCAAGAAGACACTTGACCTGTTGAGCAAACACCCCAAGGGCAGCATTGACGCGATCCACGTCGGCTGCTGGGACCAGCCCGCCATTGGCGTGGTGCAAGCACTTAAAGAAGCCCATCGCACCGAAATCAAGGTTACCGCGTTGGACGCAGGCCCTGACACTTTGAAAATCATGGCCGAACCGGGTAGTCCGTTTGTCGGCAATGTGGCGCAGCAACCGCGCAAGATCGGCTCAACAGCTGCTAACAATGTGGCGCGCTACTTTGCAGGTGAAACGCTGCTGCCGCAGACTTTTGTTGATGTCATCCCTGTCAATGGCGCGGAGCAGGCCAAGGCGGTTTACAAACAGCTCGGATACGGTATCTTGAAGTAGGCATGCAAGCGGGGATCCAACCTGGGCCGGTGTTGCTCCAGCTTCGGCAGATATCCAAGGCTTTCCCCGGTGTGCAGGCCCTTGACGGGGTCAGCCTGGAGCTCGCATGCGGAGAGATTCACGGCCTGGTCGGAGAGAACGGAGCCGGCAAATCGACACTGATCAAAGTGCTGGCTGGCGTCTATGCGCTGGACAGCGGAGCGGTGCGATTGGATGGGAAGGACTTGCCCGTGCTAACGCCCGCCCTGGTGCACGCGTTGGGCGTTCGCTTCATTCACCAGGAACTGCATCTGGTGCCGCATTTCACCGTAGCTGAGTCGGTGTACATGGGGCAGGAGGTGCAGCGCCGCTGGGGGTTGGATCGCAAAAGCATGCGTGCGCGCGCTCAGAAGTTTTTCCATGAGGTGTTGGACGCGCGGATCAATCCGGATGCGCTGGTGCGCGACCTGGGCATCGCCGAGCGCAAGCTGGTTCAGATTGCCCGTGCGCTGATCGACGGCGCTGCGCGTGTGGTTGTATTTGACGAGCCAACAGCCCCCTTGCCCGGTGGCGAATCCGAGCATGTGTTTGCCGCCATCCGCAGTCTGCGTGACAAGGGTGTGGCGATTCTTTATGTGTCGCACTACATCGAAGAAATCACCAGACTGTGCGACCGCGTTACGGTGTTTCGCAACGGCCGTGACGTGGCCCGCTTCGATTCGGTGAACGCAGCCAGTGCCGATGCCATTGTTCATCAGATGATTGGCCGCGAGATCGGCAACCTGTTCCCGCCGCACCGAGCGGTGGCGGGCGCGACCCTGCTGGAGGTGAATGGCTTGGCGGATGGTGCCCACTTCAGCGAAATCGACTTGCATGTGGCACGCGGTGAAATTGTCGGAATTGCCGGCCTGCTGGGCTCAGGGCGCGAGGAGTTTACTGACACTCTGTTTGGCCTGCGTCGCCCTACGCAGGGCACGGTCCGGCTCGATGGCAAGTTGATGCGCCTTCACTCCCCGGCGGATGCAGTGGGACATGGCATTGCGCTGGTTCCGCGGGACCGGCGGCACGACGGTGTGGTGCTGGACATGCCGTTGGTGGACAACATCAACTTGGCCTCGCTGCAAGCCTGTACTACGCTGGGTCTGGAGAACCGGCGCGCGGCAAACGCCCGCGCCGCGCAGCAGACCGAGGCGCTGGACATACGGCCTCGTTCATTGCAAACCCCTGCGCGTTTGCTTAGTGGCGGCAATCAGCAGAAAGTGGTGCTTGCCCGCTGGCTGGCATCCGGACCGCGCTTATTCCTGCTGGACGAACCCACGCTGGGGGTGGACGTGGGGGCCCGTGAGGAAATTTACGCTCTGGTGGCTGGTCTGGCAGGGAGCGGCGTGGGCGTCATCGTCTCGTCCTCGGACCTGAGCGAGCTTCTAGGTATATGCAGCCGTATCGTCGTTCTGTTCCGCGGCAGCGTGGTGGGTGAATATGCCGCAGCCGAACTGGATATCGCCAGCCTGATGGCACTTACCACTGGCAGTGCTCAGGTCGCAACAGCTTAACCGCGCTACACATTTTTATCTTTCCATGACCACCTTGACCGCCCTGCATCGCCACGCTCTGCCTTCCCTGCCACTGGTGATATTTGGCGCCCTATTGATGTATCTGGCATTGCAGGCGCCGGTGCTTATGGAGCTCTACACCCTCAACCTGATCCTGCGGCAAAGCTTGCCCACGGTGGTGGTATGCCTGGGCCTGTCCGTGGTGGTGATGGTTTGCGGCGACGATGCGGTGGCCGGCGGCATTGACCTGTCGATTCCTGCCTCTGCGGTACTAGCCGCAGGCATTGTGGCCAGCCAGGTGGCCAACCACGGTACCCCGGTGGTCTGGGCCATTGCCTTGGCTTTCGCTGCGGCGCTGCTGGTGGGCGGTGTAGTCGCCACACTGGTAGTCACGGTCGGTATGACGCCGCTGCTGGCTAGTCTGGCCAGCTCGGTGGCGGTGCTGGGCATCACCAAATGGGTGGTGGACAACCGGCGTATCAATCTGTCGGACCCGTTGATCGTGTACCTGCGCGACGCAGAGGTTGCAGGCATCTCGGCGTCCGTGCTCTGGGTCTTGCTGGGCGTGCTGATGTTCTATTCTCTGCTACACCGCACGCGATGGGGCATGAACCTGCAGGCCGTGGGTGGCAACCGCGATGCAGCAGAGTTGTCCGGCATTGCATCGAGCAGCCTCATCGCCCAGGCCTTTGTGCTGGCATCTGCCACTGGTGCCGCCGCAGCCTTGCTACTCCTAGCCAGAGGATCGGGCTTTACGCCGGGCAGCGAGGAAAACTTGTTGCTCGAAATGGTGCTGGCGACCTACTTGGGCGCAGCCTTTTCACCGCGCAGGGTGGTCACGCTGTGGGGTGCGGTGCTGGGAGCCGTGCTGGTGTCGGCTCTGTCGGTTGGCTTTAAGTCCATCGGGGTAGATATCTTCTGGACCGGCTGCATCAAGGGTGCGCTGATTCTGCTGGTGGTTGCATCTTCGGCGTTAGTACGCAAGTCTGGGAACTGAGCCACATTGAGAAAGATTGTTGTGAACCTTAGATCCATTCTGGCGCAGCGTGGCGCGCTGGCCCGACCACCGCAGGGCTTTTGGTCCTGCCTGATTCTGGGAGCAGTGTTTGCACTGTTTGCCTGGTCGGTGCCGCCCTTTCTGCAGGTGGAGAACCTGCGCAACATTGTGGATGGTTCCGCCGTGCTGCTGATACTGGCACTGGGCATGACCCTGATTGTGGCCATTGGAGGCATCGACCTGTCGGTCTGCATTGCCTTTGACTTTGGTGCGGCTTTTGCCATTGTGGCGCTGAAGGACTACCAGGTGGCCTGGTACCTCGCCGTGTTGATCGGCATTGCTGGCGGGGTACTGGTGGGCCTGCTCAATGCGGTGCTGGTGGTGCAGTTATCCATTAGCCCGTTCCTGGCGACACTGGGCACATTCTTTATTGGTAGTAGCGTTCAGCGCATCTTCACGCATGGAGGCGGACCGATCACTTTTCGCGAGGCGCCGCTGGAATTCCAAAATCTGGCGGTCGGCGTCTTCTGGGGTATTCCAGTGAAGGTGTGGATTGCTGCAGCCGTGCTGCTGGTATATTTTGTGCTGCTGGAGCGCAGCATCCTCGGCAAGCGCATTCATGCCATCGGCATGCAAAGAAGTGCGGCACACCATGCCGGCGTGCGTGTCGGTGCCACGCTTGTCGGTGCCCTTGTATTGACCGCTGCCACCAGCGCTTTGGGCGGCACCATCGCCTCGGCAAATATGCAGATGTTCACACCTATGGCCGGTTACGCCTACTTGCTCAATGCCATTGCGGCAGTTTTTATAGGCGCGTCGCTACGCGCCAATGGCAGACCCCACGTTATAGGTACGCTGGTAGGCACGCTGTTCCTCGGCATGGTGGCTAACGGCTTCAACCTGATGGGCCTTGAGCCCAACGAAAAAGCGGCGGCGGCTGGTCTGGTCCTGTTGCTGGCATTGGCCCTTTCAGCTTGGCAGCAGAGGAAGCATTTATGAATAGCTGTTCGAAAGCCGGCGTGAATCGACGCATGACCGATGGGATTGGGCGGTCCATTCGCGCCCAATAGCTCACAAGCAACGGAACTGCTTTCTCCATTCAGATGGGGCAATGCCAAATTGGCGCCGGAAGTGCAATCGGAGTGACTCCGGCAATCCGAAGCTGGCCCGTTCGGCAACAACATCTATTGATGTGCAGGCTGATTCCAGCAGACGCTGGGCATAAGCCAAGCGCTGTGCGAGGAGCCAAGGCAGAAAGCTCGTTCCCGTTAGCTGCTTGAACTGACGGGTGAAAGTGCGACTGCCCATCATGGCGCGCTCGGACAGGGAGTTCACCGAGTGCGGCAATTGAAGATTCCGGCGAATGCGGGTTGCTGCGAATGGCGGCGATGATGTCGGCGCGGGCACCCACGTCCACACCCTGAAGCGGTTCGTCCGGCAAGAGCAGCAACTGCGGCTCCGACTGCCAGCGTGCCAGCACCACTTTTTGTTGGTTACCACCCGACAAGGTTTCCATCGGCCCATCGGCCCATCGGCACTGCGCGTATGCCCAACCGCTTGATGGTGGCCTGGGCTACCCTTCGTTCCACTGAAGGGCGCAACCTGTCACAGGGAAACCAGCGCCCAAATGGGGCAGGACAGGCTGGAATCACGCCAGCCTGCGGGCATGAGCGAGCTGCGATGCCGGCCATGCCGACACCGGCTTCAATGGCCTGCCGTGGCGACTCCGCGGGGTAAGGCTTGCCATTCAATTGCACGCTGCCTGCGGCCAAAGTCTCTAGGCCGAAGAGGGCGCGCAAAAGGCGGCTTTTGCCAGCGCCCAAATTCCCGGTAGTGGCCACTACTTCGCCGTGCCGCATTTCCAGATCAAAGGCCGGGCTGTGCGGTAGCAGGCGCACCCCGCGCAGTTCCAGCAGCACCGCGCCCGACGGCCTTCTGGCGTGAATGCGCGCGCTGTCGGCCGCGTCTTGCGCGGGTGAGGTTGGCGCATGGCGCACACCGGTCACTTCCATCTGCCCGGTATCCGCCTGCATGGAACCCGAGACCAGATTAACCAGCGTCGATTTACCCGCGCCGTTGGCACCCATCAACGCGACGACTTCACCTGCTGCCACCTCCAATGAAACGCCAACCAGGGCCAGCGTCGCGCCGAAGTGTTTTTCAACCTGCGCAGGTGCAACAGTGGCGCGGTGACTGCTGCTGCCGGGTTTGTTGAGGGCTGGTTCATGAGCATCTATTTGGTTTCGGGTTTTAAGCGCGTGCTTGCTCAAGCAGGCCTTGTAGACGCGGCAAATCCTGCGGCCCAAAGATGCCGCGCTCGGTGATGAACGAGGTCACCAGCCGTGCTGGTGTCACGTCAAAGGCCGGGTTGGCAGCTGCACTGCCGGGTGCTGCGACGCGCACCGAATGCAGCACACCTGCGCCATTCGGTCCCTGCACCTGAAGCACCTCGTCTGCGGCGCGCTCCTCGATCGGGATGTCGGCCAGACCATCGGCAATGCGCCAGTCCAGCGTCGGTGTGGGCAAGGCCGCATGGAAGCCCACACCGTTGTCGTGTGCGGCCAGGGCCTTGAGGTAGGTGCCAATCTTGTTGGCGGTGTCGCCGCGTGCACTGACGCGGTCGGCACCCACCAGGCACAGATCCACCGCGCCGCGTTGCATCAGGTGGCCGCCCGCGTTGTCGCTCACCACCGTGTACGGCACGCCATGCCAGCCCAGCTCCAGTGCGGTCAGCAACGCACCCTGGTTACGCGGACGGGTTTCATCCACCCACACATGCACAGGGATGCCCTGGTCGTGCGCCCGGTAAATCGGTGCCAGTGCCGTGCCCCAGTCCACCGTGGCCAGCCAACCGGCATTGCAATGGGTGAGGATGTTGACGACCTCGGGGTGTCGCCGTGCGGCCCATGCGGCTTCGATCAACGTCAAGCCTTGCTGCCCTATGGCCTGGCACAGGGCCACATCCTCATCGGCCAATTGCACTGCAAAGTCCAGTGCCGTAACGGGCCGCAACGCGGCTGGCGTGGGGCGCAGCAACTGCAGCGCCCGCTCGATGGCGTGGCGCAGGTTGACTGCAGTGGGGCGGGTGGCCAGCAGGCGCAGTGCCGCTGCCTCCAGTGCCGCGTCGGCCACGTCTGCGCGCAGCGCCAGGGCCAAGCCGAATGCGGCAGCCACGCCAATTAGCGGCGCGCCGCGCACGGTCATGTCGCGGATGGCGGTTTCCACTTGCGCAACGGTTTGCAACAGCGGCGTTTCAAAGGAAAACGGCAGCAGGCGTTGATTGATCACCCGCACGCCAACGCCTTCACTGTCCCACCAGATGGAACGGTAATGCCTGCCCTGAATCTTCATGCAAGGGCCTGAATGTGTAGTGCGCCAAAATCGGTCACGGTGGCAAAGCGGGGGTCAGGTACGGTGTCTTCGCGCACCACGTGCAACACCTGCAGGCCGGCGTCGCGTGCTGCCTCGAGTTCGGCTGCACTGTCCGAAAGGAACACGATTTGCTGGGGCTCCTGTTTCAATGCGTCGGCAATGCGGGTGTAGGAATGCGCTTCGGTCTTGGCTCCCACGTCGGTGTCGAAGTGCGCCTCAAACAGGGGCAGCAGATTGCCATCCATGCTGTGCGAAAAGTACAGCCGCTGCGATTGCACCGAGCCCGAGGAGAACACCGCCAGCGGCAGGCCTGCGCTGTGCCAGGCGTGCAGGGCCTTTAGTGCATCGGCATACAGATGACCCCGGAAAGCGCCACTCTCAAAGCCGCCACGCCAGACCAACCCCTGCAGCTTTTTGAGTGGCGGCGCCTTGCGGTCCTGCGCAATCCAGTCCAGCAGGGTGTTCACCGGGTCAGCGTTGGGCGTGCCCGACAGTTCGCGGGTGTCGGCCAGGGCCTGACGCACTACCGGGTCTTCGCGGTGCTGCGCCACATAGGCGCGCAGATGCTGGCTAGCATAGGGGAACATCACCTGCGTCACAAAGCTCTTGGATCCAATGGTGCCTTCGATATCCAGTAGTACGGCGGCGGCGCTACGCGTGAGCAAGCGCAGGGAGAAAGTTTCAGATACAACTGTTTCAGGCATGTGAGAGTTCATCCTGGTGAGGCAGGGTGGAATCGGGTCGCAACAAATCGTGGCGGGTCAGTGAACGCAACAGGGTTTGCACCGTGCGGTAGTGGTGCGGGTTGACCAGCATGTCGCGGGCCAGTGCCAGCGCCGGGGCCTGGACCCGGGCACGCAGGGCTGGGTCCTGAATGCTGGAGAAGTCGGCCACCTGCGCAAAGCCGATGCATCGGCGGACCATCTCAATGGCGGCAAAGGCAAGCGTGTCAGCCCAGACGTCCTCAAGGTATTCGGCCTTGAGTGCGCGCAGTTCCGTGGTGTCCGCATCGGGGTCGAAATGGCTGGCCGGATAGCCGTCGCTGGGTCCGCGCCAGCCTTGCCAGTGCGCCAGAAAGCGGTCGTGAAAATGCTGCCAGAAATCCTGCACCTGCTGCGCGATCCAGTCGCGGTAGGCGTCTCGCTTCTGTGCGTCCGTTCTGTGACTGGCTTTGGCAAACCACGACAGCAGCAAATTGCCAATAAAGTTGCCGGTATCAAAACCGATCGGGCCAACCCAGGCGAACTCGCCATCGATGACCCGGGTGTCGTCCTGCGTCACCATCACCGAGCCAGAATGCAGGTCGCCGTGCAACAGCGCCTGCGGTTTGCTCAGGTAGTTGTTGCGATGCCGGGCCACTGCAGACTTGAGCGCGCCGTCTTCGCGTAGCGCGCGGGCCCAGGCATTGAGATGCGGCGACACGTAGCGATTGCGTGTGTTGTGGGTGTAAGGGTCTATGAACACCAGGTCCACTGTGATGCGTTGCAGCGCATGGTTTTTGCAGAACAGTGCAACGTCATCGGCCTTGCGCTCAAAGGGATTGGCAATGTCTGACGTATGGAACAACGTGGAGGCCGCAAACTCCGCCACGGCCCTTGCGGCAAGGGGGTGCTGCACGCCGGCAATCAATGCCTGGCGCAGTATGGTGTGTGGCCGCAGACGCTCCATCACGATCATGCGCAGGCTGGCATCAAAATGCAGCAAGCGTGGCGCAAGCCCCAGCGCAAAGGGCTCGGTGCGCTGCATGTAGGCGCTCTCAAAAAAAGCGCGCTCCACCGATAGCGGCCAATCATCCTTGGCCACGCGCACCCAGGGCAGGGACTGCTTGACGCAGACGCCACCGTTCGGGCCTTCGACCAGAAACACCGAGTTGAGGTTGCCGTCCGCCACATCCCGCACGTGCCACTGCGCGGGTGTGCCACCCAGTGCGGCTGCGATATCTGGTCGTTGCGCTAGCTGGTGTGATATATCGTGATTGGCCAGCACGCGGTAGCCAACTGGCAGCGGCGTCTGCTGCGCAGCGTCCATGCCTGCCATCAGGCCGCCACTGCAGGGGTACCCAGGCGCGGGACCTGCCCCGATAGAGGGTCATCGGTAAATTGGCCGACCCAACCCTCAGGCGATACAAACAGGCGGATCGCGGTGAACAGGGGCTCAGGTCCCATGTCAAACCAGTGCTTGGTGCCCGCAGGCACTGCAATCAGATCACCGGCAAAGCACAGTATTTGTACCACGGTATCGCCGAGGTGCAGGTAGAAAGCCCCCGAGCCTTCGGCGAAGAAGCGCACTTCGTCATCAGAATGGGTGTGCTCCTCGATGAATTTGTTGCGCAGCGCCTCACGCTCGGGATGCGTTGGAGTGACCCGGATCACGTCCACTGTGGTGTAACCCTTGCTGGCCTTGAGGTTCTGAATTTCGGACTGGTAGGCCAGCAACACTTTGGCCGCATCAAATTCGGTCGGCAAGGGGCGCACCGGCCAGCGGCTAAAGCGCACACCGAATCGGATCAGGGTGTTGCGCACCGCCGTATCGTCACTGATGTGTTGCAGCACGGTGGCGGGCGCTTTGACATGGTAGGTGGTAACTGTCGTCATGGTGCGGGCTTTCAAGAAAAAGTTGTGGAGGGCTAATAGCTGTGCGCAGTTAGCGCACTGACTTGTGTGAGCAGAGAGTCCAGTGCTTCAAGGTGGCGCCAGGCCTGCGCAGCATCGCTGCCCCATGCGTAGATTCCATGTCCGGCCAACACATAGCCGGGGGCCAGCACGGCATCGGGTACGGCTTGTACTCTAGATTTGGCAATCACGCTCGACAGAGTGTGGATGTCCTGAGAGTTGGCAAACACGGGCAACAACACGCGGGACTCATGCGTCACCACGCCCGCAAGGGCTTTTTGCATTTCCCACCCTTGCAGCAGGATGTGCCCTTGCGTCACGTTTAGGCGTCCCAGAACAGACGACAGCAGGCTGTGAACATGGAACACAGCTCCGATATCGGCATGGTCGGCATACAGGCGCAGGTGCAATGCGGCTTCGGCAGAAGACCCCGGTAACAGGGCCTGGTCCAAGGGCTGGCGCAGGATGTCGAGCAACAGAAGCGACCCTTTGTCCACGCCCGTGCGGGTTATAGCGATCTCACCGTTTTCGGCGCGCACAGACAGGTTGCCAGACGTGGCCGGCAACCAGCCACGCTGGTAGGCGCGACGTCCGGTTGTGATGACCGATTGAGCGGCATCCGCCCACGTGAGAGATCTGTCCGGTACTGTTTCATTCATTCGCGCTGGCTTTGTGCTGCATTGGAAGCCGCTGATGCTAATGGGCAGTTGTGCATAGTCCAATGAAGGTTTTTGCATATCCATATTCAAAGTCGCGGGCAGCCCAATGACGTTTGAGAAACGCTGGACAGCGGCCCGGCAGCAAGACAGGCAGCCCGCAGAGTTGGTGGCTTAAGGAGTCTGGAAAACAGGGGCAAGATCAGCCCATTGATCGCTCGGAAAACGCATATCTAAGCTGGTTTTTCTTCTTTGGCAGGTCCAGACTCCACCGATACCATACCAACCAAATAACAGTCTTTGGTCTTGCTTTGCCCTCCACCGATTTACCACTGGTCCGAATCCAGAATCTTCGAAAACACTTTGCCGCCACGCGTGCGCTGGACGGTGTCGCCCTGGACATTGCGCAGGGTGAGGTGTTGGCCTTGATGGGCGCTAATGGAGCGGGTAAGTCCACCTTGGTCAACATACTCTCGGGGGCCTTTCAAGCGGACGCAGGCATGATTGAACTCGCGGGCCACGCTTACGCACCCCAGTCACCAGCGGATGCGGCACGCCATGGTGTGGTCACCGTTCATCAATCCACCGAACGTGTGGGCGCGGCAGGTCAGACTGTGGCCGATGTGCTTTTGCTCGACCGCTTCGCCTCAGGCAAGGTGCCATTTTTTCTCTCGCGCCGCTCAGTGCGTCGACAAGCCGCCCAGGTGGCTGCCCACGCAGGATTCAATCTCGACCTGGATGCCGACTTTGGCGCACTTGGGTCTGCCGACCGCCAACTGGTCGCCATTGCACGGGCGGTTGCGTCACAGGCGAAGGTGCTGATCCTTGATGAGCCTACGGCCAGCCTCTCGCAAGCCGAAGCCCAGCGTCTGTTTACCGTGCTACGCGAGCTCAAAGCACGTGGCCTAGCCATTCTGTATATCTCGCACCGCACCGCCGATTTGCAGGCCATCGCCGACCGCGTGGTGGTACTGCGCGGCGGGGTGGTTGCGGCCGATTTTCAGCGTCCTATTCCTTTCGAGGCGGCGGTAGAGGCCATGATCGGCCGCTCCCTGTCCAGTGCTCGCATCGCGCCACGTGCCGTGTCCAAAAGCGTGGTACTGCACTTGCGAGGCGTTCGTCTGCTGCCGCACAGCCCGGCTTTCAACCTGCAGGTGCACCGGGGTGAAGTGGTTGCCATCACCGGCCATCTGGGTGCGGGCAAAAGCCGTCTGCTGCGTGCTCTGTTCGGTCTGGAGGTCTTGGCTGCTGGGGATGTAGAACTCAACGGCACCTCCTTTGCCCCGGCCAGCCCCCTGGCCGCTATTGCCGCAGGTGTGGGTTTCGCCGGTGAAGACCGGCACCGCAGCTCGCTGCTGCCCGCGGGCTGGCCCGGAGCAGACGTGGCTGGCACCATTGCGCTGCCGCATCTGCACCGCTGGTTTCCGACGGGCTGGTTGCGCCCTGCGGTGGAGCGCAATGTGGCCCAAGCCGCCATCACCCGCCTGGGCATCAAGACACGTGCACCACATGCACCCATGGAAACGCTGTCAGGAGGTAACCAACAAAAAGTGGTGCTCGCGCGTTGGCAATCCGAGCCCCAACACTTGTTGTTACTGGATGAGCCATTCCAGGGCGTGGACGTTGGTGCACGCGCCGACATCATTGCCGCTCTGCGTGCGGACACCCAAAACGCCACTCTGATTGCTACCAGCGACCCCGAAGAGGCGCTGGAAGTTGCCGATCGGATCTACCACATCGAGCGCCACACGCTGCACGCCGTGCCTGCCCTCCGCACCAGCGCTGTGGTGCACTGAAGTCCCGCCCTCTGCCCTGTCTGTCTACCCTTATGCCTGCTGCTACTTTGTCCAACTCAGATCTGTCCCGGTCCTTGTCTTTTCGCCTTGCCCTGTCCGCCAGTGCCCAGGTACGCCGATACGCCATCTTCGGCCTTTTATTGCTCATGCTGGTCGGGTTTGGTTTCGCCGAACCAGCCTTCTGGACCTTGGGCAACGCCATGAGCGTGCTGCAAGCGGTGTCGGTTGTGGCCATCTTGGGCATCGGCGTGACTGTGACCATGGCGGTCGCGGGTTTTGACCTGTCTATCGGTGCTATCGCCGCGTCCAGCGTCATGGTGGCCAGCTACAGTATGGTGGTCTGGGGCAACGGGGCGTTGGCCAGCATGGCTGCCGTCCTGGTGCTGGGTGTAGTGGTTGGCTTGGCCAACGCGCTGCTCATCGTCAAGCTCAAGGTGCCCGACCTGCTCGCCACACTGGCCACCATGTTTTTGCTGGGTGGCCTGCAGCTCATCCCCACCGCCGGTCGCTCCATTTCCAGCGGATTGATCCTACCCAACGGCAGCGCTGCCAACGGCGTCTTCAGCCCCGATTTTCTGGCCTTGGGCCGTGCATCACTGGGTGGTGTCGTGCCCGTTCCGGTCGTGATCTTGGCGGTGTTGGCCGTGTTGTTCCACCTGCTCACTGAACACACCCGCACCGGTCGCTTGCTGTTCGCCACCGGGGGCAATGAACTCGCAGCCCGCCTGGCCGGTGCGCCTACGGCCAGGCTCAAGGTACTGGCCTACGTCATCAGCGCTAGCTTGGCCGCCATCGGTGGTGCGGTGATTGCGGCCCGTGTCGGCCGGGGGGATGTCTCCTCAGGCTCTTCTTTGCTGATGGATGCCGTGGCAGCCTCGCTGATTGGTTATGCGGTGCTGGACGCACGCCGCCCCAATGTGGCAGGAACGGTCGTAGGTGCCATTTTTGTGGGGGTGCTGCTCAATGGCCTGACCATGCTCAACGCACCCTATTACACCCAAGACTTTGTCAAAGGAGCGGTACTGGTGGGTGCCTTGGCCATGACCTATGGGTTGAGCCGCCGCAATTGAGCCCTTTGCGTTGTTATCCGCTGTTACGCACTTCTTCGCCCCTTTTTGGAGAAACCCATGAGCCGAGTTCGTCTTAAAGCCCTCCTGTCTGTCCTGGCTCTGACCAGCACCCTCGCCGCAACTGCCCAAGGTATCCCCGGGGCACCTGCCCCTTTCGATAAAGGCGGGGTGAAGGTCGCCTTGGTGGCCTATCTCTCGGCTGGCGACTTCTACCAGGCCTACCAGGTCGGCGCCCAACAACAGGCCAAGGCCTTGGGCATTGACCTGCGCGTCTACCCCGGTCGCCAGGACGCGGCGGAACAACGCACCCAAATTGAACAAGCCATCAACCAAAAAGTGCAAGGCATCATCGTGGATCACGGTTTGCCCGAAGCCTTGAAAGATGTGGTGCAAAAAGCCGTCGACGCAGGCATCAAGGTCGTGGCCTTTGATGTGAACCTGGACAATGCCAAGGTACCGCAAATCGAACAGAGCGACCACGCACTGGCGCGCCAAGCCTTGGAACAGGCAGTGGCGGACAATGGAAGGTCCTTCAAGGCAGGCTACGTCTACGTGGCGGGTTTCGCCCCACTGGATCGCCGTAACGAAGTGTGGACCGAGTTCAAAGCCAAAAACCCTGCTGTGACTGAAAAGGTCCGCTTCGGTGTGGTGAATGCCACCACCGCAGCCTCGGTGGCAGACCAGGCGAAAGCGGCCTTGCGCGCCAACCCCGACATCAGCGTAGTGTTTGCCCCGTACGATGAATTCGCCCGCGGTGTGAAGCTCGCAGCCCAAGAGCTGGGTATCTCCAAGAAGCTGCGCATTTACTCGGCGGACGTCTCCACCGCCGACATCCAGGAAATCATCGAAGCCAACAGCCCGTGGGTTGCCACCGTCGCAACCAACCCCGCTGTGGTGGGTGCCGTGTCGGTGCGGGCTTTGGCCTTGTCCATTGCTGGGCAGGAGGTGGGCCGCCGGGTGGTGATTGAGCCCACCGTTCTGACACAGAAACAATTGCGCGATGCGGGTGTGAAGACGGTAGAGGAACTCAGCACCAAGCTGCCCGCCTTTGGCCAAAGTAAGGCAGCCACCGCACTCTGGATCAAAAACGCTGCGCATTAACTGGCATGGCGAATGCCACCCCAAAGCCATGACAAGCGCCGATGCCATTTTCCCTCACCCCGATCCTCTCCCGGTTCGAGGAAAGGTGGGAACAGCCGCTACGCAATTTCCACGTTAACCCCAACTTTCTTCTCACCAAGGAACTCCATAATGTTGAGCCGATTTTTCAAACCGATCCTGTTAGCACTGGCCGTCTCAGGCAGCCTGGCCACTCATGCCCAGGGCCTAGCTGGCGCACCGGCCCCTTTTGACAAAGGTGGCGTCAAAATTGCGGTCGTCAGCTTTCTTGGTTCAGGTGATTGGTTACAGTCTTTTGAGGCCGGTGCAACCAAACAAGGCAAGGCGCTGAAGGTGGATCTGCGCCTGGCGCAGGCCCGCAACGATGCCAACACCCAGCGTGAATTGATTGAGCAGGCCATCACCCGCAAAGTGGACGGACTAATCATCAACAACGGCAAACCCGAGGCATTGAAAGACCTAGCCCAGAAAGCGCTGGACTCGGGCATCAAGGTGGTGGCCTATGACGTGAATCTGGACAACCCCAAGATTCCGCAGGTCGAGCAGAGTGATCGCCTGATGGCCAAACTGGTGCTGGATGAGGCGGTGAAGCGCCAGGGCAAAAAAATCGTGGGTGGCGTGGTGTATGTGGCGGGTTTTGCCCCGCTGGACCGCCGTTATGCGGTGTGGAAGGAGTTTCAGTCTCGCTACGGTTTCCCCGAGAAAGCGGTCTGGGGTGTGGTGAACGACAACGTGCCCGCCACCGTGGCTGACCAGACCAAGGCGGTGCTGCGTGCTAATCCTGACATCAATACCATCTTCACGCCCTGGGATGAATTTGCCCGGGGCGTGAAGATGGCGGTGGACGAGCTCAAGCTGGGTGACAAGATCAAGATTTTTGGTGTGGATATTTCCACATCAGACATCCAGGCTATCCGGGAACCCGGCAGCCCCTGGGTGGCCACCGCAGCCACCAACCCAGCAGTGGTGGGGGAGGTCGCGGTGCGCGCGGTGTCGCTGCTGATTGCTGGCAAAGACCCGGGCCATTCGGTGGAAATCGCTCCCTCACTAGTTACCCGCGAGGATCTGCTGAAGAACGACATCAAGACCATTGAAGAGCTGACCGCCAAATTTCCGGCCTTCAACGCCAGCCAATCCGCTACTGCGCCCTGGATTCCCAAAACCAAATGAGCGCCCACACCACCCGAGGCCTCCGGTTCCTCGGTCACAGTGATCAGGGTGGCCGCCCCGACGGCTTGCAGGTGATGGTACACCGGGGCTATGCCTATGTGGCGCATCCATGGTCACAGGGTTTTTCAATTGTGGACGTGCGCGAACCCACCCGGCCCAGGACGGTGAACTATGCAGCTGCACCTGCCAACACCTGGTCTATCCACCTCCAGACCCACGACAACTTACTGTTGGTGGTGCATGCGTTGGACCTGTTTTCGGATGCAAGCTTTGTGGATGAACGGACCTACTACACCCGCTCGGTCGGTGAGACGGTAGGCCGAAGCCGGGTGCGCAACTGGTCAGCCGGCATGGCCATTTACGACCTGAGCCAGCCCGAGCAGCCGCGTCAGATCGGCTTCTTTCCGGTCGACGGAGTGGGTGTGCACCGCATCTGGTACACCGGCGGGCGCTGGGCCTATCTGTCGGCACTGCTGGAAGGCTACACCGACTACATCTTGCTGATTGTGGACCTGCAGGACCCGACTCGTCCGGTGGAAGCGGGCCGCTTCGCATTGCCCGGCATGCATGCCGCCGCTGGTGAAACGCCCACCTGGCCCCAGGACAAACGCTACGCCTTGCACCATGCCGTTGTAGATGGCGACACCGCTTACGCGTGCTGGCGCGACGGCGGGCTAAGCATCCTGAACGTGGCCAACCGCCAAGCACCCAGCCTCATCAGCCACCGTAACTGGTCGCCTCCATATGGTGGTGGCACCCACAGCGCCCTGCCGCTGCCCAGCCGCCAGCTGCTGCTGGTGGCCGATGAGGCGGTGCTGGACGAGCAGCAGGATGGCCTCAAGCTGACCTGGGTGTTTGATATCCGCGACCCGGCCAATCCGATCAGCATTGCCACCTTGCCCACACCGGCTGATCAGGACTATGTGCGCAAGGGCGGCCACTTTGGCCCGCATAACCTGCACGAAAACCGTCCTGGCAGCTTTGTGAGCGACACCCTGGTATTTGCCACCTACCAGAATGCTGGCATCAGGGTGTTCGACATCAGCGACGCCTACCAGCCCCGCGAGGTCGCATCTTATGTTCCCGTCGACCCGGTGCATATGGTGGACAAACGCCCGGGACGCCCGGCGGTCATCCAGTCGGCAGACCTGTTTGTAGACGCGCGCGGTCTGGTGTATGCCACCGACTCCAATGCTGGCCTGAGCATTTTGGAATTCACTGGTTGACCAGCGCCCACAAGTTTCTTTTTCAAATAAGTTCATGCGAAAAGAATCGCATTCAAAGACCGATCGAACCGGAAAATGAAGTTGGTGCCTGGCCCTCTATTTATGCCGGATCTTTCACGACTCAACCACAAAAATTTCCATGTCTAGCGTATCCCCAAACAGCCGATCCAGTGATCATGTCTATTGGGACCAATTAGTTGAAACCCAGTCGCGTGCTGGCTGGGAAGACCTGAAACTGCGTCTGCTGCAGGACCATCTGGCGCACGCTTACCTTAACTCGCCGTATTACCGGGCCAGTTTCGATGCGGCAGGTGTGCATCCTAGCCAGGTTAAAACCCTGGACGACATCCGGTACTTTCCGTTTCTGACCAAGCACATTCTGCGTGAACGACAACTAGCCAGGCCACCGTTTGGAGATATTGTTGCGGTACCTGAGCGAGACATTGTGTACATCTCAGCATCTAGCGGCTCCACTGGTGTGCCTACCGCTTCCCCATTCACGGGACAGGACTTTGAGGACTGGATGGACTATGAGGCGCGCCAGTTCTGGTCGTCCGGTCTGCGCCCGGAAGATCGTTATTGCCATTCGCTGAATTTTTCGTTGTTTGTTGGGGGCCCCTGTGTGTTGGGAGCTCAAAAACTCGGAGCGCTATCGATACACGCTGGCACCGTACCGTCCGAGCGACTGCTGACCATCATCAGCCAGTTCCAGGCGACGGCCATTTGGACCACACCATCCTACGCCTGGTACTTGGGGGAGACTGCCCTCAAACAGGGCATCGATCCCAAAAAAGACCTCAATATCCAGCGCATTTTTGTCGCCGGTGAGCCCGGTGGCTCCATCCCCGAAACCCGACAGCGTATTGAAAGCTTGTGGGGCGCCAAGGTCTATGACTATTACGGTCTGTCAGACATCTTTGGCTCTTGCGCTGGCATGTGTGAGGCACAGGATGGCCTGCACTGGGCAGAAGACCACATTCTTGTGGAGGTGCTTGACCCCAGGACCAGCGAGCCAGTCGCTGAGGGAGAACGTGGTGAGCTGGTGCTGACTACCTTGAAAAAATCGGCCCGACCAATGGTGCGCTTTCGTACGGGAGACATCGTTTCATTCACCACAGAACCGTGTAGCTGTGGACGAACATCGATCCGTCTCAAAGGGGTGCACGGACGGCTGGATGACATGTTGATCATCAAAGGAGTTAACGTCTTTCCTAGTGACGTGGAAGCCATTGCTCGCAAGGACCATGATTTTTCAGGGGAGTACAAACTGATCGTGGAACGTGTGAATCACCTTGATGTGCTCACCATTGATGTTGAGCGCTCTGTTGCATTCACTGGAAGCGATGAAGAGCTGGCCACACGTTTCAAGGGGCACCTGTACTCTGTGACAGGAGTGGCAGCCACCGTGCGCATTCTGCCACCTGACACTCTGCCCCGCGAAACACACAAGGCCAAACGCGTCGAAGACCGGCGCAATGGTGTTTGGAGCTGACGCATAAGCTAATAGCGATTCAGCATTTGGTCATTCTTAGATTGGCCAATACTATTTGTAAGTCAAATTTGTCTACTGGAGAAAACCCTTATGCGCTTCAATCATGTTCTCACTACAGCTGGCCGTGTGCTGGCCGCTTTTGTTTTAGGTATCAGTGCTGTGTCTGCACAGATCACACCAAATACCATTGTGTTTGGTATTGCCCCCGGCCCTTATGGTGACTTGATCAAGACCGCAATTCAACCTAGCCTTGAAAAGAAGGGCTACAAGATCGTCATAAAAGAGTTCAGCGACTATGTTCAACCCAACTTGGCACTATCCAATAACAGCATCGATGCCAACCTGTTTCAGCATCGCCTGTATCTGGAGAAGTTTTCAGCTGATAAAGGGCTCAAGCTGTCGCCAGTGATCAATGTGCCTACGGCCGGTTTGGGCATTTACTCACACAAAATCAAATCACTTGATCAATTGAAAAAGGGCGACATCGTCACTCTGGCCAACGATCCAACTAACTTGGCACGTGCTTTGCGTTTTCTGTCCAAGGAGGGGTTGTTGACCTTCAAGAAGGACATTGATCCGATTCAGGCTTCTGAGAAAGATATCGAAAACAATCCGCTAGGCCTGATATTCAAGCCATTGGAAGCCGCTCAGTTGCCGCGTACGCTGGACAGCGCCACGCTCTCAGTGGTCAATGGCAACTTTGCCATTGCGGCGGGCCTCAAATTGTCAGAGGCACTCAAACTGGAAACGCTGGACGAAAGCATCAAGAATCTGGTGGCGGTCAAAACTGCAGATCTGAGCAAACCTTTTGTCCAAGATATCAAGCAAGTGATTGAGTCACCTGAGTTTCTGGCCGTGGTGGAAGATCCCAAATATCCCTTCAAGGAATTCCAGAAACCTGATTGGCTGGCAGCCAAAGTGGCTAAGACTGCCAAGAAATAAGCCAGTCAGGCTGTTTTATAGACGTACCGGGTCGGAGGCTTGGTCCGTGTTTCTTTGTCGCCACTTCTCCAGAAGATGATCAAACTAGAAAACATATCGGTGGAGTTTGCGTTGCGTGGCCCGCAGGCGCATGCAATCCGAGCGGTTAATCAGGTGTCCTTGCATATCCGCCGTGGCGAGGTGTATGGCATTGTGGGTACCAGTGGCGCGGGTAAAAGCACTTTGTTGCGCACCATCAATTTATTGGAACGGCCCAGCGCGGGCCGGGTCTGGCTGGACGGTGAGGACATCACAGGGCTGAGCGGCAACAGCTTGCGGCTCAAACGCCACAAGATTGGCATGATCTTTCAACACTTTAACCTGATGTACAACCGCACCGTTTTTGACAATGCGGCCTTTGCACTGCGGGTTGCTGGCAAGAGCGATAAGGACATCAGGCAACAGGTGCCAGAGATACTGAAGCTTGTTGGCTTGGAAGACAAAGCGCAGGCCTATCCATCTCAGCTTTCCGGTGGGCAGAAACAGCGCGTGGGCATAGCGCGTGCGGTCGCCAATCGCCCGGCAGTATTGCTGTGCGATGAGCCTACATCAGCGCTGGATCTGGAGACCTCGGCGGCCATCCTTGAACTTCTCAAGGAAATCAACAAACGATTGGCTATCACCATCGTGCTGATTTCGCATGAGATGAACGTCATCAAGAAAATATGCGATCGTGTCGCTGTTATGGACGCAGGCAAGGTGGTGGAGGAGGGCTCTGCTTTTGACATTTTTGCCACCCCTCAAGCCGACTTTACCCGCCAACTGGTGGCACACACCCTCAACCTTGATATCCCCAAACACTTGATAGAGAACATTCCCGGCACCGTTCTGAAGGTACTCTTTTTAGGCGAGAAGGCAGAAGATTCTGTGCTGTCAGTTGCTGCAGTCCGGTTTGGCATCACCATCGATATTCTGCACGGCAAGATCGAGTACATCGGCAGCCATGCTATTGGACTGCTGGTGGTGCGTCTGGCCGACTTGCCGCCCGATACCGTGCCGCAAGCGATGGCAACCAACTATGCGAGAGATACGACCAAACGTCTGAACGACGCAGCGCAATTCATTCGAGACAACGCAAATCAAGTTGAGGTGATTCATGCCCATTGAATGGTCTTCGCTCGGTACCGATCTGGTTGCAGCCTTTGGTGAAACCTTTCTGATGGTGGGTATCTCTGCCACGCTGGCCATGCTCGTTGGGCTACCACTGGGCTTCACTTTACATGTCACCAGCCGCAAATTATTCTGGGCCAACCGCTTTGCCCATGTCTGCGGCAACTTTCTCGTTAATGTGGTGCGATCCGTGCCTTTTGTTATTTTGCTCGTACTACTGCTGCCTTTTACGCAGTGGGTGCTCGGTACCACTATTGGACCCACAGCCGCCTCGGTGCCCCTGTCGGTTGCTGCGATTGTGTTTTATGCGCGCCTAGTGGAGGCGTCTTTGTGCGAGGTAGACCCCGGTATCATTGAAGCATCGCAGGCATTTGGGGCCAGCCCTATGCGCATCATCTGCACCGTGCTGTTTCCTGAAGCCCTGCCTGGATTCCTGCGGGGCTTCACGGTGACACTGATCAGCTTGATTGGTTTTTCGGCCATGGCTGGCATCGTGGGCGGCGGCGGTGTGGGTGATCTGGCCATCCGCTTTGGTTACTACCGCTACCAAACCGATGTGATGGTGGCCACAGTGGTGGCGCTGGTTGTATTGGTGCAACTCGTACAGATGTTGGGCGACTGGCTCGCTCGTCGGGCAGACAAGAAAGACATTTGACGCTTGGTTGCATGGTGGTAAAACGGGTGCGCCAGCTATTGCTTTGTGTTCAGGAAGTCCACCAGTGCTTTGAGCATGGGCTCTGGTGTTTCGGTCATCTGATGGTGGCCTCCCAGTAACATCACTACTTTGCCGTGTTTGGCCTCGGCTATCAGTCTTTTCGCAGCTTTGGGTGGTGTCATCTGGTCCATTTCACCCAGAATAAACAGCGTCGGGCAGGTCACCTTTTTCATCGCGGCCTCACCGTTGCGGTAGCTATCGCAGGCCACAAAGCCAGTATGAAAGAGGTTGATGTCTTTATTGCTGGCCAACACATGTTTGCCTAGCGCTATGGAGGCACCATAAATCCAAGTGCCCGGGCCGAGTGCCGAAGGTGGTGGCGCCAGTGTGGAGCGTGAAAAAACATTCACCGTCTCCAGCGCCTTCATCGGGTCGTGCAGGGATGCCTCCAAAAGCGCGGGCGATACCTGCATAGGGTAGGCACAACCAACTAATACCAGTTGGCTGATGCGATCCGGCGCGCGAGCCGCTGCTTCCAAAGCCACCAGTGATCCAAAGCTGTGCCCAACCAACGCACATTGGGCCACACCGACCGCATCCAGCAATGCGAGCACCCAATCTGCCGCCTCTTGCACCGTTGTCGCTGGCACCCCGCCACTGCGGCAGTGGCCTGGAAGATCCAGTGCCAACACGTTCCATCCGTGGTTGGCCAAGTAGCGGCTTTGCAGAATCCAGACACTGTGGTCATTGAGCACGCCGTGAATCATCACGACTGTGGGTTTGGTCGCTTCAAAGGTCTTGCCACCGGTGTAGCAGTACAGCGAAGCGTTGTTGACCAGAAGCTTCATATCAAGTGCCTGCCTTCTCGGCGACACGGAGCGCACGTTTCAAGTCATCTAGCAGATCATCAACATCCTCCAGCCCGATCGATAACCGGATAGTTCCCTGGCTGATGCCTGCCCTGGCCAGGGCTTCGTCGTCCATGCGGAAATGGGTGGTGCTGGCAGGGTGGATCACCAGGCTGCGGCAGTCACCGACGTTGGCCAAGTGGCTGAACACCTTGAGCGCTTCTACAAATGCCTTGCCCTGATTGCGCGAGCCTTTGATGTCAAAACTGAACACCGAACCAGCACCTCGCGGCAACAGGCGCTGCGCCAGTACGTGGTCAGGGTGGCTCTCCAGCATGGGGTGACCGACGCGTGCGACTAGCGGGTGGGCGATAAGAAAGTCAACCACCCGAGTGGTATTGTGCATATGGCGCTCCATGCGCAGTGACAGTGTCTCCATGCCCTGAAGGATCAACCAGGCGGAATGCGGGCTCAAACAGGCACCGAAGTCACGTAAGCCCTCACGCCTTGCTCGCAGCAAAAAGGCACCAACAGTAGCTTCTTCGGTGAAGACTATGTTGTGAAAGCCTTCATAGGGTTCCGAGAGTTCAGGGAATTTACCCGAGGCATCCCAGTCAAAGCTGCCACCGTCTACCACGAGGCCACCAACCACCGTACCGTGGCCGCTGAGGAACTTGGTGGCAGAGTGGTATACAAGATCAGCCCCCTGCGTCAAGGGTTTGACCAGCCAAGGTGAAGTCAGAGTTGAGTCTACCAACAGCGGAACGCCGTGTACGTGTGCAATGGCCGACACCTCGGGTGTGTTCAGAACGTCCAGTCCAGGGTTGCCAACCGTCTCGCCGAATAACAACTTGGTGTTGGGCTGTATCGCTGCGCGCCAGCCGTCGATATCACCTGGCTTTACAAACGTGGTTTCGATGCCAAAGCGACGCAACGTGTAATGCAGCAGATTTTGTGAGCCACCGTATAGTGCAGTGGATGCCACGATGTGGCCTCCTGCGCCCATCAGCGTGGTTATGCAGAGGTGTAGCGCGGCCTGGCCGCTGGCAACGCTGATAGCGCCGACCCCACCTTCAAGCGCGGAAATGCGCTGCTCTAAAACCGCATTTGTCGGGTTACTGATGCGTGAATACACATGGCCCGCTCGCTCCATATTGAAGAGGGACGCGGCATGGTCACTGGACTCAAACACAAAGGAAGTGGTGAGATGAATCGGCACGGCACGTGCACCAGTGGCGTCTGGTGTGGCACCTGCGTGCAGAGATAGGGTATCGAATCCGGTGTCGGTGTAGCCTGCCATTTTGATTTTCACCTTGAAGTGTTTGTGAATTTGGATTCGGATTGACTGATTCCGCACGGCGCATTGAAATTGCCTGAAGAACTAATGCCCGACACAGGCTACGAGGGTTCCGTGGTGGTCTATCAATGACACAAACACCTTGACTGATCGATCTAGTACTGTCGTCAAAAGTGGTGATTAGAGAGGAGTTGTGGCGGGTATCAGACTGTGGAAGCCACCGGCGGTGCATGGCTTTCGGCTTCGATGATGAGTGACTGCAGCAGCGCCAGACCCAGCGGCCACGGGCCAAAACCCGCGTCCAGGTTGATGTGACCGGCATTTTGCAGCCGAACAAATTCACTGCCCCAGGCACGGGCATAAGCCCCGGAGGTGCGCACCGGGCAAAACGGGTCGGTGTTGCTGGCCACAACGATGCTGTTGTAGGGCAAGCGCTGGTAAGGCACTGGGGCAAAGTCGGCCAGCACACCGCGGCGCTCCGGGTCGGCTGGCGCCACCAGAAGCGCACCTTGAATGTGTGCTGCCACATTTGGCGACAAATGGGCGATGGCAACACAGCCCAAGCTGTGCGCCGCAATCACCACCGGCTCGTTTTGCGCCAGGATGGTGTCAGCGATGGACTCCACCCAGGCACTGCGCGAGGGGGCGATCCAGTCGTCCTGCTGCACCCGCACCGCACCCGGCAACTCCGCTGCCCAGAGGCTTTGCCAGTGGCCGGGTGGCGAGTCTTGCCAGCCAGGAACGATGACGATTGGGATCATGATGCGGGCGTAGAGTGAAAGATAAAACGGAACTAGGCCGCATTGTGAGAGGACTCGGTTCAGACATAAACAACTGAATTTCTATTTGCTTATCTGAATATCAACATATCAGATAAAGAGGCGCACGGTCTACGACAAAGCGTTGTAGTCGACGCTTATTGTGGGCCACATGCTAGGACCAGCAATGGCTCCACACGCGGCTCAGTTGCGATGGCTCAGTCGCCGATCGTTGTGTGGCTCAAATCGGCGTCGACACCCACAAGTGACTGGTTTACCCCTCAATGCTCATGAACCTCGCCTGTGGCACAGCAATGTCTGGAGCACCCAGGTCATCAAAAAACGAAGACGACGACGGCTGGTCCGTGGACATGATGCAAGACGGCAAATTTGAACCCGAGTTGGTAGGCCCCTGGAACATGGGGTGCGACAAAAGAGTTCCAAGCCGCTGGGCGGCAGCACCCTCAAATGGTTTGAAGCCGGGTTTTCCGGGCCGACGTAGTGCGTGGGATGTGCCAGTCGATGGCCGCAGATTTTCAAGTGTTTTTGGATGCTAGCCCTTAAATGGAGAGGGCTAGGTGCTATCTTATTAAGTGGCATCCCGCCCCAGGTCTCAACACCCGATAGCTTCAGGTCGGGTGTCCACTTTCAGACGCCAGATGTTTACGCGTCTTTGGTCTTAGCGCACCGGATTGCCGTAAATCAACCCACCTTGGTACCACTGTTTGTTCAGCCCGCGCGGCAGGTTTACCGGCGATTTGTTGCCCAAGTTGCGTTCAAAACTCTCGCCATAGTTGCCGGTGGCTTTGATCACGCGCGCCAGCCAGTCCTTGTCCAGACCCAGCACCTTGCCCGAATCTTCCTTGCCTCCGCCCAGCAGGCGTTGCACCTGCGGGTCGGTGCTGCTGGCTTTGAGCTCGTCCACATTGGCCTGGGTCACGCCAAATTCTTCGGCCTCAAAGGTGCCATAGATCACCCATTTGACAATGGTGAACCACTCGGCATCGTCCCGACGCACCAGCGGACCCAAGGGTTCCTTGGAGATCAGCTCCGGCAGAATCACATGGTCTTTGGGGTCCTTGGCTTCCTTGCTGCGGATCGACGCCAGGCCAGAGGCGTCGGTGGTGTAGGCCAGGCAACGGCCAGAGAAATAGGCGGCGTTGGCGGCGTCAAATTGCTCAAACACGACGGGTTTGAGGTTCAGGCCGTTGGCCTTGGAATAACTGGCCAGGTTCTTTTCGGTGGTGGTGCCGGACTGGACACACACCGTTTGCCCCTTAAGCTGTTTTGGGCTTTTGATTTTGCTCTTGGTCGGCACCATGAAGGCCTGACCATCAAAGTAATTGGTCACCGTACCAAAAAAGCCGAGAGACGCGTCACGCGTCTCGGTCAGCGTAGTGTTGCGCGCCAGCACATCCACCTCGCCCGACTGCAGGGCGGTAAAGCGCTGTTGCGAGTTCAACGGCACAAACCGAACCTTCTCCGCATCACCCAGGACGGCAGCCGCCAGGCCACGGCACACATCCACGTCCAGGCCGCTCCATTTGCCGGTGGAGTCGATCGCCGAGAAACCGTTGACTCCGCCGGCCACACCACAGGCAACCTGGCCGCGCGATTTGATCGTGTCCAAGGTTTTGCCGGCATAAGCGGGTGCTGCCATGACCGCGCCCAACAGGCCAACGACCGCCAGTTTTTTGAGATGGGGCGTGACGTGTTTTTTCTTCATAGGTGAGTCCAGGTGGTTAAACAGTGTTGATGAAAGGATGTGGTGTTGTCGCGTATCAGCCGTCTTGCGTGCGGTTCCAGCTGGAGCCAGCGCGTTTGATAAAAGCTTGTTTGCCCAGCTGAAGCGCAGTGTTTCAAAGTTGATCAGACGGCTAACCCAATGCCAAGTTTTTATGCCCGACCGAGCCGGTGACTGTAATGCGGCCACTTGCAAACTCAAAATACGGATTGCTTGCTTATATATGCCAAAAACATCCGATGGCTTTTGTTGTCAAAAGGGGTCTGTGTTCAATTTGCAGGTATATAAGGCTCTCCCAGTGTCAACATCAGGCGGTTCGCCCACGAGAAGAAGGCGACCGCACCCATCAGGTCCAGCAGTTCGAGTTCACCCAGACCCAAAGCGCGCAACGGTGCCAGATGCGCTGATGTGGCGGCATCTGGCGTTGCCGCGAACTGCGCCGCAAAGCGGATCAGCGCCTGCCAACGTACGGATTGCCCAGCGGCCAAGTCGCCACCTGGTGCCACGGCCAGTAAGGTGTCGATGGCGGCAACTTCCCCTGACAACTGGGCTGACTTGCGGGCATGGACCGAGGCACAGTAGATGCAGCCGTTGACTTTGCTGGTCACCGTCGCGGCCAGCTCCCGCTCGGCGCGTGACAGGCCGCCATGGGTGTAGAAGATGCCCTTGTCGGTGCGGGTGCGGTGCGTCAGAACCGGCAGGTCGCGCGCCAGCAGCATGAAATAGTCTGAATTCAGATGTCCGGCTTTCTCAAGCTGGGTACTCTCGTCCTCGCTCAGCGTGGCGCGATCACGCGGCGCCAGCCACGGCTCCCAACCGAGTTCAACACGGGTGAAAGCCGTGGGTGCAGGCTGGCCCGATACGGTCAACGGCTGCGTATGCCATGTGCCGGCACGCACCTCGGCTATCGGCACATTGGCTGCGTTGGCGCTGTCGGCAATCAGACGCAAGCCAGCCAGATAACGACTCTGGAAGCTGGTGAAGGCCACAATCTGTGCGATGGTCAGGATCGCGTCGGCCGACCAGCCTGCAGCCTCCAGCAAGCGCAGGTCATTGGGCGACGCCCGTACAGGCTCAGTTGCCAGCAGGCGCACATGCCGCAGCGCAGCCTGGGTACGTGCGTTGTCCACCGGTGCACCACCAGCCGCTGCCAGACGCGCTCGGTAGTGGGACACCAGCAGTTCATCATCATGGGCCTCACTCGTGGCAAAGGCAAACGCCAGTCGTTCGTTCAGGCTCAAACGCTGCAGGTCTGCGGATTCAAACAGCACGCGCCCGCTGGCTTCGGCGTTGTGCACAGCGTCCTCGCGCACAGCCAGTGCGGCTGCCAAGGGTGTGCCAGCCTGCACACCGGCCAATTGGGTCAATAAGGTTTCGTCAGGTTTCAAAACAGAGGTATTCATAAAAAAGGACTTTGGCAATGTGATGAGTAGGTGTCAGGGATGGTCCACACGGTTGATGTCCCACTCGTGGCCCTCTACCTCCAGTTCGGCGTAGTCATGAACCGCCTGGAACTGATGGTCGCGGTCAGCGGTATACAAACGCGCCACGATGCCATCGGCCAGCCGCTGGGCACCCAGGCTGATACCAGGGATGTCACCACTGGGTTTGCCGTGGCTCAGCAACGCGGCGCCAGTGAACAGGTGGACGCGCTCAAGCACCGGGCAGGCACCGGGCGATTTCTCGCGCAATGAAAAGTCAGGAGCCAGGTCAGGAAAACTGTCCAGGGCGAAGCCGGATGGATGTGCGGGCTGACGGTCACTCCAGAAACGGATATGCGGAGCCAAGCCAGTCAGTTCTGGTCGCCACGCCAAGTCGGTCGCGTAGCCGGTGGCGAACACCAGGTGGTCCACCGGGTAGTCGTCATGCGGGGTACGCACCGCCACAGCATGGTCAGCGACAACCGACAGGCTGGCAACCGGGCTGTTGAAATGCAGGCGGATGTTGCGCCACTGTGCGACGCGGCGAACAGTCGCCTGCGCGGGAGGCACTTTCTGGGCCTTCAAAAAGTCCAGCAACGGCTGGCGTTCCTGCGGCGACAGGCCGCTGAAGCCGTGGTAATGGCCGGGGTGGGTGACGGCTTTCCAGTAGTTGATACGCGAGAAATCAGCGCTGCGCACAAAGACATCCACGCTGGCCACACCGGCTTCTGCCGCCGTGGCTGCAGCATCCAGTGCGGAATCCCCGCCACCGATGATGCCCAGGCGTCGCCCACGCCACGGGCTGAAGTCAATGCGCTCGCTGGTATGTTGCCAGCGTTCGCGTGGCAGCGCGTGCGCCAGCGCCGGGATTGCTGGTCCACCCAGACCGTCCATGCCAGTGGCCAGTACCAAGTGGCGCGCCAGCAGTGTTTGGGCAGGCGCACCGGACTGCGCCTCGGGCCAGGCCTTGAAGGCAATGCCTGGGCTACCGTCCGGCAGCGTCACCGCCTCAATGCCTTCAACCCGGGTCTGGTGGGTCACCGGCAGGTCCAACGCGGTGCGATACCAGTTCAGATAGTCTTGCCACTGCTCGCGCGGTATGCGGCCAAGGGCCTGCCAGCCGTCCGCTCCGAACTGCGCCTCGTACCATGCGCGAAAAGTCAAAGAAGACAGGCCCAGCGCCGGACCGGGTAAGTGTTTGGGCGAGCGCAGCGTTTGCATGCGTGCGTGGGTGACCCAGGGGCCTTCCTGGCCCGGCGGGTTGCGGTCAAAGACGCGCACACGCTGCACACCAGCCAGGCGCAAGGCCGCCGCAGCGGCCAGGCCAGACATACCCGCACCCACAATGGCGACATCCAGCACGGGATCATCAGAGCGCCGTTGCAACCAGTCTTCGGCCGGTAGACCCAGAAACTCCAGGTCCTGGCGCAACCGTCGTTCTAAAGCAGCCAGCCCAATGTCAACAGACCGTGGCGGTGTGACAGCGCCCGTGCGGGCTTGTTCGTTCGGGCGTTCCAGTGTGTGTGTGCTCATGGTGATTTTTGATGCAATCAAGTGGTGGTCAAAAGATCCAGTTTGGGAAAGGTCGGGGGCTCTGGTCGCGTGAACTTGCTGGGTGTGGGTGATGTCAATGGCGCACGCCCTGGCACGGCATCGATCAAGCTGCGGGTGTATGGGTGTTGAGGCGCCTGCCAGATGTCGTCAGGGCGACCGCTTTCAACGATCTGCCCCTCGTTCATCACCAGCACCCGGTCCGAGATATAGCGCACAACCGACAGGTCATGCGAAATGAACAAGTAAGACAGGCCGTAGGCCTGGCGCAAGTCAACCAACAGGTTGAGGACCTGCGCCTGAACCGAAACGTCCAGCGCCGAAACCGGCTCGTCGCAGATGATCAACGCTGGCCGCAGCACCAATGCACGCGCAATACTGATGCGCTGGCGCTGGCCACCCGAGAATTCGTGCGGGTAACGCTGCAGGCTGTCGGCAGGTAGCCCCACTGAGTCGAGCATCTCCCGTGCCGCTTTCAGGCGGGCGGGCCGGTCCAAGTCAAGGTGCAGATGCTGCACGGAATCCAATATCTCCCCGACCGTATGACGCGGGTTGAGCGAACCATAAGGGTCTTGGAACACCATCTGCACCTGGCGCCGAAATGGCTTGAGCTGGCGCTCAGTCAGCGCACCGATGTCCTGACCGCGAAAACGCAGCGTGCCAGCATCTTCACGCACCAGGCGCAGCAGTATCTTGCCCAACGTTGACTTTCCGCAGCCCGACTGGCCGACCAAACCCAGCGTCTCTCCCGGCCAAAGATCGAAATCAACACTGCGTACTGCTGCCAATGGCTCACCAGCGCGGTGGAAGGTTTTGCTCAGATGGTGCACTTGCAGCAACGGCGTATCCGCCCGAACCGGCTCGTTGGTGGGTGCGACATCGGCGGCCAGCGCCGTATCGCTGAGTGCAAAGTCGTAGCCTCCCTGCGCAGCAGGGGTGACGCGGATTTCCGCCAGGCGCTCGCGGCTGTAGTGACGTGGCGTGTCCTTGCGCAGCGAAGCGCCGAGCAACCCCCGGCTGTAGGGGTGGGTCGGTGCAGCAAACAAAGCGTCTGTCGAGGCCGACTCCAGAATCCGTCCGTCATGCATCACCAGCACCCTGTCGGCCTGCTCGGCCACAACGCCCAGGTCGTGTGTGATCAGCAACAGGCCCATGTTCAGGTCACGGCACAGTTCGTCAAGCAAGCCCAGAATCTGAGCCTGGGTCGTCACATCCAGTGCGGTGGTGGGCTCATCGGCAATCAACAGCCGCGGATTGCAGGCAATGGCGATGGCAATCATCACCCGCTGTCGCTGTCCCCCAGAGAGCAGGTGAGGGTATTCGTCGAGTACCTGCCAGGGGCGTGGCATGTGGACCCGTTCCAGCAGTTCACCGGCACGCTGGCGCGCTTCACGGGCGCTGATGCTGCGGTGTTGACGCAACACTTCGATGATTTGCTCTCCAATTCGTAGCACAGGGTTAAGACTGGTCAAGGGCTCCTGGAAGATCATGCCAATGCGATCGCCCTGCAGCTGGCGCCGCTCACGACGGGTCATCGTCAACAAGTTCTGGCCTTCGAAATGGAGGCGACCGGCGGCATCTGCGTTGTCGGGCAACAAACCGGCAATCGCCAGCGCCGTGGTGGACTTGCCGCAGCCGGACTCACCCACCAGCGCTACGCGCTCTCCAGCTGCCACCTTGAATCCGATCTGATGGATCAAAGGCTGCGCGTCGTAACGCACCACCAAGTCTTCGACGGTGAGCAAGGGCTGAGCCACGTTGTTAAGGTCGGTCATGCTTGCCTGCGGCGCAAGCGCGGGTTGAGGGCGTCATTCAAACCATCCCCCAGCAGATTAAAAGCCAGCACCACGATGGCAATCGCGCAACCGGGTAGCGCGGTCAGGAACCAGGCCGACCCGATGTGCTCCCGGTTGCCACCAATCATGCCGCCCCAGGTCGCCACGTTGGGATCACTCATGCCCAGGAAGGACAGGCCCGATTCGGTCAGGATGGCGCTGGCAATCAGGATCGAGGTGGTCACGATCAGCGGTGGCAACGCATTGGGCAGCACCTCGCGCACGATGATGTGGCCGTTGCCAAAACCTGCAGCACGCGCTGCCAGCACAAAGTCGCTGTCACGCAGGCGCCGGAACTCTGCACGCACCAGGCGAGCAATCTCAGGCCAGGACGCCAGTCCGATGGCGAGCTGGATCACCCCAATGGAGGGAGTGTGGATGGCCACCAGCACAATCACCAGCAGGAAGCCAGGCACCGTCTGAAACAGCTCGGTCAGGCGCACCAGCACGCTGTCAACCAGGCCACCAAAGAAGCCGCCGACCGCGCCGATCACCACGCCGATGACCAGGCTGACGGCCGCAGCGGTCAGGCCGATCATCAACGAGGCGCGCGTGCCGTGCACCAAACCGGCCAGAACGTCACGCCCCAAGGAATCGGTGCCCAGGAGATGATCCGGGTCCACGCCCGGCCACTGGAGTGGAATACCGGCCATGTCGAGGGGGTCGCCTGGCGAGATCACATCGGCCAGCAGCGCCGTCAGCGCGACCGCCACCAGGATGGCAATACCCAGCAGCGCCAGCGGATCACGCGAAAGTGCACGCAGCGCACGTGCGCCGGGCGAGTGGCTGTGCGCCAGTGAGGTCACAGGGGCAAGGATGGAGGTGCTCATAAATCGGTCTCAGCGGGCCTGGATGCGGGGATCCAGCCAGAGTTGCAAGAGGTCGGTCAGCACATTCACCAGCACCACCAACAGCGACGACAACAGCAAAATGCCGAGCAGCACATTGAAATCACGCGTCATCACCGCTTCCAGCGTCAAGCGGCCCAACCCTGGCCAGCCAAACACGGTTTCGGTCACGGCGGCACCGCCAAACAGCGCCGCAAAATGCAGGCCGGCCACGGTGGTGATGGGCATCAACGCGTTGCGCAGCACATGGCGGAACACCACACGGTACGGTGACAAGCCCTTGGAGCGCGCCGTGCGCACAAAGTCCTGTTGTTTGACTTCTAGCATGGCAGCCCTAGTAAGACGGGCATAGACCGCTATAAAAAATGTAGAAAGCGTCAAAACAGGCAAGATCGCGTAGTGCAGCCGGTCCAGTAACCAGTCGATGCCCATCAGGTTGACGCCGATGGTCTGGTACCCATTGGCGGGAACCCAGCCCAGCTTCACCGAGAACAGCAGAATCAGCATCAGGCCGATCCAGAAGCCGGGTGTTGAGTACAGCAACAGGTTCAGTATCGACAGCAGGCGGTCCGTCAGGCGCCCAGCCCAGGTTGCCATCACGGTACCAATCAACACGCCCACCGTGATCGCCAGGCCCAGGCCGCTGATGACCAGGAACAGGGTGTTGGGCAAACGCCCAAAAATCAGCTCAGTGACGGGCACGTTGTAGCGCGGCGAAACCCCAAGATCGAGCCGGGCCAGGTGATCCAGGTACACCAGCAGCCGGTCGCCAATTGAACCCACCAGACCAAACTGTTCACGCAACGCGGTCATGCTCTGCAGCGTCGCGCCGCCGGACTCACCCGACATCACATCGACCACGTCGCCGGGCACCATCTGCAGCAGGATGAAGTTCAGGATCAGGATGCCCACCACGGTCGGAATCGCCTGCAGCAAGGTGCGCCGGATCGCTGGCAGAAAGCGGCCAGGCGGGCGCGGGAGCACCGCGGTCTCGGATAGTTGGTGGGACATGAATCATGGGTCCGGCACGGACAGGCCGCACCGGAAATTGAGACGACGTTGACTCAGGCGGCCTTGATTTGCACGTCGGCGAGGTTGCCGCGCAAGCCGGCTGCAGCATTGTTGAATCCGTCGACGCGCTTGTTGTAAACCGTGACGTTTTGAACCTGCACCAGCGCAATGGTCGGAATCTCCTTGATCACGATGGCCTGGAACTGCTTGAACAGTTCAGCTCGCTTGGTCACGTTTACCTCGATGGCAGCAGCTTCCAACAGCCGATCAACCTCGGGGTTCTGGTACTTGTTGGCGTTGGACCAGGGCACTTGGCGGTTGAAACTCTTGGACCAGTAGATGCGCTGCAGGCCAACGGTCGGGTCAAACATGGTGCTGACGCCACTGACGGTGAAATCGAACTCGCGATCGGTGTAGACGCTGCGGATATAGCTGCCTGGGTCTTGCTCACGCACCGTCACATTGATGCCCACGCGTGCCAGTGCCGAGCGGATGTAGTGTGCGGTGCGCTTGAAGCCCTCGTTGAACGGGTTGGCATACAGCGTCAAATCGAAACGGTTGGCGCCACCCTTGCGGGCATAACCTGCTGCATCCAGCAGCTTGTTGGCCTTGTCGATGTCGTAGGGATAGGGGTCCTGCGCATCCAGGTGGAAGCGGGGGAAGCTGGACTTGGACACAGGCGCAATGGTGGGCACCGCATGACCATAGAACGCAATGTTGCGAATCTGCTCACGGCTGATGGCGTGGGCAATAGCCTGGCGCACTTCTGGCTTCTGGAACACCTCACGCTCAAGGTTGAACTCCAGCATGGTCAAGGTCGCGTTGTCTTCATAACCCACCTCTGTGGTGGCCAGGAAGGGATAGCTTCCCAGGTTGGGCACTTCGGACAGCGGGATCGGGCTTGAGTCACCGATATCGAACGTCTTGTTTTTGAAACCATTGAGGCGCGCGGCGATGTCCGGCACGATGCGGAAAATCAAAGTCTCAACCTGCGGCTTGCCCTTCTGCCAGTAATTGGGGTTGCGCTCATAGATGATGTGGCTGCCGCGCTCCCACTGTTTGAAGCGGAAAGGACCAGTTCCGATTGGGGCGGCGTTCAACGGGTTTTGAATCGCGCTATCGGCCTGGTAGTGGTGCGAAGGCAGGATGGGTGTCTCACCCGCAGCCAGTGCCAGCAGCAGGTAGGGGGCGGGTTTGGACAGCTTTAGGCGCAGCGTATTGGCGTCCACCGCTTCAGCGGCGGAGAGGTTGGCAAAGGTGGCACTGCCACGTGGGTGGTAACGCTTGGCCAGCAGGATGGAAAAGGCGGCGTCAGCGGCTACAAACGGCTTGCCGTCATGCCACTTGACGCCCTTGCGCAGGTTAAAGGTGTACTCCAGACCATCTGAACTCACCTTCCATGATGTGGCCAGTTGCGGGCGAGGCGTCAGCTGGTGGTCGTATTCAAGCAGGCCCTCCAGAACCTTGGAACTGACAGTCACACTTGTGCCGGCTGTGTTTGAGAAAGACACCAGGGTCGGCGGCTCCGGATTGAGCACTGCGGTGAGTGTCCCTTTGCCACTGGGCGCAGTCTGCGCGATGGCGTTGGATGCCTCGACGAGCGCCCACGCTGGTACGCCGGCGAGCAGCGTGGCATGCGAAGCCTGTTGAAGAAAGGAGCGACGGGAGGAGTTTTTCATGGCGAGCAAAGAGGATGGAACATATTCCCTACGGAACAAACCCCGCGGGCATTTAAGGCCCCATTTTTGCCCCAGCCTTGCTGATCCACAAATACTGAATTCAGATATGGAAAGTTGTTTTCTGATCTTGATCAAGGCGGCTGGTTGCCCGGATTTGAACCATTCCGCAATGTCAGGATGAACGTCATCATCGTAGGCACAACATGCATCCCTAGCTGGCCGCAACCGCCGCATTGGCCCGCGCCGTATGCAGTTTTTTGTAGCTGTCGATCAAGCGGTGGTGTCGCTCAAGCCCCTCTAGTTTCATGCTGGTTGGCGTCAAGCCGAAGAAGCGCACGCTGCCGTCCACTGTCCCCAACACCGCATCCATCCGAGGGTTGCCAAACATGCGGCGGAAATTGACGATGTAATCGTCCAGTTCAAGGTCATCATCGAGCAGCACTTCCAGCACCACGTTCAAGGCTTGATAAAACAATCCTCGCTCGCGCGAGTTGTCGTTGTACTGCAGGAAGGCCCCCACCAACTCGTGCGCCTCCTCCAGTTGCTGCAAGGCGAGTTGAATGAGCAGCTTGAGCTCAAGAACGGTCAACTGCCCCCAGGCGGTGTTCTCGTCGAATTCGATGCCGATCAGCGTGGCGATGTCGGAGTATTCGTCAAGCTCACTGTTGTCCAGACGATCAAGCAGTGCTTCAAGGCTGGTGTCGTCCAGGCAGTGCAAGTTCAGGATATCGTCGCGGAACAACAGCGCCTTGTTGGTGTTGTCCCAGATCAAATCTTCGACCGGATACACCTCCGAATAACCTGGCACCAGAATCCGACAAGCGGTGGCGCCCAGCTGGTCATGCACCGCCGTGTAGACCTCTTTGCCCATGGCTTCAAGAATGCCGAGCAAGGTTGCGGCTTCCTCGGCATTGGCGTTCTCGCCCTGGCTGGAAAAATCCCACTCGACAAAATCGAAATCGGATTTGGCGCTGAAAAAACGCCACGACACCACACCGCTGGAGTCGATGAAGTGCTCCACAAAGTTGTTGGGCTCAGTCACGGCGTTACTGGTAAAGGTGGGCTGAGGGAGATCGTTTAGGCCTTCAAAACTGCGACCCTGCAGCAACTCCGTCAGACTGCGTTCCAGCGCCACCTCCAGGCTGGGGTGCGCGCCAAACGAAGCAAACACACCGCCCGTGCGCGGGTTCATCAAGGTGACGCACATCACCGGGTACACCCCACCTAGCGACGCGTCTTTCACCAGCACCGGAAAGCCTTGTTCTTCCAACGCTTGAATGCCTGCCAGGATGCCTGGGTATTTCGCCAACACGTTGTGCGGTACGTCAGGCAGTGCGATTTCACCTTCCAGGATTTCGCGTTTGACCGCCCGTTCAAAAATTTCGGACAGACATTGCACCTGCGCCTCGGCCAGCGTGTTGCCGGCACTCATGCCGTTGCTGACGAACAGGTTTTCGATCAGGTTGGACGGAAAATACACCACCGCGCCGTCCGACTGCCGCACAAAGGGGAGTGAACAAATACCGCGCTTGACATTGCCGGAGTTGGTGTCGATCAAATGGGAGCCACGTAGTTCACCATCTGGGTTGTAAATTTGCAGGCAGTACGCATCCAGAATGCCGGTTGGTAACGCATCTTTACGGCCAGGCGTGAACCAGCGCTCGTTCGGGTAGTGCACGAACGCTGCGGTGGCGATGTCTTCGCCCCAGAACGACCCCGCGTAGAAGTGGTTGTTGTTCAGGCGCTCGATATATTCGCCCAACGCCGACGCCAATGCACTTTCCTTGGTCGCACCCTTGCCATTGGTAAAACACATCGGCGAGTGTGCATCGCGGATATGCAGCGACCACACATTGGGAACCAGATTGCGCCATGAAGCGATTTCAATCTTGATGCCCAGGTTGGCCAAAACGCCCGACATGTTGGCGATGGTTTGCTCCAGCGGCAGGTCCTTGCCCGCGATATAGGTGTGGGTGTCAGCGGTAGGCTTCAACGCCAGTAACGACTGCGCGTCGGCGTCCAGGTTTTCCACCTCTTCAATCACAAACTCGGGCCCGGCTTGCACCACCTTTTTGACCGTGCAGCGGTCGATGGAACGCAAAATGCCCAGCCGGTCCTTGGCGGAAATATCGGCGGGTAACTCAACCTGAATCTTGAAAATCTGCTGGTATCGGTTTTCCGGGTCAACGATGTTGTTATGCGACAGGCGAATGTTCTCGGTGGGGATGTTGCGCGTGGCGCAGTACAGCTTCACGAAGTAAGCCGCACACAGGGCCGATGACGCTAGAAAGTAATCGAACGGCCCAGGCGCTGAGCCATCGCCCTTATAGCGGATCGGCTGATCAGCGATGACCGTGAAGTCATCGAACTTGGCCTCAAGACGAAGTTTGTCGAGAAAGTTGACCTTAATTTCCATGGAGGAGTTCCAAAATAGTGCTCAAGACGATGATGGGGCTCGTCTACTGGTAGTTTCTTTCATGTTAAAGCAAAGAAATGTCGTACAGCCTGGGGCAAGCCAAATTGGCGCCAACCAGATGCCTTGGGTGTGACTCGATGACTTTTTTCGACCAAGAAGGCGTAGTGAACTGTTTTGTATTGAGGTGTGTGGGGCGCAGGTGGAGGCTTGTGCTATGACGTGAGCGGACGGCTCGTCGATACCCATCTTGGTGCCTTGTCTTCAGGTGCGTTGCGGGGCTGATGAGCCAACAACAGTTGGAACACGGCGTCGACCGGTGCACCGTTCATTGCCATAGCAGGGTCACTTCGCTGGGTCTTGTCAAAGTGATGAGCGCCGAAGTCTGTGACACCGGCCACCACCACCGTGGCTTGCTCAGGGTCCTGCATGTCAGAGTGGTGTTGAATCACCACGTGTTCGTTCGTCAGGACGCGGATACCCAGGCCAAGTAAGGCATCGATCCAACCATGTACCCTGGAGTAACACTCATGGCTACCAGTGACGAAGAAGCTGCCGGGTGTTGAAGTCAAGTTCACCAGTGGCAACACATCGTCTCTTAACTCGGCAACGTTACCATCGACCAGATCACCAATGATGGCCACCATGTCGGCACCAGGGCTATTGATGCATATCCAGCTTTGGCCACCATGGTCGAGGTGTTCCCAGAACCAGCCGATGCCACCAGCAAGACGCGGTTGTCGAAACACACCACCGTCCGGGACTGTTCTTGTGTGAGCGGCGACCTTTCCACGCAGTCGAAGAAGGCCTTGCCATCAGTGAGTTGTTTGGCCAGGTATCGCTCGTTGACACCAGTCGCAAAGGAAGAGAAGTCCCTGCTCCAGAATTTGAGGCACTCCTGAACCTTACCTGGTTGGACTTTCAGATGGTGAATGATCTCCGATTGAGATGGTAAATCTCCCAAACCAGTGGGTTTGCTTTCAACTTGGCGTTGAAAGATTGGAGATCCGATGGTCACAATCGCGAGCCAGCTTGGACACTTGCTGGATGTGAACAGCCGAGTCAGTTCGAACAAAACAACACATATAGACGTTAAAGGGACCTGTCATGACCCGATCCAGTCAACACAAAATTGACCAACTGTTTTACAAGCGCTTTTATGGCGTTGTTCTCTGGCGCTCGACCGAAGAGCAAGCGTGGCTTGAGGCCACTCCAGTAGGCCGAGAGTTCGGAAGCCCGGATCACCATCGTTTGAACAACTCGATGGTTATGCGTTTGACACATTTGGCGATATGACAGTGGCTCATCAATGGCTGGCTCAGCCACATCCCGCCCTTGGCGGCCTTGCCCCCAACGCCTGTGCAAGCAGTGACGCCCAAGTTCAGAAAGTGCTGGACTTGCTGGGCAAACTCAAAAGCCAAGGTCGCAGAGGGACGAACGGCCAGACCTTACCTACTGCGCCAACCGAGAAAGGTTGAACATTCCGATCCGCTTTACAAAACGAACATCCCTTAACCAACGCTCTAAACGCCACCAAAAACGATCCTCAGGGCTTCGAGTAGGGGGTTTTACGGTTGGCTGTGATCGCCCTGTTTCATCCGTTGGAGATCGCTTTCCAACTTCTTGTGCCACCGTCTCGCCAAAGGCCCAATAATTTTGAGCACTAGGCCAATACCGGCGCATGCTAAGGCGGTGTTCAAATAAGTGAATCCATTCATCATCATTCCAATCTGTGACATGGTTTTGTCCATTGATGGCATCGCCGCGATGGTCACAGGGATTCGGCACGTTTGGTCGTCAGGGCCATCATGATGCCGGAAAATTCAAATCCACCGATCGTAAGCGCGCCATTAACCGCAGGTAGTCAGGGAAGCGGAATTGGTGATATTTCTGGTAGGCGCAGGTTCCAGGGCAGAAGCGCCTCAACATCTTCAACCGTCTTTGCGGCTGGTAATTCGCGTAGTACTCGACGCAGCCA
>CAIVHU010000190.1 GCA_903905735.1 uncultured beta proteobacterium
GAATATCTCGACGCAGCTCCCCACCTGTGTCCCACACTTCGTGCGGCTAGTGCACTTTCCATAGCACGGTGAGACACATCGCTTGGTTTAACCTGCAATAGTGTGGGTTCGTTTGTCGAATTTTGCGTGGGGCGTAACACTTGGCGGCTGTGTCGAAGACCTTTGGCTAGCGGTGTCGACCCTGCTGGAACTTTTTCCTGAGGTGGCAGGCCAGGTAGCGTATTCGGGCATCAGCTTTGGCGGCGGTATCGGCGCGCTTGCGGTGCCATGGGATGCCCGAGTTGGGCGTCTGCACTTGCACGTGCCCACTTTTGGCCACCAATCGCTGCGCCTGGCGATCCCCAGTATCGGCAGTGGTGAGTCAGTGCGCCTCTTTCAGCGCCATTACGGTTTTCATGTCATAGACACATTAGCCTATTACGATGCCGCATCCGCCGCACGACACCTTCGCATACCGGTTTTGGTCGCTGCGGCACTGTTCGATCCGGTGGTACCGCCACCCGGACAGTTCGCCATCTTCAATGCCATAGCCAAGCCGTTTGGACGTTTGTTCGTGTTGCAAGCCGGTCACTTTGACTATGCAGGTGAGGCCCAGGAGTTGCAGCGACTGAATCAGGTTGTCGCCGGTTTTTTCATGAAACCTTGACACCGTATGAAGGCACCCGTTTATGCGCCGAGAGTATCACTGCTGGTACAGCCATCGTTTGCAGCGCAACATGGAGTTGCTGGTGTTTGGCCATGCCGGTGCGAAAGTGATGGTTTTGCCGACCCGCGATGGCAGCTTTCATGAATATGAAGACCTGAGCATCGTCCAAGGCCTGGCCGAAAAAATCGATGCCGGGCAATTGCAGTTGTGGTGCCTGGATAATGTTGCAGCGGAAACCTTTTATTGCGCCTGGCGTCACCCCGCTGACCGCATCCGGCGCCACGCCCGGTACGAGGAATACGTCCTCAATGAGGTGATGCCGCTGATGCAGCAGAAAAATCCCCACCCCTGCACCATCGCCCGCGGCTGTAGTCTGGGGGCATTTCAAGCCGCCAGCGTGGCCTTCCGCCATCCGCAGTATTTTCAGAAGCTGGTGGCATTCTCTGGACGCTATGACCTGACCTTGAACATCGAAGCATTCCAGGACCTGCTCGGTGGCTACTACGACGAAAACGTCTATTTCCACACGCCCAGCCATTTTCTGGTCAACCTGAACTGTGACTGGCACCTGGCGCACCTTCGCCGCATGGACATCGTCATGGTGGTGGGCAATGAGGATCCGTTCTTGAATAACAACCGGCAGCTGAGTGACATCTTGCACGGCAAGGGCGTGCATAACCGACTTCACATCTGGGACGGGCGCGCCCACAGTGGCAAATACTGGCGACGCATGGCATCCCTATACGTGTAGCACGACATCAGGCGACTCCAAAAATTTGGCTGAATCACTTGCGCACTGATACCAAAAAGTGCTGGTCGACGACTCCAACCGGATGTAGCCACTAGGGAGCGTCGACACCCGGCGACTTACATCACAGGTTAAGGGCACCCGTCAGATCACCCATCGGTTTACCACCGTTCTTCACCAGCGAGTCATCACGCAGCTTCAGGCCGGGCAATGTATCCAAACCGAAGGTGCGGGTCATGAGACGCAGCACTGAAGCGGTGTCGTATTGAGTGTGATCCACCGTTCCCTTTTTGGCAAACGGCGAAATGATGATGGCCGGAATACGGGTGCCAGGCCCAACCCAGTCGCCCTTGGGCGGAGTCACGTGATCCCAGGCACCACCGTTCTCGTCGTAGGTGATTACGATGACCATGTTCTTGTACTGCGGACTGGCCTGCAGTTTGGCTACCAGATCGGTGATCTTCTGGTCACCATCATTCAGATTGGCGTAGCCCGGATGCTGGTTGTAAACGCCTTCAGGCTTGTAGAACGACACCGCCGGCAGCGTTCCAGCCGCCGCGTCCTTGACGAGGTCGTTGTAGTCCTGCAAATGGGCAGCACGATAAGCCGCGTTGGCGTTGGGGTCGAACTTGGCAAAGTAGTTGAACGGCTGATGATGTGGCTGAAAGTCCACCGCAGTGGTGCTCGCCACACCATTCGAATCGCCGGCGTAGATCACCGTTCGCTTGGCCGACGGGTCCTGCTGTCCATCGGTGGTGGCCGCGGTCCAGGCACCTGCGTACCACTTCCAGCCAACATTTTTCTTGTCGAGCAGGTCGCCAATGGTGGTGGCGGTTTGTACCGGCAATGTGGTCGCCTTCGAGGGGTCAGTCAACTTCAGGTCACCCGAGGCCACCGGCGTGTTGCCACTGGGCTGATACGGTGGCTGCATCGTATTGATAGCGTAAAACTTGTTGTCATCAGCGTAGTTCTGCGGTGTGATATTGCCACTCAGCACAAAAGTTGGCTTGCCATCCATAGCAGAGGCAGGGCTGGCTGCTGCGGTGGTGAGGTTGTAGGTGAAGTTGCCCTGTGCATCCTTATTCACAGACGCAATGGTCGGCTTCGCGGTAGCTGTATCGGCGCTGGGATACTCTGGCGCACAGGCGCAGATCAGGTATTGATGGTTCAGGAAAGAACCGCCGTACGCAGCCTGGAAGAAGTTGTCTGCCAGCACGTAGTCCTTGGCGAGCTTGTACAAACCTGAAGCGCTGTAGTCGAAATAGCCCATGACCAGTCCGCCTGAATCAGCCCAAGCGGCAAACCCGTCATTGGCACCGCCGTTGATCTGCATCTGGTTTTCGAAGAAGCGGTGGTACATATCGCGCGTGACTGTCGTCGTATCCAGTGTGACACCTGCGCTGGTCTGGAAAGCAGTAGCGATATTGAACGGTGCATTGGCCAAGTTCATACTTTGCGCTTGGGTCACTACCTTGGTCTGCCCGGCAGCAGTCACCCCACCCCAGGTCGGTGGAAGTGCGCTCAGCACTGCGCCATTGCGATCCTTTTGCAAAGCAAACGTCTTGAGCTTGCCGGTGCTATCAAATAGGCCATTGGCACCTGAGAAATTACCAAACAGGTTGTCGAAAGAGCGGTTTTCGGCGTAAATCACCACCACGTTTTTCACATTAGTTTGAAGGCTGGCAGTGAGTTGTTCAGCCGGACTCGGGTCAGAGCCACCGCAGGCTGTGAGCGAACAGGCAGCAGCAATCGCAGTCAGTACAAAGACAGAACGGGTAAGAGCGACTCGGCAGATGGGCATGAGGGGGCCCTTCGTCGTTTCGTGTGGAAGTTGCATTGGAAAATAAAATGTAGTAGTGGGGCTCGGTGGAGCTTGTGGGCAACTCGCTGGCGAGTTGTCCACAAATCCACGGAGCGGCTGTTTAAACACTTGATGGAACGAAC
>CAIVHU010000191.1 GCA_903905735.1 uncultured beta proteobacterium
AGAGCGCGCACCGCATGGCCTTGACGGATGGCCTCATCCACCACCAGACGACCAATGCTGCCGGTGGCACCCACCACCAACACGTTCATCTGCGCACCACTCATGCGGGGACCTCTACTTTCAGCGAGGCCATGTCGATCACAAAGCGGTACTTCACATCGGCCTTGAGCAGCCGTTCGTAGGCTTCGTTGATGTCCTGGATGCGGATGACTTCGATGTCAGAAGTGATGCCGTGCTGGCCGCAGAAGTCCAGCATCTCTTGTGTTTCGGCAATGCCGCCAATCAGTGACCCTGCCAGGGCCCGGCGTGCGAACACCAGCGGGCCGGTATTGAAGTCTTCCAGCGGCCCCAGGTAACCCACCATCACCATGGTGCCACCCGTGGCCAGTGTCGGGATGTAGGGGTTCACGTCATGGACATACGGCACGGTGTCGATGATCAGGTCGAATTGCCCTGCCGCTGCGGTCATCTGCGTTGCATCGGTCGAGATCACGATGTGGTCCGCCCCCAGTCGGCGCGCATCAGCCTCTTTGCCGGGCGAGCGGCTGAACAGTGTCACCTCGGCACCCATGGCCTTGGCCAGCTTCAGGCCCATGTGACCCAGCCCACCGAGGCCAACCACGGCAACCTTGCTGCCCGCGCCCACCTTCCAGTGGCGCAGCGGTGAATAGGTGGTGATGCCCGCGCACAGCAGCGGTGCGGCACCGGCCAGGTCCAGGCCATCGGGCACTTTCAGCACAAAGTTCTGGGTCACGACAATTTTCTCGGAGTAGCCACCGTGGGTGCGGCTCCCGTCCACACGGTCGGTGCCGTTATAGGTGTAGGCCGAGCCGCTTTCGCAATATTGCTCCCATCCCTTGCCGCAAGCAGCGCACACCCGGCACGAATCGACCATGCAGCCCACACCCACAGGGTCACCCGCCTTGAAGCGCTTCACGTCGGTGCCGACTTCCACCACCCTGCCAATAATCTCGTGGCCGGGCACCATCGGGTAGTTGGCGTTGCCCCAGTCGTTGCGCACGTTGTGCAGGTCAGAGTGACAGACACCGCAGAAAAGCACCTCGATCACCACGTCGTCCGCGCGCGGGCTGCGGCGGTCAAAATTGAACAGGCCCAGGCGGCCGGTGGGGGAATGCGCGGCGTAGCTGCGAACGGGGAATGTCATGGTGTTTCCTTGGGTGATGTGGATGAAATGGGAATGAAGATCTTCGAAACGAGGGATCAGGCCGGTGCAGCCGGTGCCAGGTCGCCAAAACGCCAGGCGGCGGTCACGCCACCGTCCATCAGGAAATCGCTGCCGGTGATGAACCCTCCGTCCGGGCCCATCAGCAAGGCGGCCACCTGGCCCACTTCATCGGGTGTGCCCGCGCGTCCCACAGGGCAGTCTTCAATCATCCGGCGATACCCGGCACCGCGCGGCCCGGTCAACTCATCCTTGGCCAGAGGTGTGATGATGATGCCAGGGCTGATGGTGTTGATCCGCGCGCCTCGCCGTCCCCATTTGACCGCCTCGGCCATCACACGCAACGAGTTGCCACGCTTGGACAACTGGTAGGCCAGTAGCGGATCTGTGACGTGCTTGGCTTGTAGAAAGTCCAATTGCAGCAGTTCTTCTGTCGGAGTGGTTGCAAGCGCCTTGTCCTGGGCTGGTGTCAAGGCGGGCAGCCGATGGCCTGATTGCGACGAGATGACAACGCCCGAGCCACCAGGGGCAATGACTTGCCCGAACAGCTCCAGCACCAGGGCCGTGCCGTACAGGTCGACCTTGAGGATGGTGGCCGGCGTTGCTTGTGAAGGCGATACACCGGCCGCATGGATCAGCCCGGTGATATTGCCCAGGCCCATTGCGATCTTGACCAGTGCCTGCACCGAGTCCCGCGACGATATGTCTACACCGGCCACGCTGACCTCAAATCCGGCGTTACCAAACGTCTCGGCGGCCACAGCAGCCTCCTGTTCACGCAGGCTGGCCAGCAACACATGTTTGCCCGCACCTACGCGCCTGGCGATGGCCTGGCCGATTGAACCGGCCCCAACTACCACGATCACATCCTTTTCCATCGCATGCTCCTTTGACTTGGCTACAACCTTGGACTTCACTGTAGGCTGACATCTCTCAATTGAATAGTGGTCAGATAGTTGCGCGAGAATCAATAAAAGATTGATACTGACACCAGCTACCGCGACCAACCATCCCCATGTCCATCAATGAATTCCGTGCCATCGATACTTTCGCCAAGGCCGTGACCCTGGGCAGCATTCGCCGTGCGGCTCTAGCGCTGGGGGTGTCACCGCAGGCTGCCAGTCAGACCTTGGCCCAGTTGGAACAGCATCTGGGTGTGCGTCTGCTGCATCGGACCACCCGCAGCCTGGCACTCACCGATGAAGGTCAGCGCTTACTGGAGGCCACACAACCTGCGCTGGCGACGCTGGAGCGGGCTTTGAGCAGCGCGCGCGAGTCCAAAGACGAGATCGCCGGCCCGCTGCGCATCGTCGGGCCGAGGTCGTCCTTTGCGAACATCCTGATGCCTGTCATCGACGAGTTTTGCCGCCTTTACCCGGGCATTCAGCCTGATGTGCGACTCGATGACGGGATCGGCAACTGGGTGCTGGACCGTGTGGACGTGGGATTTCGGATCGGCACGTCACCCGAGGAGGGCGTGATCGCCCGCCGGCTATTCCCGGTTCAGTTGATCATTTGCGCCGCACCGGTCTATCTGGAGCGCTTTGGTGTGCCAAAAAACCTCGATGAGCTCTCAATGCACCGCTGCAGCGTGTTCCGTCATCCCGCCACTGGCCAAATCCTGCCTTGGTATCTCAACATTGGGGGCGAAGTCGTCCATCAGCATGTCACGCCCACGCTCTCAAGCAATGACACCGAACTGGAAATGCAGGCGGTGTTGGCCGGGCAGGTCATTGGCCAGATTTCCAACATGTCGGCGGCTGGCCCGATTCGCGGCGGCCAACTCGTGCCGGTACTTCTTCAGCACATGAGTGAGCACATTGGTTTGCATATCTACTATGGCAACCGCACGGCGCAACCCAAACGCGTGCGTGCCTTTATCGATCTGGCAATTCATCGCTTGTTGAACACCCCCGACTATGTGTTGAGCGCAAGTGAGTTGACCCAGGCAACAGCATCAATGGGAAAGTCGAGTCGGCGTCGCTTGACCTCCAGGCGAAGGCAGGCGCAAGGTGATCACTCCAGCGACTTGTCATAGGTTCTGATGGCAGTGCTCACGTGCAACCAGCGCATTGCACAATTCTTTTGTCGTCCACTGGACCGGTCATCCAGACACGGGTTTGTAACATGGCGGTCAATAGGCATCCGATGCCAGCAACGGCCACAATCCACCCCATCGTCCAAGGTGTGCCATCGGCAAACCAGCCGAGCATGGCCGCGCTGAACACACCGCTGCCGTAATGCATGGCACCGACCAGCGATGAGGTGGCACCTGCTTGCTTTGGAAAAGCTGAGAGTGCGCTCGCGACCGAGTTGGCAACGATCAGTCCACTGACTGACATGTAACAGAAGATCGGAACCGCGAGCCCCGATATGCCGCCCCAGCCAAAGTAGGCATCAATGGCGAGCACGATGCCCGAGACTGCGGCGATCCAGGTACCGAAACGAAAAATCTCGTTGGCGCCAAAGCGTCGCAGAAGGCGGGTGTTGAAGAAGTTCACCACCATCAGGCCGACGATGTTGGCACCAAAGATCAGGCCGTAGAAACGTGGCGATAGTTGGTAGTAATCAACATAGGCAAACGGCGTACCTGCAATAAATGCGTAACAGCCGCCGTAGTAGAAACCACCGGATACTGCATAGACAAGGAGCTTGCCGTTGAAGGCAAGCTGTAGGTAAGCGCGTAGAGTGTCACCGAGCGAAGATTTGCTGCGCTTGGCCGGAGCCAGGGTTTCGGGCAGCAGCTTGAGTGCAAACAAGGTGGCAAAGCCAACAGCGGCCAAGACCCAGAAAATCACCCGCCAGTTCCAGAAGTGAATGATCTGGCCACCCACCAGTGGGCCAACCAGGGGTGCGACCGCCATCATCAGGATCAGAACCGACAGCATCTGCGCAGAGCGTTCGCGGGCGTACAGGTCGCGCACCATGGCCCGCGCAAGTACCGGTCCAGCGCATGCGCCGAGTGCTTGCACCACGCGCCAGGCAAGTATCTGCTCGGAGGTCCGGGACATGGCACAACCAACCGAGCCCAAAATGAATATCAACAGGCCGACGCCAATCGGCACGCGACGCCCGTAGGTGTCGCTTATCGGGCCCCAGAACAATTGACCAAGGCTGAAACCGATCAGGAAGGTCGAGATCGTGAGTTCGATGCGGGCCATGTCGGCGTGCAGGTCAACAACCAGTGTGGGTAGCGCGGGCAGGTACATATCGACCGAGATCGACGCGAAGGACATCAGCGCGCTCAGGATGATCAGGATGCGCAGGTCGTGTTCATTCCGCGCCTCAAGGCCAGTGGTTGCAAGGGTACCGGAGGTTTTCATGGGCTTTCAATGTTGACTGGCATTGCCGGTGCTGCTTGGGTGTTGACCGCGCTAGCGGGTGGCTCGTGATGGATGTCAGCGGCCAACACGCTGTTGCAGTTGCGGTGGATACCGCGCACCCTCGACCTCGATGGAGGTGATTGTTTGTGTGATGTCGCTCAAATCCTGCGCGGTGAGTACGACGGTAGCGGCACCGATGTTCTCTTCGAGGCGATGGAACTTGGTGGTGCCGGGAATCGGCGCGATCCAGGGTTTTTGTGCAAGCAGCCAGGCAATCGCAATCTGGGCGCGGGAGACGCCCTTACTGCTCGCCAGATCACCCAGCACGTCGACCAGACCCCGGTTGGCCTTGCGGGCGTCGGCGCCGAAACGCGGCACAACATTGCGGAAGTCGGTGTTGTCGAACTGGGTGTTTTCATCGATTGCGCCGGTCAGGAAGCCCTTGCCGAGTGGGCTGAAAGGCACGAATCCGATGCCCAGTTCTTCAAGCAACGGCAGAACGGTTTGCTCCGGTTCACGCCACCACAACGAGTATTCACTTTGCAGGGCGGTCACCGGTTGCACCGCATGCGCGCGACGAATCGAATCGACACCGGCTTCTGACAAACCGAAGTGACGCACCTTGCCTTCAGTGATCAGCTCTTTCACGGTACCTGCCACGTCTTCCATGGGCACATCCGGATCAACGCGATGCTGGTAAAACAGGTCAATGACATCGGTCTTCAAGCGACGCAGCGAGGCTTCGGCCACGGCGCGAATGTTTTCCGGGCGGCTATTCATGCCATCCAGCACTTTGCCACCGGTAAAACCAAATTTGGTGGCAATGACCACCTTGTCACGGAACGGGGCCAGAGCTTCTCCGAGCAGTTCTTCATTCGTGAAAGGGCCATAGGCTTCGGCGCTGTCGAAGAAAGTCACTCCGAGTTCATAGGCACGGCGAATCAGTTTGATCGCTGTGATCTTGTCGGTGGCTGGTCCGTAGCCATAGCTCAGGCCCATGCAGCCCAGACCGATGGCCGAGACTTCGAGACCGCTGTTACCAAGTTTGCGTTTCTGCATGTTCTGCTCCCTGTAGTGAGTGGGTTGCCGTAAGGTCAGCGCGGATATTGCGCATCGCTGACCTTTTCCATCCAGTCGGCACTCTTGCCCTCAAGTGCCTCCTGGATGGCCATGTGGGACATGGCGGTATCAGGCGCAGCACCATGCCAGTGTTTGACACCGGCCGGAATGGTCACGACGTCGCCTGGGCGAATTTCTTGCAGCGGTCCGCCCCAGTGCTGGACACGGCCGAAACCGGACGTGACAACCAGCGTCTGGCCCAGCGGATGTGAATGCCAGTCTGTACGTGCACCTGGTAGGAAAGTCACCAGACCGCCCGAGACGGTCGCTGGTTCGGGCGCAGTAAACAGCATCTCAACATTGACGGTGCCAGTAAACCACTCGGCCGGGCCGACAAAGGTTTGGTGAGTGCCAGCGCGCGCGACGCTGACTTCATTAGAAGCGGGGGAAACCATGGTCATGTTTCTGTCCTGTCGTCTCAGTATTCCTGCCGTGTCGGGCGGAACAGGATTTCGTTGATGTCAACGTCGTCAGGCTGACTGATGGCGAAGGCGACCGTCCTGGCAAACGAATCGGCAGGGATGGCGTAGGCCGCGTAAAAGTCCTGCAGCCGCTTGGCCACATCAGCTTCAGTGGCGCTACCGGGCAGCTCCGTGGCCAATGCGCCGGGTGAAATGATGGTGCTGCGGATGTTCCAGGGCTTCACCTCCTGCCGCAAGCCCTCTGACAAGGCACGTACTGCGTGTTTGGTGGCGGAATAGACAGCGCCACCCGGGCCGACTTTGTGACCGGCAACCGACGAAACGTTGATGATGTGGCCCGCCTTCTGGCGCTGCATGTGGGGTAGCGCTGCGGCGATGCCGTACAGAACGCCCTTGATATTCACGTCAATCATTCGATCCCAGTCCTCAACTTTGAGACGGTCGAGCGGAGATTGCGGCATCAGGCCGGCGTTGTTGATCAGGACGTCAATACGGCCGAAAGTCTGTACTGCCGCATCGACCAGTGCCAGCACCTGGGCACGCTGTGTGACATCGGTGGTGAGGGCCAGCGCCCGACCACCCTTGGCGATCAGTTCGTCGGAGAGGGTGCGAATACGCTCCAGGCGGCGCGCGCCCAGCACCACGGTTGCACCCTCGGCGCTGAGCAGTCGTGCTGTGGCTTCGCCCAAACCGCTGCTGGCACCGGTGATGACAATTACTTTGCCTGCAATGTTTTCCATGGGTTCAACTCCTATCTTGTGGAGTTGAACTTTAGGCCGACGTTTATCAATAAACTAGATGTCAAAAGCTTGAATAAGAGTAAAGAAAATCTTGCCAATCAACAGCCAACAACATTGCGAGACGGATGTCAGCTCTTGAGCGACCAGATTGATCAGTTGAGTGGCCGCCATCAGCCTGTTGAAGTCAGCCGCCCAAAATTTGCCCCGTTTTCACTCGACGGGCTCCACCAGGCTGACAGGCGACATACGACTTTTCGATCTGGTCGTTCCTGACCGGTCGTTCGGTTGTGGACCGGACTACGTAAAATGACACTGATGTCGATGTCAGCCAGCACCTGACCAGAAGACGTGGATCACGTTGATAAGGCTCCAAGCTTGCGAACATAAACCGCAAAGTCCTCCAGCGACAAGGGTCGGCTAAACAGGTACCCTTGATAAGCGTGACAGCCTGAATCTGCCAAAAATGCCCGCTGTTCATCTGTTTCAACACCCTCGGCGATGACACCCAAGTTCAGACTGTGCGCCAAAGCGATGATGGTTCTGGCAATGGCAGCGTCGTCCGGGTTGGTCATAACATCGTTGACAAAGGAACGGTCGATCTTCAACTGATCCAGCGGCAGGCGGCTCAGGTGCGCCAATGACGAAAAGCCTGTGCCGAAATCGTCCAGAGAGAAACCTATACCGCTGGCCTTCAACACATTCATCTTGCCAACAATGTCATCCACGTTGCCCACCAGCAAACTCTCGGTCAGCTCCAGCTTCAAACGCAGGGGGGTGGCACCGGTGCGCTGAACCATCGTCATCACCTGTTCCACGAAGTCAGTCTGCGCGAACTGCAAGGCGCTGACATTGACCGCCAAGGTGAGATGCGCCATGCTGGGTTCATCGCCCCAGGCCTTTAACTGGGCGCACGCGGTTTCCAGCACCCAATCCCCCAATGCCAGAATCAGGCCGGTATCTTCCGCCACAGCAATAAAGTCGCCCGGCGGCACCATGCCACGCACTGGGTGCCCCCAGCGAACCAACGCTTCGGCACCCGTGACCCGGCCAGTGCCCTGCACCTGCACCTGCGGCTGATAGTGCAATACGAACTGTTTGGCCGCAACCGCTTGACGCAGGTCCTTTTCCATCGCAATGCGCTGTTTGACGCCAAGTTCCATGGCAGGATCATAGAATCGCAAAACGTTTTGCCCGACCACCTTGGCGTGGTGCATGGCCAGATCAACCTGCTTCATCAAGTCATCGACGCTGATGCTTTGGCGCTGGTACATGGTGGCACCGATGCACGCTGTGCAGTGATGACTCTGGTTCTCAAGTTCGAAGGGTCGACTGAGTGAGCACAGGATTTCACTGGCAACTGTTGCTGCCTTCTTGGCAGCTTCAACGTTGTCGCTACCAAGACTCGACAAGACAACCATGAACTCATCACCCCCGAGGCGGGCCACTGTATCTCCCTCATCCACGCAGCGCATCAATCGCTGCGCGACCTGTTTAAGTATCAAGTTGCCGATGTCAAAACCCAAAGTGTGTTTGAGCCTCTTGAAATCGTCCATATCAATGAACAACAGCGAACCGCAGGTGCCAGTGCGAGCGCTGACCGCCAGGACCTTTTGCATACGATTTGTCAAAAGCCCGCGGTTGGGCAAGCCGGTGAGTTCGTCAAAGTAGGCGAGTTTGTGGATTTCTTCGGCGGCCGCGATCCTCTGGGTGACGTCGCGGGCGACGACGCAGGCCCCAGAAAAGTTACCGGCATCATCGTACTGAAACCTGACGCTGTCTTCGCGCCAGATGTAGTGGCCCAGCCGATGTTTATACCGGTATGAACACATCAGGTCGAGGTCTTTCGACTCAACCGCGCGCACAAGACTGCCAAACAGGCTCTCGCGGTCTTCTGGATGAATCAGGTCGGACATCATTGCCAGCGAACGATGGATGACTTCGGCTTCAGGGTAGCCAAACAGCTTGGCACAAGCGGGCGAAACATACTGAATGCGCTTATCCATGCCAAAAATGACAATGCCATCCGAGGTGTTGTCAGCAACGAGTCTGAATTTCTTCTCGCTGGCTTCTTCGGCCGCCTGTTCCATCTGACGGCGTTGGGTGATGTCGGTATGGGTGACAACCACGGCATGGTTGTCCACGTGCAGCGGTGTCACCGCCATGGAAAACCAGCGCTGCTGCGTCGGTGAATGGCAAGGGTATTCCAGGTGAAAGCTTGGTGCGGTGCCGTTGATCACATGCAAGATGCCTTCACGCACCAGCCTTGCTTCCTTCTGCGAATCGTCATCCTTGGCGGCTTGGCAAACGTCCAGATAGTTCACACCGCTCTGGGTGTTACTGGCGTACTCGCCAGGCATCGTGCTGTTGTCCAGCGCAAATTTGCGCCACACGTCGTTGACCGCCAGGATGACACCGTTGTAGTCAAGAACCGCTATTTGTGAGGGCACCGAATCCAGGATGGCATCTCTCAAGCGCGTGCTGGCCATCAGCGTGGCTTCGGCCTGTTTGCGCTCGGAGATGTCGCTCAACACCATCCGGATGACAGTTTCTCCATCGCCGGTGGCGGATATGGCGTGCAACTTGATCCAAACCGCACTCCCGTTTGACTTGCGGATGTGCAACTCACATGACTGCGTGCTGCCTCTGGCCAGAACCTGTCGGCACAGCAAGTCGAAACGGTCGGCATCGGGCGGTCCCATGAAGCCGGACAGCGGCTTTCCAATCAGATCGGCGCGGGGCATG
>CAIVHU010000192.1 GCA_903905735.1 uncultured beta proteobacterium
AGGTTACCTTGGCCGAGCCAATGATCCCCCGCCTGGTCATCAGCTGATGTGGCAGGGCTATGCTTGTTTGCAAATGATGTGCGCCGGATTCGTGCTTGGCGCAGCACGATCTGGATGAAAATAGTTGTGGGTAAAGGGCAGGCCTAGGTGGTGATGAGTTTTTGATCATCTGCGCCAATACACCATTGGAAGGTGCCTTGCTGGGAGCCGAAAAAGTCCGCCGTGAGGCCTCGGTGCTGCGTGTGCCAGTGGGCGACGGCTTCTGGGTCGGAAGCATCAGCGTCGGTGCCGCGGTACGCCTGCTTGACATGAACAGCGCCGAAGCCTTGCTCAAGGCAGCCGATGAAGGCGTCTATGTCGTCAAGGCCAGCGGGCGCGACTGCATCGCCAGTGTGCAGTCAACAGCCTGAAGTCGCGAATGTTGGTATTCATGGATGCGCTCGCATCGGTTGCAGATGCCTGAGCAAGTGGCGCCACGAACTTTGTCCAATTGGGTTGCCAGTAACCTGCCGCTCACAAAGGTCAGGTTACGCTGCTCAGCTGTCTTGGGATGAGTCAAGTGCCATCCAATCCCATGGCATCTCCTATATGCGACACCTGTCGCATTTAAAGTGGCTACAGGTGTATCACTGCGACACCGAAGTGTTGCACCTGCGCAGGCCAAACGACATGCCTGCACTCACGATGTCCCTATATCGGCGCGATTAATCAGCTCATCGCAGTGGCTTGATCTACCTGGCACATTGTTTGCGGATTGGAATCCTCCAGTCACCTAGGAAGTCATCGCATGCCCACAACCCCATCATCCCCAACACCCTGCATTGGCATCATTGCCAACCCGGTTTCGGCGCGGGATATTCGGCGCATTGTGGCTAATGCGGGAAACCTGCAGATCACGGATCGGGTCAGCATGCTGCTGCGGGTGCTCAGCGCGGCAGGCAGCCTAGGCGTGACTCGGGCGCTGATGATGCCAGATAAGGGTGGGGTCAGCGCGATGCTGATACGTAGCATGGCGCGCCAGCACGAACTGCAACACGTCTTTCCCAAGGTCGAATTCCTTGACATGGTGCCCACCACCACCGTCAACGATACATTTTTGGCTGCTCGCATGATGCGTGACGCGGGTGTGAAAGTCATTGTGGTGCTTGGGGGCGACGGAACCCACCGTGCAGTGGTACGTGAGTGCCGTGATATCCCCATCGCTGGCATGTCCACCGGTACCAACAATGCGTTTCCCGAACTGCGCGAACCCACCATCACCGGACTTGCCGTCGGCCTATACGCCAGTGGTCAGATCAGTGCAGCGCAGGCGCTGGCAACCAACAAACTGCTAGAGGTTTCCATCAACGACGGCGAGCGCCAGGACATCGCGCTGGTTGATGCTGTGATTTCGACCGACCGATTCATCGGCGCGCGAGCAATTTGGAAGTTGGAAAGCTTAAGTGCTGTCTATTTGAGCTTTGCGGAGCCGCAAGCCATTGGGCTGTCTGCCATTGGCGGATTGCTTCAGCCGTTGGATCGACGCTCGCCAGGCGGCTTGGCCATTGCCCTCAGCGATTACCCCGCGCTACGCCGCCTGCAATTGCTGACCCCCATTGCGCCAGGCATGGTGCGACCGGTCGGCATTGCCCACTGGGAATCAATGCCTGCCAACCAGCACTTCACCGTGGCCCAAGATGCAGGTGTAGTAGCGCTTGACGGCGAACGAGAGATGACATTTGAATCTGGTGACCGCGTCCAGATCACGCTTCGCGAGAACGCTTTTCCCACGGTGGATGTGGCCGCTTGTTTGCAGTTCGCCGCAGACAAGGGCCTGTTTCGCCTTTCTTCCCAGCCAACCTAAAAAGGAGACCACGACATGTCCGATTCCAACCCCTTTCCACTGAGCAAGGATGCTCTGCTTGCGTGCTACCGCACGATGCGCACCATTCGCGAGTTTGAAGACCGACTGCACGTGGACTTCAGCCGCGGTGACATCCCAGGCTTTGTCCATTTGTATGCTGGCGAGGAAGCCACGGCTGTGGGCATCATGAGCCACCTGGGCGATGGCGACCGTATCGCCTCAACCCACCGTGGCCACGGTCACTGCATCGCCAAAGGCGTTGATGTGGTGTCGATGATGAAAGAAATTTATGGTCGCAAAGGCGGCTGCGGCAATGGCAAGGGTGGCTCCATGCACATTGCCGACCTATCCAAGGGCATGATGGGTGCCAATGGCATTTTGGGGGCTGGTGCGCCGCTCATCTGCGGAGCCGCGCTGGCCGCCAAATACCGCAAAAAAAATGAGGTTGGCATCTGCTTTGTGGGCGATGGTGCCTCCAACCAAGGCACCTTTCTGGAAAGCCTGAACCTCGCCGCCGTCTGGAATCTTCCGGTGGTTTTCGTGGTCGAGAACAACGGCTACGCTGAGTCCACCTCACGCGACTACGCCACCGCAGTCAATAGCTATGTCGATCGTGCATCGGGCTTTGGTCTTCCTGGCATTACCGTTGATGGCACTGACTTCTTTGGCGTTTATGAAGCCGCTGGCGAAGTCATCAAACGCGCCCGTGAGGGTGGTGGGCCATCTTTACTCGAATGCAAGATGGTGCGTTTCCATGGTCATTTTGAAGGCGACGCACAAACCTACCGTGCCCCCGGCGAGATGGAAGACAACCGTGCCAACCACGACTGCCTGAAGATATTCAATGCGCATGTCACTTCGGCCAAGGTCATCAGCGCTGCAGAGCTGCAGACCATCGACGCCAGCGTACTGGCCTTGATCGAAGACGCAGTGATCCAGGCGAAGGCAGCACCATTGCCGACGCTGGCTGACTTGACCTCTGACGTCTATGTCAGCTACTAAACCCGCTCAAAATTTCAGGAGAACAACATGGCTCGAAAAATCAGTATGAAAGACGCGGTCAATGAGGCTATTGACCAGGAGATGACGCGCGACCCCAGCGTCATCATGATGGGCGAAGACATTGTGGGCGGTGCCGGGTGCAAGGGCGAAGAAGATGCTTGGGGCGGTGTGCTCGGTGTGACTAAAGGCTTGTATGCCAAGCATGGCGACCGTCTGCTCGACACCCCACTGTCCGAGAGCGCTTACGTGGGTGCGGCCATTGGTGCAGCGGCTTGTGGCATGCGCCCAATTGCCGAGTTGATGTTTATCGACTTCATGGGCGTTTGTTTTGACCAAATCTACAACCAGGCGGCCAAATTCCGTTACATGTTTGGCGGCAAGGCCGAAACGCCGGTGGTAATCCGCGCTATGGTGGGTGCCGGTTTTCGTGCAGCGGCTCAACACAGCCAGATGTTGACCCCGCTATTTACACACATTCCTGGCCTCAAGGTGGTGTGCCCGAGTACACCATATGACACAAAGGGCCTGCTGATCCAGTCGATCCGCGACAACGACCCAGTCATATTTTGCGAGCACAAGAACCTCTACGCATTAGAAGGAGAAGTACCCGAATCCTCTTACGCAATTCCCTTGGGTGAGGCTAATGTAGTGCGCGAAGGCAAACATTGCTCGATCGTGACCTACGGCCTTATGGTGCACCGCGCGCTCGACGCCGCGGCCATGCTGTCCAAGGAAGGGATCGAAGTGGAAATTGTCGACCTACGTACCCTGTCGCCGATGGACATGGACACCGTGCTTGACAGCGTCACCAAGACCGGTCGTCTGGTATGTGTGGACGAAGCCAGCCCGCGCTGCAACATCGGCACCGACATCGCAGCCCAGGTCTGTATGCAGGCTTTTGGCGCGCTCAAGGCCCAGATCGAACAAGTCTCGCCACCGCACACTCCAGTGCCGTTTTCGCCCACTCTGGAGGATCTGTATATACCGTCAGCCGCGCAGGTAGCCGACGCGGTGCGCCGCACTCTCAAAGGAGGGAAACACTGATGGCCGCTATCACCCCCATTGTCATGCCCAAGTGGGGCCTGTCCATGAAAGAAGGAACCGTGGGTGGGTGGATGGTTGAGGTCGGTACACAAATCACCGTCGGTATGCCGATTCTGGAAGTGGAAACAGACAAAATCGCCAACGCGGTCGAAGCCCCTGATGCCGGTCTGCTGCGTCGCAAGATTGCCACTGAAGGCGAAGTTCTACCGGTCAAAGCGCTGCTTGGCGTGTTGGCCGACCAGGATGTCAGCGATGCAGATATCGACACCTACGTAGCCACCTTCGTCGTACCCACGACTGATGCGGATAACGAAGCCGAGGCTGGCCCGGCCTACCAATACGTTGAGGTCGATGGCCTGCGCATCCGCTATGCGCGCAGAGGGTCCGCAGACGGCACGCCGGTGCTGTTTATCCACGGTTTTGGCGGCGACCTGGACAACTGGCTTTTCAACATCGATGCTATCGGGGAGAAACACCCGGTGATTGCCCTTGACCTGCCAGGCCACGGCCAGTCGGCGGCCAAGCTACCTGGCACCAGCCTAGAGGCGCTGGCCAACTTTGTAGGACGTTTCATGGAGGTGATTGAGGTGGCGCATGCACATTTGGTAGGTCACTCGGTAGGCGGCGCGATAGCCGCACAGCTGGCCCTGACGCAGCCACAGAAAGTGGCCAGCCTGAGCCTGATCGATAGTGCAGGTTTTGGCCCCGAGATTAACACTGCCTATACCGAAGGTTTTGCCCGCGCCGCCTCAAGGAGGGAACTCAAACCCGTGCTGGAACTGCTTTTCAAAGACCCAACGCTGGTAAGCCGACAGATGGTGGACGACGTGCTGAAGTACAAACGGCTGGACGGCATTACAGAACTCCTGGAGTCCCTCAACAACGACCTGTTCAAGGGCGGCATACAGGTGACGCAACCGGGCTTGGCATTGGCTGGCAGCGGCAAACCTGTGCTGATGGTATGGGGTAAGGACGACCAGATCGTGCCCGCCGCACATGCCGCCAACGCACCGACAGGCGCTACGGTGGAGCAGTTTGACGGTGTGGGCCACATGGCGCAAATGGAACGCGCAGGTGATGTCAATAGACTGATCCTTCGGCACATTGGTGATTGACACTGAAGTTACCAACGGCATACAGAGCGACAGCCTCCAACCCCAATGGACGCAGCTGCTGTGCCCGACCCTGCCACTTGACGGAGACATTGAAATGCAATGGCTTGATGCTGCGCTTGAAGGCCATGCCACCGCTGCCCTGTGGACTGGGCAGCCTGGGCTGGTGGCGCCGATGTCCTACCGACGGCATGCGAATTTGGAAGCCGCTTGTGCCGAGTCAAAAGCGCGTGGTCTGCCGGTGCGCTTGCGCCGATCGGGAGGTGGTGTGGTGCCACAGGGGCCGGGAATTCTCAATGTCACCCTGGCATACCCCTGCTCGGGTGCCGTTGGCGACATGGCTGAGCGGGTCTATTGCCACCTGTGCCAAGTGCTCACCAACGCACTGGCCGGGATGGGCGTTTCCGCCATTCCGAGCAGTGTCCGTGGTTCTTTTTGCGATGGCCGATTCAATCTGGCGGTCAACCACAAGGGAGGCATGCGCAAAATTGCTGGCACCGCCCAGTACTGGCGGCGTGGCAAGAGTTCTCAAGCGGTGTTAGCGCACGCCCTCCTGATTGTCACTGCCGACCCAGTGCAGTTGAGCGCCCAAGCCAACCAATTTGAAGCCGCATTGGAAAGTGGCCGCAAATACGATGCCGATGCTTTAACCAGCGTCGCCCAGTGCTGCTCTAACGCGCAGCCCGGCTTATCACTACCGCGCGAATCATCCTTCAATATTTTCACCGCGGTGAGGCAGCGCGTCGCCACATCACTGATTCACTAACCCTCTCTTGGAGAAAACCATGATTCTGCTTGAATTTTCAATCGCCCCAGCTGGAAAAGGTGTCAGCGTCAGCCCGTTTGTGGCGCGTGCGCTCGACATCATAGATAAGAGCAGCCTACCCTACCAACTCACTCCCATGGGCACGATCCTGGAGGGCGAATGGGACGAAGTCATGGCAGTCGTCACCGCTTGCTACCAAGCGTTAAGGGTGGACTGCGAGCGCATTGGCGTCAACATCAAGATCGATGCCCGCAATGGTGGCGGTGGGCGTCTCAAAAGCAAGCTCGACTCAGTGCAAGCCAAAGTGGGGCGTAAGCTGGCCACCTGAGCCTGGACTCAAAAAAACTCACTGCTGCTTGGGCGACACAATGTTGTAGCGCTGCATCTGCCGGTACACCGTGGCTCGGCACATACCCAGCTCGGTGGCCACCGCGGTCACATTCCAGTGGTGTTTGCGTAGCGCCGAGGTGAGTGTTTGGGCTTGCTGCATACCAGCATTCAAATCAGATGACAGCAGGGCAGTGACCGGCTCCGATGTCGGCAAAAGAGAGATCGGGCTATCGTCAGTCATCCCGGCGTCGACCTGTAATTCATTAGGCAGATGATGCGGTTCGATGTAGCCGTCATCACAAACGGCGAGCGCAAAACGGATGACGTTGCGCAGTTCTCGGATGTTGCCGGGCCATGTGAAATTGAGCAAAATGATTTGCGCAGCCTCTGACATTTTGGCCTGCGGGTCAATCTGCTGACTTTCTTGTTGCAGCACGCGCGCAATGACAAAAGCCTTGTCTGCACGCTGGCGCAACGGTGGTAGGTGCAAGGTGGCACCACACAAGCGGTAGTACAGATCTTCACGGAACAAACCATCGGCAATCAAGCGACGCAGGTCGCGGTGCGAGGCCGCCACCACCGTCAGACGCACAGACAGCGGCGACTGGGCCCCCAAAGGCATGACTTCGCCCTCTGAGATCACCCGCAGCAGGCGGGTTTGCAAATGCATGGGCATGTCGCCGATTTCATCGAGGAACAGCGTACCACCGTCGGCCTGCACAATCAGCCCGTTTGCGCCCTTGCTGCGCCCGCCGGTAAAGCTGCCTGCGACATAACCAAACAACTCGCTCTCGATCAGCGACTCTGGAATAGAAGCACAGTTAATAGCTACAAAGTTATTTTTTGCGCGCTGGCTTGAATCGTGTAGGGCACGCGCCACCAGTTCCTTGCCGGTGCCAGTTTCGCCGTGCAGCAAGATATTGACTTTTTTGTTGACCAGGCGTTTAGCTTGATCCAGCAGTCGTCGCATTGTGGGGTCATCGCCCGCCAGCTGATCCAGCGCCGGGCAAGCCATGGGAACGGGTGTGGACTCGGAGCCATTGACTGCCCTGATGCTGAGCCGTGGAGGTGTGGCCATAGCATAAAACAGTTCATGACGGTGTGTGCTGAGTACGGTGCGCTCACTGCTCTTGCCTGAGCGCGCCACGCGCCAGATGTCGTCCATGCTGGCCTTGAACACCGCGCTGAGCGGTTTGCCCATCAGCGGCATCGAAACACCGTCGTCTGACATCGCAGTCAGCAGGCGTCGCGCGCCGCTATTGGCCCCCACAATTTGCCCTTCGCAGTCAAAAGCCAGCATGCATTCCCCGCTGACATCCACCAGCGCCCAGTCCACCCCCAGCCGCAATATCCACTGGTCGCTGAAATGACGCACGAAATTGGCGTCTTCCACCATCTTGGCAAACATCACAGTCATATGGCGTGCCAGGTGCTGGCTGGGTTTTTCTGAGGGTGAGGTCAACGCAGAAATGTCCAGCACGCCGATAAACTCGCCGTTGGGGTCGAACAGAGGCGCGGTGGTGCAGGTCAGGCCAATGTGGGTAGCATCAAAATGGTCGCCTTGGTGGCAGGTGAGCGGCGAGCGCTCGACAATGCAAGTACCCACGCCACAGGTGCCCGCGTGTGACTCGTTCGTGTCCTTCCGGTAAGCCTGCATGAAATAGCTTGAAGTTTTCGCTATCGTCAGCTGCATGTTCAACGAGATGGGGTGCAGGTGATGAGCAAAAGTGGAATTACCGGTGACGGCGAGCGTGGGA
>CAIVHU010000193.1 GCA_903905735.1 uncultured beta proteobacterium
ATCAATGCCGCGCCTGGAGGCACCAAAAAACTCGTCGCTTGACGCGCAAATTACGAAGAAAATAATCGCCTAAAAACTAGTACGCTCTAAGTTATTGATTCTTAAAGGTATTTTGAGACGGTTGTTAAAGTCCGGTTAAGCGCATCACAGCCTGCGCCGCAGGAGATACGACACTTAGGTCGACGCGCTTTGCCAATTGCGCTGTTACAAAAGTAGACAGCCATGCCGGTATGTCTTTATTGAGCGAAACAAGAGCGGCGACTAGCTGCAGGGCTGATTTTGGAAGTGCCTGAATATCCTGCGCAACCAGTTCAAGAACCGACAAGACGGCGGATTCGGCCGATGCTGTTGCATCAGCATCTTGAAAATCAGAAGGATTCCCAGCCATCGTCGCCACCACTTGCTGAAGATTTTTTGTCTGGCTTGGGCAACTGTTTCACCACATTGGTTTTGGCTATCCTCTTAACTGTCTTTGGTGCAGGTGCAGGTGTAGCCGTCATTTGACGCACTGGTCGTGCCTTGGACTCTGGCACCCCCAGTGCTTGCCTGGATGCCCCGAGCGAATTGTCCATCGCATCTATCTTGAAATTCGCCACAGTCTTCACCAAATCATCGGCCTGTGTTTTCAAGCTACTGGCGGCCGCTGCCATTTGCTCCACCAGTGCCGCATTTTGCTGGGTGACTTGGTCCATTTGCTGAACCGCTTCACCCACTTGGCTCACGCCGGCGCTTTGCTCAACGCTGGCAGCGCTGATCTCGCCCACTAAATCGGTAACCCTTTTGATCGACAAGACCACTTCGGCCATCGTCTCTCCAGCTTGGTCAACCAACGTCGTGCCTTGTTCCACTCGCTCGACACTGGTGCTGATCAGCGACTTGATCTCACGTGCAGCTTCGGCGCTGCGCCCGGCCAGTGCCCGCACTTCGGAGGCCACTACCGCAAAGCCGCGCCCCTGCTCGCCCGCGCGGGCGGCCTCAACTGCAGCGTTCAGCGCCAGGATATTGGTTTGAAAGGCAATGCCGTCGATCACGGCAATGATGTCACCAATCTTGCGACTTGACTCGTTGATCGCCTTCATGGTGTCAACCACCTGTGCCACCACAGCACCGCCTTGCTCAGCCACGTGGCTGGCATTCAGGGCCAACTGGTTGGCTTGTTGGGCGCTATCGGCGTTCTGTTTGACTCGGCCGCTGAGCTCTTCCATGCTGGCTGCGGTTTGCTCCAGCGCACTGGCCTGGCTTTCGGTGCGGGCTGACAGATCCACATCACCTTGCGCGATCTGGGTGCTGGCCGTAGCCACGCCCTCTGCACCTTTGCGGACATGGCTTACCACGGTGACGAGACTGTTTTGCATGGCATGCATCGCCGTTATCAGCTCGCCCACCTCGTCGTCCATGACAATTTTGGCCTGCGTGGTCAAATCACCCGCCGCCACCCGGTGCGCCAGGTCCACGGCACTATTGAGCGGCGCGACAGTCTGTTTCAGTGTCAGCCAGATGGAAGCCGCCACCGAGACGGCCGCCAGCAATAGCATGATGGACACCGACAACCAGGTTGCGGTTTGCGCATGCTCGTGGGCGCTCTGGGTCTCGCGCGCCTCGGTGGCACTCAGGTCAGACAACAGCTTTTTGAGCGTGGAAGCGGCCGCCCGATCAACGTCTTTGGCGGCGCTGTCGCCAGCGGCATAGTCGTTGTCGGCGGCCTGATAGGCTGCAAAGGCTTTTTCGTAACCTGCCTGGGCCGCATTTATTTCGCTGTGCAGTTCGGCGACCAGCTTTTTGGATTCATCTTCCTGCGCCAACTGGACTTCCAGCGTCTGGAAGTCTTGATTGACCTTGGCCATGGCCTGTTGGTGGGCATCCCAATACTTTTGGAGACTGGCCGGTTCCTTGCCACGCAGCAGTACGTTTTCCCACTGCTGAATGGCTACGGAAAAATCAGCGCCAACATCGGCCCCTTTTTGGCTGGCTGCGACATGCTTCATCACATGGGTTTCAAACTCGGAGACGACAGCGTTGAGTTGATAAATGCCAAACAGGGCACCGGCCACTACCAAAACCGCCCCTGCGGCAAAACCCAGCGGAATTCTGATACTCATCTTCATATGAGGCACCCATTCAATGATCAATCACACTGGACAAACAAGCTGGCATTGGCATCTGTGACGGCAAGCGATAGCGCAGATGATATTAACCCGCGCCTTCGCAGGGTCTGCCGATGATTGCAGTCATGTTCCTGATATTTGTCAAATGTTCACGCAAAACTAGCTAACTGAGCCCCTCCCCGTTGCGGCCGATGATCTTTTGAAGCAGAGTGCCAACCTTGGCTTAACTGGGGCGAACGGTCTGGCATCATTGCGATGAGCAGATGCCATGGGCGATAGGGTGCGCCAACGCAAACCAGGCAGCATAGACCCGTCGATCTGGGCACCACCGACTACCCGGCCTTGGACTTCAGCGTAAGAAGTGCTTGGAGTTGATCGACGCTGTTTTGGCACTCTATACTTTGCTTGATGAGCTTCAAATGGAACCCATTGCAAATCCACTCTTCAACAGCGAAACCGTAGCGCACCCATTGCCGACGGATCCGCGCGAGATCAATGCGGTTGTTTTGGCAGCCCGGCACTGCTACTGCCTTCACCCCTATTTTTCCATGCGCTATGGAAGTCGCGGCAGCACTTTCGCACGCTCAGACGGCGGTTACCTGGTAACCTTGGTCGAGCAACCACAGGGCAAAGTAGACAAGCAGGTATTCTGGCTAGCAAATCTGCTTGCAAGAAGGGGAATGCCGCGCTGGCTTATGGAAGCGCATCTAGACTGCCTTTACGCTGCTTTATCGGCGGCAGTTCCCGAGCGCGAAAATGCCTTTTGCAAGCTGCAGCACACTGCCAATTTGCTGCGCGCAGCCAGACAACGTTGGATACCTCAATCTGATTTTGATGAGTTGCTCGCTACTTTCGATTCTGCTTGTCCAGGCTGGATCACGAATGCCGGCGGGCTAATGGGCGCTGCGGTCTGCGACGAGTATTGCGGCCTGGATATGGCAGTTCCGAGCCTTATGTCATGGATGGCAGATGACAGCCGGTTTTCCCAGCGGTGGTGCAAAGCAGCTAACGAGACATTGGAGCGGGCGCGCAGCATCGCGGCGCAAGCAAAAGCACGCTGAAGTACCGTTGGTGCATTTCTCGCGCAGCATCTAGGCCCGTTCGATTGCGATTACGCGCCGCAAACTCCTAGCCCTCAATCGGTCACGATTTGAGGCCACAAAACGCTCAAAACATAGTGAACAGGAAAGCCAATGAAATCATGACATTGCGCAAGAGCACATACGCCAGTGCTCGTTTTCCAACCACCACTTATGGCACCAAAAAACAGGGGACCCATAGCTGAGCAGGTACCTCCATCCGCCGAAAACCAACTGTCGTTAGCTGCCTACGAATGACCTATAGCGGCTTGATGCCCCCATTACCGCTTAACTTGAAGGTGCCCACCACGCGCTCCAGATTTTCGGCCTGATCCTGCAGCGACTGGGCAGCAGCAGCAGCTTGTTCCACCAGTGCCGCATTTTGCTGGGTCACCTGGTTCATCTGGTCGATCGACCCGCTGACCAGTTCAATACCGCTGGACTGGTTGGCGCTGGCCTCGGCGATCTCGCCCATGATGTCGGTCACGTGGCGGATGCTCTCCACAATGTCGTTCATGGTAAGGCCTGCCTGCTGCACCAGCGCGCTGCCCGCCTCGACCTTGTTGACCGAGTCACCAATCAGCGCCTTGATCTCCTGCGCGGCATCGGCTGAGCGTTTGGCGAGGCTGCGCACTTCGGCAGCCACCACGGCGAAACCGCGGCCCTGCTCACCGGCCCGGGCCGCTTCCACCGCAGCGTTGAGCGCCAAGATATTGGTCTGGAAGGCAATGCCGTCGATGACCGAGATGATGTCCACAATGCGCTTGCTGGAGGTGTTGATCGAGGCCATGGTGTCAATCACACCCGAGACCACGCTGCCGCCCTTGACAGCCACGTCAGAGGCCGACTGCGCCAATTCGGTGGCGCGCCGGGCCTGGCTGGCGTTCTGGTTGACCGCGCCTGTCAGGACAGCCATCGAAGCGGCAGTCTTTTCCAGCGAGTTGGCTTGCAGTTCGGTGCGGTTGGATAGGTCCAGGTTGCCGCTGGCGATGTCGCTGGAGGCGCTGTAAATGGTGTCCGTGCCCACGCGCACCTCCGTGACAATTTTCACCAGACTGGCGTTCATGTCTTTCAGGGCTTGCTCCAGTTGGCCCATCTCGTTCTTGGCCAGAACATCGATATGTTGGGTCAGATCGCCCTGGGCAATGCCTCGTGCCACGCGCACACAGTATTCCAGCGGCTGGGTCACCACCTTGCGGATGAACGGGTAAATCAGCATCAGCACCGGGATGCAGGTGATCAGCGCCGCCAGAATGGATTTGAGCCGCTGGTCGGCCAGACTGGCGTTGACCTTGTCCAGTGACACTTTCATGCTGACGACACCCAGCACCGTGCCCTCGGGCGAAGCATGGCAGGTCGTGCAGTCTTTACCCAGGTAATTTTTTGAAGCAATGGCCGGACGTACTGCCCGTAAATACTCGCCGTTGGCATCAGTCTGCACTTCGACAATGGGTTTGCCGGTGACCAACACCTGCTTTTCCAGGGCATCCGGCGTGTGATCGTCATTGGCGTTACCCGGGCCGTAGAGCTTGATAACAGCCTCCCCGCGCAGCACCCGCACATCGCGGATGGAACCCAGTTGTTTGATCTGGTCCAGCAGGATTTCCCGCTGGCCAATGGTGCCAGTCACCATCATGCCGGTGAGCCCGGCCATGGTGGCATCGTGCATGCTGGTGGAGAAGTCAGTGGCTTGCTCCAGAGCCGCTTGTCGTGTGACATGACCCTGCCAGATGATCACCCCCGTCCACACCACCAACAGGGCCACCCCGATTGTGGTCAATAACTGAATCCATATCTTGTATTTAGTGGCTTGCACAACGACTCCTGTTTCCATTGATTAGCAATATGACCTTCATCCTCCTGGTCAAATTGCTGAGCTGATTTCCTGATTTGGCTCCCGATACCTGCCCGAATTGATCAATTATGGGGCGCGGCTGTTGTGTTCTTGCTTGTCGTTGAACTTGATCATGGTGCAGGAAATGCTGGAGACAAGCTACATTGAGGTGGCGTACTAAACGGTACGCCGCTGAGCATTGAAGTTCGGAAAGCAAATTGCCAAGAATAGCTCTCACAGATAGGTACTCTTTGGCAACAAGTGGCATCAGGATGAAACGGTTGCGAGCATGAATGCATACCACTGGCGGCTGCGGCGCGCCGTCGATCATCACGGTGCGGTTCTGGATGTGTTGGTCCAGAGCCGGCGAAACCCCGAGGCGGCCAAGTGTCTGATGGGCAAAATCATTCGAACAGACGGGTTTCCACGGCCGATGATCACGGGCAAGCTCAAGAGTTACGGCACAGGCAAGGATGAGCTGAGTTTGAAGTTTGAGCGATGCCAACACAAGGGATTGAACAAGCGGTTTGAGAATTGGCACCAAACCACCCGCGCGCGCGAAAAGGAGATGCGCCAGTTCAAGTCGGCCGGTCCACTGCAGCTCTTTGTGTCGACTCACGACCAAGTGGCCAATGCCCCGCAGCATTGCCGCTAAGACCGCGAGGCCAAGGTGGAACATGCTGCTTGTGCCCAGACCATGCAAGCCTGGAGCGTGGTCAGCTGACCTCAATGGATGGCAAGCACTTGCGCCTGATTTGTTTCGCTGCGCCTCGGCGGCAGAAACTCGATCAAACGTCAACAAGTTGTCAATACCGTTGTACATTTTGCAAAGTGCGCTGGTCAAGCTTCAGTAGTGCCGCGCAGCCAGCGGGCTTCAAATTCTTCGGCCGTCACGGGATAACCGAACAGGTAGCCCTGACCTGTCTCGACACCCAGCGAGGCCAGTCGCTCGCGCTGCAAGGGTGTCTCGATGCCTTCGGCCACCAGGCTATGGCCCAAGTCGTGGGCCATGTCCACGATGGTGCGCACCAGCACGGCATCGTTGTCGTCGGTGAGCATGCTGGCCACAAAACTCTGGTCAATCTTGATCACCGACACCGGCAACAGGCGCAAGTAAGACAGGCTGGAGTAACCGGTGCCAAAGTCATCAATCGCCACTGACACGCCCATGTCCCGCAGGGCCTGCAGGCGCGCCAACTGCGCGGGCGTGTGCTCCAGCAAGGCGTCTTCGGTGATTTCCAGCTCCAGCAGATCGGCGCTTACCTCACATGTGCTCAGGATGCCGTTGATCTGTGCCAGCAGATCGGGTTTTTGAAGATCTGCCACATTCTGGTTGATGGCCAGGCGCATCGGCTTGTCCCAAAGTCCAGCACGCCGCCACTGGCCCAATTGTTTCAGTGCGGTCTGCATCACCCAATGGTCCAACTCGACCAGCAAACCACTTTTTTCGGCTACGCCAATGAACATGCCAGGCAGTGTCAGTCCGTGGCCTGGCCGTTCCCAGCGCACCAGCGCCTCGGCACCCATCAGCTCACCGGTTTCCAGATGGCACTTGGGCTGGAAATAGACCCGGAAGTGCTGCTCAGCCAGGCCACGCGCCAGTTCAGTCTGGATCGTGAACGCCAGGTCGGTGCTGGTACCCATCTCTGCGGTGTAGCTCAACATGCGGTTGCGCCCACTCAGCTTGGCGCGGTACATGGCCATGTCGGCACTGCGCAGCAAGGCATCAGGTGCCTTCCCGTCTTCGGGAAACACGGCAGAGCCCATGCTGGCCATCGGCCGGTAAGAGCCCGCACCAGCCAGCACCACCGGTTCGCGCAACCGGTTGAGCAGGCTATGCGCCAGCGACTGCGCACCCTGGCGGTCGGTGCCGGGCAGCAGCACCACAAATTCGTCGCCACCCATGCGCGCCACGGTGTCTTCGTTGCGCACGCCCTGCTGAAGGCGCTCGGAGACGGTGCGCAGCAGGATGTCGCCCACCAGATGTCCCAAGGTGTCGTTGACCTCCTTGAAGTGATCCAGATCGATGAACAGCAGTGAAAAAACGCTTTGTTGGCGCATCGCATGGGCCACCATTTGCGATATGCGGTCGTTGAACAGGTTGCGGTTGGGCAGGCCGGTCAGGCTGTCGTAGGAGGCCTGATGCTGCAAGGCCATTTGCGCCTCGTGTAATTGGGTGACATCGCTTTGCAGCCCGATGTAGTGCAGCACCTGGCCATGGTCGTCACAGAGCGCGTTGATGTTGGCCCATACGGTAAAAAACGTGCCATCAGCGCCGCGGTTGTTGATTTCTCCTGCCCAGTGCCCGTCTTGTTTGAGTGACTTCCAGATACCCTCGTAAAAACTGACGCTGTGGCGGCCCGACTTCAGGATGCGGGTGTTTTCCCCCAGAACCGCGTCGGGGCTGAAGCCTGTCATGCGGGTGAACGCCGGATTGACGCGGATGATGTTGGCCCGGCTGTCAGTGATGATGATGGCTTCGTCAGAGCTCACGAACACCGATTCGCTGAGCAGAATCTGGCGCTGATGTGTCTTGAGCGCAGTCACGTTGGTGGAAATGCCGCCCACACCATACACCTGTCCCAAGGCATCAAGCAGCGGAAACTGGTGTGTCAGCCAGTCAATAGAGGCGCCACCCAGCCCGCTGTGCACCTGTTGCTCCACGGTGCTTGGCAGGCGGGTCTGCAGCACTCGCTGGTCTGCCTTGTTGTGCACGATGGCATCACGCAGGGGCATGAAACTTTCGCGGCGCTGGCCCACCACCTGGTCACGCGCTCGCTGCACGTGGTTGAGCATGGCCTGGTTGGCCAGCAGCATGCGGCCTTGGGTATCGGTGGCAAAAATGACGTTGTCGGTGGCGTCGAGCAAGGCGTTGTACAAACCGCGCTCTTTCTCACGCGCCTGCTCCACACTGCGGTCCACCAGCAGCAACTGGATGCGGCGGTCGAGCTTGTAGTCAATCGACAAGCCGATCAGATGGGCATCAAACACCTGATCAGGTGCGTTGTCAGTCACCAGCACCATGCGCTCCAGTACCCTGGTCTGACCGGGCATGACGTCGCGCAAAGCCACGTGCAGGCGGGACCGGTCTGCCTTGTTGAGGCGGCGCCAAAAACGCAAATCGAGGCTTGAAAATCGGCCTGGCTGGCCCAGCAGCTGCGTGGCGAGGTCATTGGACTCGTCCACCATGCCCTTGGTATCGAGCACCAGGGTGGGCAGGGGCATCTGGTCAAACAGCGCGCGGTAGCTTTGCTGCGCAAGCTCGGCGGCCATTTGCGCGGCCCTTAACTCCTCGTTTTGCAGTTCCAGTTCGACCTGGTAAATGCGCAAGTCTTCCAGCAGCTTGGTGACCTCCAAGGCATCGGCTCCATCGTCGGAGTCAAAAGATTTGTATTGCTCAAGAACCGCCTGCGCACGCTCCTTGAGCAACTGCAGGCGCTCGGTTTTGCGTTCAGGATGCTCCCGGTGCAGCAGAGTCATGTTGGCGTCTTGACGTTTTGATTGCGCCAGCCAGTGATGTTGATGTGGCTGACCACAGCGCCAGGCTGCTCACCGCCCACTGGTGAGACGTGCATGACAAACCAGCGCTCTTCAGTGGGTGAATGGCAAGGGTATTCCATGGAAAAGCTGGC
>CAIVHU010000194.1 GCA_903905735.1 uncultured beta proteobacterium
ATGGCGGCTATCGGTGCCGTGTTTGCCACGCTGGTGGCTGGCTACGTGCCCGACGAGGCGCTGAACCTCACCGCCAACTATTACGCTGCGCATGCCGCGCAGGACATTGGCACGGCCAACATCGTCACCTCCATCGTCATTACCTACCGTGGTCTGGACACGCTGGGCGAAGTCACGGTGCTATTCCTGGCGGCCACCATTGTGGGCTGGGTGTTGTCCATGGGGCAGCGGTCGGGCAAAACGGCCCGGGTACGGCCACCGGGCGGTGAACTGCTGACCACCGGCGCGCGCTTTCTCACGCCGCTGATCATGCTGCTGGGGGTGTATGTGTTTGTCAATGGTCACCTGACCCCGGGCGGTGGTTTCCAGGGTGGCTCGATCATTGCCTCTGGCACGTTGCTGCTGTTGCTGGCTGATCCGACGCGGCATTTCAGCCACCAGGCGATTTCGGTGCTGGAGTCCATTGCTGGCGTGGCATACGTGGGCATTGGCCTGCTCGGTCTGCTGTTGGCTGGAGGCTTTCTGGACAACCGGTTTATCCCCATCGGCACGGTGGGGGCGATGTTCTCCGCCGGTGCCATACCGGTGATCTATTCGCTGATCGGGTTGAAGGTGGGGGCGGAAATCTCCTCGATGCTGTCCAACCTGTCCGAGACGGAGGAACTGAGATGATTCAAATAGCCATGGCCACCGGGTTCCTGTTGATCCTGATCGGTTTTTACGCGGCACTCACCCAGCGCAACCTGTTGCGCATGATCGTGGCCTTCAGCATTGCTGATTCGGGTGCCAATCTGGTCATCATCGCGGTGGGTTACATGAACGGGCGCACCGCACCAATTCTGGACGGCACCCTGAAGGCCTCTGACGCCGTGGCCCGCATCATCGACCCGGTGCCGCAATCGCTGGTGTTGACCGCTATCGTTATTGGAGTGGGTGTCACAGCGCTGATGCTGGCTTACGCCTACAAACTCTATGAGAAAAAGCGCACCCTCGACATTGCGCAACTGACGGAGTTGAAATGGTAAGCGCACTTTATATCCTTGCCGGGGCGCTGGCCGCGGCATTCCTGCTGGGTTTTCTGAAGGAAGAAAACCGGGGTGCCGCGTTTGCAATCACGCTCGTGGCGCTGGGCTTCATGACCTGGGTGTCGGCTGGCTGGCTGGCGGTCTTTCTGACCAGCAACGCGCAGGCAGTAGAGATTTTTACCGCGGGTGCGCGGCCACCTTTTGCCATCAACCTGCGCATGGGCTTGCCGGAAGCCGTCCTGACGCTGGTGGTGAACCTGACGGGGCTGCTGTCAGCGCTGTATTTGAAAGACACCCTGTACAAGCTGGGTCGACGCGCCATGGCGGTGTTGCTGGTGGCTGTGATGGCGCTATGCGGCGTGATCCTGACGCGCGACGCTTTCAATCTGTTTGTGTTTTTTGAGCTGGTGGTGATTTCCACCGCCGGTCTGGTGCTGCTCTCGGACGATGATCGCGCCCTGGGCGCGGGTTTCAAGTACCTGATCGTGGCGCAGTTCATCTCGGCTTTTTTGTTGCTGGGCATTGTCTTCGCCTACCACGCCACCGGCACGCTGAACATTGACGGGCTGGCAGGCTCGGAGTTGACCCTGCGCAATGGCGGCACGATTGCCTTTTTCATGATGTTCATTGCGGTGGTGGCAGAGCTCAAACCCTTTCCCGCCAACGGTTGGGCGCTAGACATTTATGAGTCAGCACACCCCGCGTATTCGGCCATTTTTTCCGCTGCCACGGGAACTGCAGTGCTGTATGCGCTGGACAAAATGCTGCTCATTGGCGGACCCGCCTGGTACGCGCTGGCCAGCGGCATTGGCCTGCTGACTTTTGTGGCGGGCAACCTGCTGGCGCTGGCGCAAACGCAGGACCGGCGCCTGCTGGGCTACTCGTCAATTGCGCAGACCGGGCTGGTGCTCATGGCACTGGGCCAGCGCGACATTCTGGGTGACAGCACAGCGTTTGTTGCGTTTGGCTTGCTGATCTCACATGCGGTGGCCAAAGCCGGGCTTTTCTGGCTGTCGGGCCTGTTGGCCGGGCGCAAGCTGACCGACTGGACGGCACTGCGAGGTCGCCCGCTGCTGGTCTTCGCTTTTGTCACCTTCATTGCGATGTTGTCGGGCCTGCCGCCGTTCCCGGGCTTTTATGCCAAGTGGGAGCTGGTGCGCCTGCTGGCGGGCGAGGGTCGATTTGCCATGATGGCGCTGGTGCTGTTCGGTGCCTTGATGGAGGCGGGTTACCTGTTCCGCTGGTTTGGCTACATCCTCAAACGCGAACAAACCGCAGAACCGGTGGCCTGTGTCATTCACAAAGTCATCCCGGTGGCCGTGGCCGTGGCCGCTGCCTGGACGCTGGGCTTTGTCTGGGGTGATCTGTCGGGCCATGGCAACTTGCTGCTGGCGCTGCCGCTGTTGTTTGCGCTGGCTTTCCTGCTGCTCGACTGGCTGCCGGCCGGGGTCAAAAATGCCATCGCCATTGCCGGTATGGTGGCTTTCTTTTATCTCACCTATACCGAGTACGACCCGCTGCGCCTGATTTTTGCCATCATCTTCCTGATTGGCGGGCCGATCACGCTGCTGGCCAGTTTTGATGCCCATGGGCGGCGTATCGGGTTTTACCCGGCAGCCATGCTGATGTATGCCGGACTGATCATGCTGGTGCGCGCCACCAGCACTTTTGACTTTTTTGCTGCCTGGGAGTTGTTGACCGTGGGTTCCTACCTGCTGATTCTGCGTGGCAAGAAGTCCGAGCCCCATGCGCTGTCGTACATCGTCTTTTCGCTGGCCGGAGCCTTTTTGATTCTGTCGGGCTTTGCGCTGGCAGCCGGCGGCGCAACGCAGTTTGAGGTGGCCGACCTGAGCCAGCTGGCGGCACCGGTGGCACCGTGGGTGTTCGTGCTGCTGGCAATCGGCTTCATGACCAAGACGGCGGCCATTGGCCTGCACATCTGGCTGCCGGGAGCGCACGCCGAGGCAGAAACCGATGTCTCACCGATGGTCTCGGGCATTTTGCTCAAGGCCGGCCTGTATGGCCTGTTCACGCTGCTCATCACCATGGGCAAGCAGCAACTCTACGGGGTGGAGCTGACGCACGTCCTGCTCTGGGTGGCAGCACTGACGGCCTTGTTGGGCAACTTGATGGCGATATTCCAGGAAGATGCCAAACGCTTGCTGGCTTACTCCAGCATCGGCCAGATGGGTTATGCCATGTTTGGCCTGGCGCTGATGAACCACCTGGGCTGGCTTATGGCGCTGATGTTTGTCATCAACCATTACATCTACAAGTCCATGCTGTTCCTGTCGGTGGGTGGTGTGGCCAAGCGCGCCGGCACCCGCGACATGTACCGCATGGGCGGGTTGATCACCTTGATGCCGCTGTCGTTCATCGCCACGCTGGTGGGCATCATCGCGGTGTCGGGTGTGCCGCCGCTGTCGGGTTTTGGTGGCCGCTGGATTTTCTACAACGCCATCATGTCCTCGGATCAGCGCCTGCCCATGGTGATCCTGTTCATGGCCGGCCCAATCGCCTTCCTGTACCTGTTCCGCCTGATCTACACCATCTTCCTGGGGCAGCTCAAGGACGAACTGCGCCGCGTGAAAGAGGCACCGTTCTGGGTGGTGGTGCCGCAGATGATTTATGTTGCTTTGCTGATTGCCTTTGCCATTTTCCCGGGCTTGGCGCTGCACCGTGTGGACACGTTCCTGAACCAGTTTTTCCCCAACGGCGGGTTGAACTGGAACGGCGCTGTCATCAGCAGCCAGTTTGGCTATTGGAACCCGGTGGCCATCATGATCATCATTGTGAGCATTTTTGTCACGCTGCTGGCCTGGTTGATGTTTGTCGATCGCAAGGCGCAAAAGGTCAAACAGTTCAACATTGTGTTTTCGGCCGAGCGCCCGTTCCGGCCGGAGACCACCCACTTTGCCTGGAACTTCTTTGCCCCCTACCGCAAGGCACTGGGCTTTCTGGTCAAACCCTTGGCGACGCAGTTTTGGGGCGTGTTGACCGATGTGTTGCATACCTCAGCTGATCTGGGTCGGCGTTTGTACAGTGGCAATGGGCAAAGTTACGCCGTCCATTTCCTGATCTTTGTTGTTGTTGCCTTCCTTTTCAGGGCAGGAGCTTAAGTCATGTCTTTCGACTGGATGAAAATCCCCTACGCCTTTTTGACACTGTTCATCGTGGTCAACTACGGGTTTCTGCTCGGTGCCCTGGTGCAAAAAATTGCCGCCCGCGTGGGGAGCCGCCACGGCATCCCGATCTGGCAAAACTATGTGGACATGGTGAAGAACTATGGCCAGCGCACCTCCATCACGCACGGTGTGATGTTTTACATGGGCCCGGTGTTCCGGCTCTCTGGGGGCGTGGGCTTGCTGCTGTTTGTGCCCTCCATCTACGGCTCGTACATGTTCTCGAACCTGTCGTTTGCCGGTGACCTGATTCTGGCCTTGTACTTCATTTTCTTCGGCACCTTGGGCATGGCGCTGGGAGCCGGTGAAAGCGCTCATCCCCATTCGGCCATCGGTATCTCGCGCGGTCTGTCGCAGGTAACCACGGCTGAGTTGCCGCTGGCGCTGGCGGTGTTTTCCGTGTCTTTGCAGTACCACTCGCTGTCAGTCACCGAGATCGTGGCAGCGCAGCAAGGCGGTTTCATGCACTGGACGCTCTTCACCAATCCGCTGGCGGTGACGGCTGCCATGCTGTCGTTTTTGGGTTCGATGATGCGCCCACCGTTTGACGTGGTGATTGCCCCGCAGGAAATCCCGATTGGTCCACCCACCGAGTACCACTCGTCCTACCTGGCGCTGATGCAGACCAACCGGGCTATCTTTCCGGTGGCCAAGATTGTCATCTTCATGAACCTGTTTTTTGGCGGTGCCAGCGACTGGTCAACCTTCTTTTTCAAGGTTTTCCTAATCTACATGTGGTCGGCATTTGTCGGTGTGGTGTTCCCGCGTTTCAGGGTGGACCAGTCGATTCGCTGGTTCCTGATCTGGGCTGTGCCGTTTGGCATCCTTTCCATCGTCCTGGTGTAAAACATGAAAGAAGAACTCAAAATACGCATTGTCAAGGGCCCGGACGGTACCCAGTTCGAGGTTGATCCGATCCACGACTACTTCTGCGATGCCACACCGTCGGTCCAGGCACCGGCCTACTTCAAGATCGTCGAAGACTTCTTCAACTGGGCGCGCTCGCGGTCGATCTGGATTCTGGGTTTTGGCACGGGTTGCGGTGCCATTGAAATGCGCCCGTTGATGACCCCGCGCTTTGACGCCTATCGTTACGGGATGGCCTGGCGGCCAACACCACGCCAGGCCAATCTGCTGATTGTCTCTGGCTATCTGTCGGTCAAGACGCTCAAACGTGTGATACGGGCTTATGAACAGATGCAAAGCCCCAAATACGTGATCGGGCTGGGTTCCTGCACCATCAACGGCGGCATGTACTGGGACTCCTACAACACCATCAAGCGCCTGGACGATTATTTGCCGGTGGACCTGTACATCGTCGGCTGCATGCCGCGCCCCGAGGCCCTTTTGCAGGGTTTTGAAGACCTCAAAAAACTCATTCGTGCCGGCAAGGCCGAAGGTGCCAATGAATATGCTGAAAAGTTTGAGTGGTTCAAGGAAAACCAGAAGCGCGTCATTCACGACTGGGACATGCCGGACTACAACTGGTAAGGACGCAAGATGAAAGACCGCCACGCCAGAGTGCAAACGCTTTTCCCGGTGGGCGAGCTCACGCTGCAGCGCCCCACCCTGGGGTTTGTCACGGTGCCCAAAGACTACCTGCGTGCGGTGATTCTGCATTTGCGCGATCTGGGCTCTCCATTTAACCGGAGTTAGTGCCCCGCCTCCATGGCCGGCCTTGGGGAGGCATCTCCAGGCTGTTCGGATGCCCTCGTTGCGTTGGTGGTTTGGGGGACACCGTCCTGGGCCGTTGGGCGGCGACCAAATC
>CAIVHU010000195.1 GCA_903905735.1 uncultured beta proteobacterium
ATATCTCGACGCAGCTCCCCACCTGTGTCCCACACTTCGTGCGGCTAGTGCACTTTCCATAGCACGGTGAGACACATCGCTTGGTTTAACCTGCAATAGTGTGGGTTCGTTTGTCGAATTTTGCGTGGGGCGTAACACCTGGGCTGAGATGTTGATCTTGCTTTCCCGGCTTTGAGCATGATGCTCTTGTTGGTGGTCAGTCACCTAACACCGCGTCCAGGCGCATCAAGGTCGCTTGCATAAATCGAGGCTGCATTTGCCATGATGCCTACCTCACCGAAAACCGAGCCAGAATCTGGCTTGCAGCTTCCCGCGCATCGATTTCGCTGAGCATGTTGCGCTCGCGCATGTCCATCTCACACAAGATGGGGTACAGCACAGGGTGCTCCGCGTGCGCCTGTTTCAACTCCGCATGGTCAGAGTCCAGAAAAAATGAACCAAAGTTCAAAAGCGCCTTCTGGTCTGCAGCACAACGAATGGCCAGTTCAATCACAGCATCAATGGGCTCAAGCCGGTGCCACACACCCTTGTCCAGAACGTGCATCACCACCACACCGGACAACTCCACGGCGTACACCACCAGCGGCTGGCCCCTGGATTTCAACCGAAAGGCGTAAATCACATGGGTCACGCCAAAGGTGTCTGCACACGGGTCATCGCTGACCTGGGCCAGCACATCCTCGTGCAGGCGATTGGCACTGATATTGGTCCTGGGCGGCGACCACGGCGATGCGCTGTATGTGTTCACCGATTCAGACAACAGCATCATCCCACCCACCTTGCGGTACCGCGCAACATATTTCATCATCGACGCCATCAGATCGCGGTAATGATCAACACCATCCTGGATCGATTCGATGCACTGCAGCGCGTAGCTGTCGACCACCTGCTTTGGGCCGTCATCTTCCATCTCACTCATGTAGTCGTGCTCCAGTAGCCGAACCTCCTTCAGAAAATCGGTGGATGAGTCGATGCACAGAAGTTTGTTGTGAACTTGGTTGATCGTTTTCATTGCTTTTCTCCTTTGGGGTATGGTCAGGTAAGGGCTCGCAAGCCACGATCCCCGGGCACACCACAAGGGTCACCCTCCATTTGAATCGCGATTTGCCGCGCAACACTGGCGCTATCAACCCCGAAAAGGTTCAATACCGTCGCCGCGCTTTCAAAAATTGACACTGGCTGGTGTTTCATACTGCTGCCTGTGCCTAAACAGCCAACTCTGCATCGAGGTGCTGAACCGCATCGCGATCCATGCGCGCCATCACCGCGCGATCTTCGAATTCATCGAGCGCGCCACTGATCAGGGGATCATTGCTGAATTCCTTGCGCATCTGTTTGTGGGTAAGGTAGTAGTCTCCATTGCGATCAAAAACCCACTTCCCCCCCAGCTGCGCACAGGACGAGGCCAACTCAATGACCCCATCCAGACAGGACAAGGTGTGCCACTGGCCATGGTCAAGGACATAAAACAGGCCCCGTCCACCGTACTGCATGGCGTACACACACAAAGGATTGCCTTTGGACTTCAGGCGAAATGCGTAAAAGACTTGCTGAACATTGAACTCCCAGTCAAGCGGCGCATAGTCAATCTGCTCGGACACCATCTCAAAAACCACTTCCGAGGTCAATCCGAGCGGCGCAGGCCAGGGTGCCACGCGATAGTCATCCCAGTCAAAGGCCACCAGCATCACCGCCTTGGCATCGTGAAACTTCGATGGGTGCTCCAGCAATTGAGATACCAGTGGCAAATAGACAGGCGCCTTCGCTTGCAACTCGCGCATGTCACTTTCATAAAAGGCAAGTTCATCCGCATCCATGCCCAGTGTCTCCCCCTTACCCTCTGTGACGCGCAGGTATTCCTGAACCAGCGCATTGGCCTTGGCAAGAAAGTTGAAGTTGAGGTCAAGTCCCGGCGAGGATTTGCGGGAGTTGGTCTTGTGGCAGCGTTTCATTTGGATACTCTCCGTTTTAAAAATAGAATGTGAAAACTCAAATCGAATTGGCAATCGAAATTCATCAATCCAATTTCAGACAGCCTTCTCAAATTCTTTTGGGATATGGATTTCGAGACCATCAGAAGGAGAGTCTTCAACCCCAGTCATGATGGCAATGCTCACCTTGCGACCGAACACCTGCACCAGGCGGTCCTGAAGATGTTTCACCCGCCCCAGACTGTCCTGATCGTGAGACTTGACATAGACCATCGCAGCCAATGGGGTCTCAGGCAACATCACCAAGCCCATGCCCGCCTTGCCCACCAGCCAAAAGCGCTCCACACCTGATTTGCGGATATCCTGCATCACATCAGCGTTACGCTCAACACGGTTTACCCATTCACCCATGCGATCTCGCGCCAACTTCTTCAGCCGTGGCGTGCTGCCCAGATAACTGGATGTAATGTCTTCGCGCCAGTGACCCACCTGCTCACTGACATATAGCCGCGCTTGCTTGACAGCTTCGGCGTTCTGCTCATAGACCTCGGCCGGAATGGCACCTTCAGCCGGTGGCGGCAGACCGCAGCGCTGAGAGAAAACCCGAGCGACAAACTCATGGCGCAAGCCATGCATGGTCACACCGAGATTCTTTCCAGTGAGTCCCCACTTGGTGGCCTGGTTGGTCACCCATGTGTACATCTGCTTTTGCGTTAACCCCGGCTTGCACAAACGCCGCTGGGGGTGCTGCATCGCAACCACCTTGGCACGTTCAACAAGATCGCGCTGCCATTCAAAAACCACCGGATCAGAATCAAAGTCAACAGTACGGGGCCGCCCGCCCTTGGTCCCCTTGGTGATGATCATCTTGGTACCTTCATCACTGGCCCGGGGCTCGATGGAGATGCTTTCTTTCTTGCGCAAACCAAAAGCAAGTTGCAACTCCAAGATCAGGGAAAACAAAGGCTCATTCTCTGAGACGTCTTCAATCACCTTTTGAGGAGATACACCTGTTGCTGTCCACGCGTGAGAGGTATCAGCAATGCGACCATGCCGCGTGTGGTGAACCTTGACACCGTTGTCATCGAGCCATTGGTAAAGTTGCTTGCGCGTGGGGACCGCACCAGGCTTGTTGATCAGCTCACAGAACCGCCGCATGTTGCTGATCTTGGTTTCCATGGTCTTACATTTGTTACCTTTGGCTTCCCAGTGCTTGATGAGGGCCAGAACGTGCTTTTTGCCGATTTCACCGATATTCCTGATGGGCATGCCCGCTTCTTTGAGTTCCACTGCCGCACGTGAAAGCGTGTCACCCATGTCAGTCATGCTCTTTTCACCCACTTTCCTCGCCCGACCAGTGGCAGCTTGCAGATCGCCATTTGACAAAATGAAGTGAACCTGCCGAATCGCGTTGTTCTGATATTTCTCTTTCGCCTTTTGAACCAACCCTGCCCACTTTCCAACTTGCTTTTTCTTCATCTCTCGAGTATTGGCCGGTTTCTTGCCAGCCAGAATGTCGCGCATCTTCGCCCTGCTGGCATCCAGCCGTTCCTGCATGCTGATGACAGGCTTAGCGTCTTTAGCCTTAGTTGATGATTTGGGTTCTCCACTTTCCATCGAGACTCTCCTTTAAAAACTAACTTTTGATTCATGCCACCGGGCATGTGTCATGGCTCTATCCAAAAAAAGACATCACACAAACCCATTGGCAACTCACAACAACACATCTATCCATTACCAGAAGGCTAAGTCTTGGCTCCGCGCATGGTCTTTAGTAACCTTTCCTGCAATCCAAGGGCGCGAACCTTGGTGCTCCCAATAGAACTATCTATTGGTCACCCTGCCTTAGTGAATAGGCAGGGGGGTGAACTGCTTTGGGCAGTAGCTGATTTGGTCAGCCAATCCAAAATTGCTAATTCGCAATTCGTTTCAATCAATTGAGGTACCGACTTTCCGTACCCCCTGCCTCTGCCTTGTTTCCATTTCCCTCCCCTTTTCAAGCCCTTCGGGCTCCCAGCAGAGCCGGGCGGGTGGGTTTTGTCTCGTGACGCCTAGGCGACACTCAATTGGCAGATCAGAACTTGATTTTTTAACTGTTTCCCCAATGGGGACGCGCCAGGCTGCTTGTTTTAAGCAGGTCTGGATTGCTGATCCGTGTCGGATCAAGATAGGTTACTTTGGGATTGTGCTATTCAGCACCCTCCACTTCAAATTCGCTCCTTGGAATTTGCAGCCGGACCATGTTGGTCCTTTTTTTGCGACTCTGAAAAGAGTTGACTTTTTGAACTTGCGTTTTCAATCCGATTGCACACTTCCCAAAGGAAATGGCTCAAGGTTTTGATCTGGCACTTTCTTTTGCAATGTCAAGAATGACAGTGGCTAACGGCGACTTCCTAAAGAAAAAGTCGTTTTTTGTTTTGCAACTCTAAAAAGAATTGACTTTTTGATTCCTAAAAAGAAACCAGTTTTTCCCATTCTCATGGGGTGGCTACCAGTTGGCAGCTAGCTTCCATAGGAAGACTTGCGCGGATTGTTGCTCATGTTTTTTTACAACACAACCGATGCTGGCCTGTTTTTTGACTTTTTTAATAACTGGACAGTGCCAAGTTCTCCCGGTCACTGCGGCGGTTTCTTGGCCAGGCGCAGGATTGACAACTCCATGGCCAAGTCGATCCATTTCTCCATCAACAACTTCATGCGCTCGTAATTCTTGAGCTGCTTGCGCACAGTTGGCAAATCCTCTTTCTTGACAAACTTGGTGCTGCTCTTGCCCTTGCGGGTGTAGCTGACCTGGTAATAGGGCCCGTGCTTGACGGGTGGGTCGGCCTTGCA
>CAIVHU010000196.1 GCA_903905735.1 uncultured beta proteobacterium
GCCTGGCAGGGGCCAATAGATAAAGAATCCAAGTCCAGAAGTCAGACACCTTAAACTTCTGGTTTCAACAAGATCAAGACACCCGGCAGCAACTCACGATTGCACTGTCCTTCAGGCTCATACCTGGATTAGAAAATACTCGACCAGGTTGACGGCCAGCAGGATCTTGACGAGCTTGCTCATACCCAGCCCCAGAACATGAAGACGCTAAGGATGTGCCCTAGGGCGATCACCGTGAACACGACGTAGATCGGGATATGCACCTTGCGCCACTGATTCATGATGTACAGCGCCACCGCATCCCAGAACACGGCTTGTTCCACTTCGGGTTTGGACATGCCGCGCAGCTGGAAGTGGTCGCGTTGGCCTTGCACATGCTCACGCGCCCGTTTGAGCAGCAATCTGCCCACCAGACCGCTGACCACATTGACGCTCATGGCTACCGTGGCCAGCCAGGGCAGGATGGCATTGAAGTGCACACCGGCGTGGATCAGGATCATCAGCGAGCCCAGCCAGGCGCTGAACTCGTGCATGCGCAGCAGGGTGACCGGGTTACCCGAGGTGACGATCTTGCGTTTGCGCAGTGAGTAATAAAACGAGCCGATGATCAGCAAGGTACCCAGAATGCCCAGATAGCGGCCTACCCACACCAGATTCATCCGGTGCAGCAGGTAGTCGCCCGACCAGGAGGCCACAGCCAACACGCCCAGTATCAGGCTGAAAGGTAAAATATGGTCACGCCAAAGTGATCGGTTCATTTAAAGCTCCAGCGTGAGTGGGGTTTTGGGCGTGCAGACGCACATCAGGCAAGTTCCGGCATCGGGGTCAAAGTCAGGGGCCTCCCGGTAGCTCACTTCGCCGTGCCGGATGCTCGTCTGGCAACTGCCGCAGCTCCCGGCACGGCAGCCGGAGTCCACCGCAATGCCATGGGCCTCAGCGAAACTCAGCAAATTGCCGCTGCCTGGCTGCCAGGAAACCTGCTTGCCGGACTTGGCAAAAGTCACCCTGACGGATGTGTCTGCATCCTGCTCTGGCGATGGTGTGGTGGTTTTTCCGCTTGCACTTTTGCGTTTGACGGACGCAGGCCCAAAGGCTTCAAAGTGGATGCGCGCATCAGGCACGCCCCAGTCTTCCAGCGCAGGCACCAGACTCTCCAACATCGGTGTGGGGCCGCAAAGGTAGAAGTGGTAGGGCTTCAGGGGCAGCAGACGACGCAACAGGTCGATGTCAACGCGGCCATGCCGCTGGTAGGGGCTGGACAGTGCAGCGTCCTTGTTGGTATCGCTGAAACAGAAGTGCAGGTGGAAGTTGGGGTGCATGTCTGCCAGCGCCTCCAGATGCGCTTGCGCCATCAGCTCCTGCTCAAAGCGTGCGCCATAAAACAGCCAGACCTCTCGCTCCGGCTTTTCAGCAAAGCACCAGTTCACCATGCTCAGCATCGGCGTGATGCCTATGCCACCACCCAACAGCACCACGGGCGCGTCGCTGTGGTCGATATAGAAATGCCCGGCAGGTGCGCGTACCTGCAGCACGCTACCCAACGCCACCTGGTCATGAAAAAAGTTCGACGAGCGCCCGGGGGGATGCACCGTGTTCAACGGCGCCGGTGCGCGTTTGATCGACACACGGTAGCCGTTGGGACGCGGCCCGTCCGAGAGCGAATAACACCGGGTAACGGACTCGGTGCCGCCTTCGGCCAGGGGAATATCCAGCCGAAAGGTCAGGTACTGGCCGGGCATGAAGGCTGGCAGCGCCTGACCGTCTTGGGGAGCCAGATGAAATGAACAGATGTCGTGGGTGGCGTTCTCCAGCACTTTGTGCGTGACTTTGAAGGCGCGCCAACCGGTCCATGCGGCAGCCGCCGGCTCGGGTTCGACCGATTCGTTGTTGAACTTGACGGGCAGACCGCCTTCGATGACGGTGGTGCGCAATGCGTCATAGTTTTGCCAATGCCGCCAGAAACCAATGGCCAGGTAAATGGACAGTTGCAACAGGATGGCGCCAACGATCCAGAGCAGCAGATGGAGCGAAGTCATGTGGCTACCCCCTGGGCCAAACTGACCCGCGCCTCATATGTGAGTAACACTTTGTGTACCTACTTCTTGTCGAATTGACAAAAGTCTAGGCCCACTGTCTTAAGTAACTCTTAACAACCTCAAGGACTAGAGCGAGGACGGTCTGGTTGCCAGTTAAGAGGGCCTTAAGGTGTGCCAGCGATCATCAGGCCAGCCCACGCCATGATGTCCTATCTTCCCACCCGTTTACTGACTCCTAAGCGCTTGTTATGGGCATCCATTGCGGTGGCCGTGATCACCATCACCCTGAAAACGCTGGCTTGGTATGTCACCGATTCCGTAGGTTTGCTGTCCGATGCCATGGAGTCGTTTGTCAATCTGGCCAGCGCCGTCTTTGCATTGATGATGGTGACCATTGCCCAACGCCCGGCGGACGATGAACACCCTTACGGCCACCACAAGGCAGAGTATTTTTCCTCCGGGTTCGAAGGTATTTTGATTGTGGGCGTGGCCTTTGGCATCATCTGGGCGGCAGCAAGCAGGCTGTTTGACCCGCAACCGCTGCAGGAACTGGGCTGGGGCTTGGCCCTGTCGGTACTCAGCTCCGGCTTGAACGGCTTGCTGGCCTGGGTGATGTTCAGCGCCGCCAAACAACACCGCTCGATTGCGCTGGAGGCCGATGCCAGGCATTTGGTCACCGATGTCTGGACCTCGGTGGGTGTGGTGGTCGGCCTGGTGGGCGTGGCTTTAACCGACTGGCTTTGGCTGGACGCCCTGGCAGCCATCGGCGTTGCTCTCAATATTATGTGGGAAGGCGGCCACCTGATGTGGCGCTCGGCACAAGGGCTGATGGAAGAGGCGGTGGAGCCCGAGGTGATGCAGGAAATTCAAAAGACGATGGCATCTTTTGACCAGCAAACCATCCGTTTTGACCACGTCATCACGCGTCGATCAGGCCAGCGTCGATTTGTTGATTTACACATGCACATGCCATCAGGCTGGACACCGGGACGCGCCGCCGCTGTCAGAACCGAGGTAGAACAGGCGCTCATGCGCGCGATTCCCGGGCTGCGCGCCACGATTCAATTGTTACCCACCGATGTGGAGGCGCATTTTGATGACATACCGGGTTCGCCTGCCACCGGGCATTAAAAAGGCACCCCATGAAAGCAACGCTATCGCTGATCGTCCTTCTGAGCTGTTTTGCGTCGGGTGCACAGGCGGCAGATGAACCGCCACTGACGTGTGTCCAACTTCGTGAGCAGATCAAGGCCGTCACTGGGTTGGTGGTAACCCCCAGTTTTGACCTGCTCAGGCAAATCGGAATGCGCCAGGAATGCAATTTCACTTCGGCGGAGGCCTATAGAGCCGCCTACGGCGATAAACCTCTGCCGCCGCAGGACTCCGAAGACCACCATGATGGTCGGGAGCGGGACGACGACTGACAAGCACAACCTGATGGCAAATCAAGCCACGGGCATTTCCCCACCCAGCGCTTCCAGTACATCGGGCAGCATCTTTTGCAGCTCCCCGGTGGCAATCGCCACGTCGCCGTCAAAGTCGTCCGCGTTGTTTTTGCTGGCGCTGGTGGCCTCAAACACCACATCCAGAAAAGCCAGCTTCTTCAACTGCAGCCCTTCGGTGAGCATGAATGACACGCGTTCGTCCCAGGTCAGGGCCAGGCGGGTCGGCATCTTGCCTTCCTTAATGTGCTGCTGCACTTCTTCGGTATCGAGCCGGTGGCGGGCATAGCGCACTACGGCTTTGGACTCGTCAGCCGCCTTGAGCTCGCATTCGCGGTCCACACTGAAACCCGCCGGGGCTTCCAGGCTTAACAGCCATTCGGCCATGGCCGCCACGGGCGAGATCTGGGTATTGATTAATGTGACGGCGAAACCCGGCAAGGCTTGCACCAGCAAGGTCACTACCTCGTCGGCACGCGCCTGGCTGGCGGCATCAATCACCAGCAGGCGGGCATCGCGGTCAATCCAGACCAGAGAGCTGGACTGCTTGGTAAACGCCATCGGCAGCAGTTCCAGGCGGATGTCATCTTTGAGGTCACGGGTTTCCTTCTTGCCGGGTTTGCGCCCGGTGGCGGCCTCGATCTGCGCCACACGCTCTTGCGCCTTGCGGTTGACCACCGAAGCGGGCAGGGCGCGGGTTTCCACCATCAGTTTGGCGATCCACTGCCCGGCCACCGCTTCCAGCAGCGGGCCGTTGGCCTGGCCGCGCGGTTCGATCCAGCCGACAGACTTCTCCTGGCTGGACCCACATTCGACAAAGCGGCCTGACTGCAGGCTGTCCTCTACCTGGGCGGCGGTAGGGCTCCAAGCGGGGTCGATGCGGTACATGATGATATTTTTGAACACTGGCAAATCCCTTTGTGCTGAAATTCTGAATGGAAAAGTCCGCCATCATCCCATCAAAACCCGCTGCCATAGATTCATGCAACTTTACATAGCTTGTTTGTCGCGTCATGGCGGCGATACATGCCGGGCAGATACTTCTTTCCACGCCGATGCCACTTCAGGTCAGCGGCTCTACCCAAAGGAAGTCATCATGAAAACAAGTCTCAAACTCTTGCTGATCGCCACACTGCTGGCAGTTGCTGGCGTTGCCTACTCACAAGCCCCCATGGGTGGCCAATGTGATCCGATGATGGGTCCCGGCATGGGCATGCAGGGCCTTGGCGGGCACCATGGCCGCATGGGCAACATGGACCCGGCGCGCATGCAGGCCATGATGGAAAAGCGCCAGGCAGTGCTCAAGGCGCAACTCAAGCTGACACCGGCGCAGGAAGGCGCTTGGACAGCGTTTACCGATGCCATGAAGCCAGCCGCCGCCATGACACCCATGCAGCGCCCCGACCCGGTCGAGATGGCCAAGCTGACCACGCCAGAGCGCATCGACAAGATGAAAGCCCTGCGTGACGAACGCATGAAAACCATGACCGCTGCCATGGACAAACGCGCCGAAGCCACCAAGACCTTCTATGCAACGCTCACACCCGAGCAGCAAAAAGTGTTTGACGCCGCCAGCATGCAGGGTCGCCATGGTGCCATGGGTTGGCGCCAAAACAAGGCACCGATGCCCGCCAAATCGTAAGCAGTTCATCACCTGCGGGCCGACGCGTCGGCCCCAACACCAAGCCGACAACAGTCCATGACAGTTGTCGGCTTGCCCCATTTTGGCCTTGTCGTGCGGCCTGTTGCTCGGCTTGTGGCACCATCGATGATTTCGTCCACTCAATTGACATGGCCCAGCCACCGACACCGATCAAGCCCCCTGTGCCGCGCAGCATCGGCATCATGCATCCCCTGACCTGGCTGGTGCTTGGTGCGCGCGACATGCTGCGCTGTGGCTGGATCAGCTACGTGCACGGACTGGCCATGGCGGTCTTTGGCGGCTTGCTGCTGGTCCTGGCATCTGACCGATTCTGGCTGCTTGCCGGTGCTTTTTCAGGGTTTTTGCTGGTGGCACCGATTCTGGCGACCAGCCTCTATGCCATGAGCCGGGCGCTAGAGCGTCGCGAGCCGGTAGGCTGGCCCCTGGTCCTGAAAACCTGGATGAACTGGCGAGACGGCGACTTCGTCAAGTGGGGTGATGAACACTGGAACCTGGTACGTTTTGGCATCCTGCTCGCCGCCGCAGGAACCGCTTGGGTGGTGCTGTCAGCTTTTTTGATTCAACTCCTGGCCAAGGCACCTATCGCCGCACCGCGTGATTTTCTGGCGCATGTGGTTCTCGCCCCGACAGGATACCTGTTTGAAATGTGGATGGTGATGGGCGGCATTCTGGTAGCACCCATCTTTGCCTCGACGGTTGTCACCATCCCCCTGTTGCTTGACCGGCGGGTGAGAGTGGCGCAAGCCATCGCGGCGAGCTGGCAGGTGGTGGTGGCCAACCCGATCGCCATGGCCTTCTGGGGCGCTATCATCATGGGTTTGATTCTTGTGGGCTTGAGTTTGATGCTGGTGGGTCTGGTGATTGTGGTGCCATTGCTTGGCCATGCCAGTTGGCATGCCTACCGGGATTTGGTGGACGTGTCCAGTCTGCCAGGGTGGGAGCAGCGCTGATGTGGGGTTTTACCGAGGCGCAAATCAGCCACTTTGGCATGACCTTTGGCATTGGCGCGGGCATTCTCTACATGCTGTTCATCATTGGTCAGCTCGCCTGGGAGTCCAAGGCCGGCAAGTTTGGCACCTTTGTGATGTTTCTGGGGCTGGCATTCGGCTTTGTCGGCTTTCTGGCCAAGTACCTGATCCAGTACTTCCTGAACATCAAGTAAGGCGGTTTGCCCGCCTGTCGATCAACCAAACGGCTTGATACCGATCAGCCAGCCGTGCAGCCAGAAGGCAAACACCACCCAGCTCACCACGCCCACCACCACGGTGATGACGGTGGCCTGCAGCGTGGTTGCCACCGGCGCTGAACCCAGTTCGCGCCGGTCACGCTTGCGAGCCGCGATGAAATCCACCACCGCCCAGGCCAGAAAACTGCCAAACAAAATGAGGTGCGCCAGGTTGCCATTGGCCAACAGGTGCGCTACTGCCCAGAGTTTGACCCCTGCCACCATCGGGTGATACACCCGCGCCTTGATGGCGTTGCCCGGCACATAGGCCGCCGCCAGCAAAATGAACGCCAGCAGCGTGAACAGCGAGGCCGCGTGGCGCATGCCCTGGGGCGGCGTCCAAATCACCACCGGTTGGTCGCGCAGCATGCCAAACCCCCAGACCAGCAGCACCATGCCCACCAGCGACAGCACGGTGTAAATGCCGCGCCAGGTGTGCATACCCCATTTGCGACGCTGGCGCTCGCGCCAGTCGTCAGCATAGATGCGCACCGAGTGCACACCCAGAAACAGCAGCAAACCCGTCAAAAAAATCAGCATGGCCATGGGTTCAGAGTCCTTTTCTTAAAACAGTGTCATCAGGCGCCCAGCACCCGGTTCTTGCCGGCCCGCTTGGCCAGGTACATGGCCTGATCGGCCCGTTTGATCGCATCGTGCCCAGTTTCACCGGGGGCGAGCTGCGCCACACCGGCACTGAAAGTGATCAGCACTTTCTCGGTGCCAGCCAGGAAGAAGCGCTTGGTCAGCTCACGCTGTAGTCGGGTCATGGCCTCAATGCCCTTATCCAGCGGTGTGTCGGGCAGCAGGATGACGAATTCTTCGCCACCGTAGCGCGCCAGCGTGTCCTGCGGTCGCATCACCTCGCGGGTGACGGTGGCCAGATGCGTCAGCGCCACGTCGCCGGTGGCATGGCCCAGGGTGTCGTTGAGCTTCTTGAAGTTGTCAATGTCGAGCAGCGCCATGCACAGCGGTGTGTCCTGGCGTTTGACCTTGGACACCTCGCGGATCACGGCCTCGTCGAGCCCCTGGCGGTTGAGCGCTCCGGTCAGCGGGTCGTGGCGCGCCTGGGCGCTGACGCGGTCCAGCTCCTGATGCAGCTTGCTGATTTCGGCTTCGGTGGTTTCGGCACGCTTCTTCATGCCTTGCAACTCGTCGCGTGCCACCTGGCTGTCACGCGCCATGGTGCGGGTGGCACCCACAATTTCTTTGAGAACGGGCGCGATGTCGGCCAAAGTTTTGGCCTGCTCGATGAGTTTGGCACCGGCTTCCAGCTGTTCATGAAAACCGCTGGTGGACTGGCTCATGGCGGCCAGCCGCTCAATGAAGGCGGCCAGCATCTGGCGCATTTCCTCCTGTGCCTGCATCGCGCGGGATTTGGCCTCGGTCTGCTTGAAGATCACGTCCTTGAGCTTTTGCTCCACGTCATCGAGGCGGCGCAGCGTCAGTGGCGGCACGCACGCGGCCATCAGCGCCTCGGTCTGGCCCTTGAGCCAACTGTCGTCAATGCTCAGGTGGCTGATGTTTTCCACCAGCAGATGCAGCAGCTTGAGCAGCACGGCCTTGATTTCAGCCTGATCCTCAGCCGCAAACGACAGGCGGTGGCTGTACTGCCCGATCATTTGCTTGACCGTGACCGCATCGGTGGTAGGGTCGCGCAGCGATTTCAGCAAACTTTGTGTCTGCTCCAGAAAGCGCTCGTCGTCGTGGCCCAACGCCGGCATGGCGAACTCGATCATGCGGGCAATCTGGCCAAAAAAGTCCGCCGTCAAGGCGGGCGCGGTCACTACGGGTGTCGCAGGGGCGATCTCGATCGGCGGAGTTGGCAGTACTTTGGGCGTGTCCACCAGCGACAAGCCGTTTTTGCCGGGTTCAGGCGCGGCGGGGCTGAAACCACCGTAGGCCATCAGCGCGGCCTTGACGCCGTCCCAGTTGAGCTGGTTGATGGCAGACTCCAGCAGCCCACGCTGCTTTTGCTGGCCTGGCGTTTTGGTGGGCAGCGCCACGGCGATCTCGCGCAGGCGCTCGGCCGGGAACGGCGGCTCGATAGGGAGCTGCGCGATCTCGCTGTAGATCTTCTGGTAGTTCAGCGGCGTGGGTGCCAGCTTGCGCGCGGTGAGCTGCTTGAGTGTTTCCCGCGCGATCTCGAAAGAAGTTTTCTCGGCCATGAGGTCTCTTGCTATAAATTCAGGTGCTGCCAGCCCTTATTCCGTGCGGGTTTAAGGCACATATGTGTGGTGAAAACAAAGCATGACCGCACGCCGGAAGAAGCGGGCGACGACCGATGAACCCATGTACATCCACCACCGGAATATACGTTCATTGTAGGTAAGTCGTTATTGGTTGATCGGCAGACCGGGCATGGGTTTGGATGCATGAGATGTCCAAGCAAACCCGCCGCCAATCGCCGTCCGGACGAACCGGTGCCACTGCGCGCTGGGCGAAGCGGATGCCTGCAAGGGTCGGCATCCGCCATGCGCCATAACACTGCCAAAATCCCGTCATCACATCAAGCTGCACGACGGAGAAACAAGATGCAAAAAATCCTTATCGTCATTCACGCGCCGCCTTATGGCAGCGAGCGTTGCCTGACTGCCCTGCGACTGGCGAGCGCGCTGGTCGGCCACGAGGGGGAGCGCCCGGAGGTCCGCCTGTTTTTACTGTCAGATGCCGTGGTGGCTGGTTTGCCCAACCAGATCAATGGCAGCGGCAACGGTCTGCAAGGCATTTTGGAACTGCTGGTGAGCGAGGGTGTGGCCATCAAGCTATGCCGCACCTGCGCCATGGCGCGTGGGATGATTGACTTGCCGCTGATTCCCGGCGTCAGCATTGGCACCTTGCCGGAGCTGGCCGAATGGACGCTGAATGCTGACAAGGTGATCACGTTCTGAGCGTTGGCCATTGTCAGTTGCCGGGTTTGGCCTGACTTGGCGCCCCGGGTGGTTTCAGCGGCGTGGGTGGGTCAACCGGCTGGCACCTGTTATGGGATGAAGATGCCGTCGTTTTTCTGACATTCAGGGGGTTCGCCGTAACCCGTTGAGCGCACCAGCTGCTCTTGCGACATCTCCACCTGGAACCACTGGCAAAAGTGGTTTTCGTAGCGGTAGTTCCAGACCATGCCGCGCGCGCGGCCCAGTCCCTGGGTCTCGCTGGGCCGCCCCAGGCGTTGGCGGACTTCGTCCTGGCGCATGCCGGGGGTGATCTGGTTGAAGTTCAGCTCGGTCAGCACCTGCTCGGCCTGGACGACCTTGCCGTCGGGCGCCACGTCGACAAACCAGGTGTGATGCCCCATCGGCCCCCGGGGGAATTCCAGCCGGGTGCCGCTGGTGGTCTGGCGCACCGTGTCGGGTGGGCCCATCTGGGCCACCAGCTGGGCCTGGGTCAAACCGTTCACGTTGGCCGGTGGCGCGTAACCACTGCACGCTGACAAGAATGACAGCCCCATCAAACTCAAGGTAGATAAACGCATAAGCGTTATTTGACTCCACTTTTTCATCCGTGTCCTGGAGCACAAACAAGACGCTGCCCGGCCCCTACGATGCTTGGCATCTATGAAAGATGGTCTTCAACCGCCCAAAAACACCGCCAAACCCCCGTTGGCGATGCTGCAGCGCGTGGGCCACAAGGCTAGCGCGGCCTGGTCAGAACTGAATGCATTGCTGAGTTTTTTGGGGCAAAACTTTCTGGCGCTGGCAGGCTGGGCCACCCACCCCAGACGCATACGCGGGCGGCCGATCCTGTTCAACCTGCGCAGCGCAGGTTTTGACGCGCTGCCTATTGTGGGGCTGCTGTCCTTGCTGCTGGGCGTTGTAGTGGCGTACCAGGGCGCAGACCAACTGCGGCAATACGGGGCCAATATCTTTGTGGCCGATCTGGTGGGGCTGTCCATGTTGCGCGAGTTTGCGCCGCTGATGACGGCCATCATCATCGCCGGGCGCTCCGGCTCGGCCTATGCTGCGCAAATCGGCACGATGAATGTGACTCAAGAGATTGATGCCATGCGCACCATCGGCATCGCGCCGCTGGAGATGCTGGTGCTGCCCAAACTCATCGCGCTGGTGATTGCCCTGCCGCTGTTGACGGTGTTTGCCGATGTGCTGGGCGTGGTGGGCGGCATGCTCATGGCGCGGGCACAGCTGGGTGTGGGGTTTGGTGAATTTCTGGACCGCTTTTCCAAAGCCGTCAGCATCACTTCTTACCTGGTGGGCATCGGCAAAGCACCGGTTTTTGCGGTCATCATTGTGATGGTGGGTTGCTTTCAGGGCTTTCGCACGCGCGGTGGTGCCGACAGCGTCGGGCTGCAAACCACACGAGCTGTGGTGCAGTCCATCTTTCTGGTGATCGTGGCCGATGCGCTTTTCTCCGTGGCCTTCAGCCTGCTGGACCTCTGAGATGGCCACGGCTGCTGCGGATACTGTTCTTGAAATGCGTCAGGTGGTGACGCGTTTTGGCAGTCATGTGGTGCACAACGGTGTCAATCTGGCGGTGCGCCGTGCGGAGATTTTTGCCGTGATCGGCGGTAGTGGCTCTGGTAAATCGACGCTGCTGCGCGAGATGATCCTGTTGCAAAAGCCCAATGAAGGCAGCGTGCGGGTGCTGGGCGTTGATCTGGCCAACATCACCGACGATGCAGCACTGGCATTGCGCCTGCGCTTTGGGGTGCTGTTTCAGCAGGGTGGCCTGTTTGGCTCGTTGACCGTGCTTGAAAACATTGGCTTGCCACTGCGGGAACATCGGCAACTGGGCAACCAGCAGGTTGATGCCATCGCCGCCGGGAAACTGGCTGCGGTGGGCCTGACCGCCGACGTGGCGGGGCAATATCCGTCAGAACTGAGCGGTGGCATGGTGAAACGTGCCGCGCTGGCCCGGGCCCTGGTGATGGACCCAGAACTGCTATTTCTGGACGAACCCACCGCCGGGCTGGACCCGCAAAACGCCGCCGGGTTTGATGAGCTGGTGCTGAAGTTGAGCAACACGCTGGGCATCACGGTGATCATGATCACGCACGACCTCGATCTGCTATGGCAGGTCGCTGACCGTGTCGCAGTATTGGCTGAAGGCACGGTTCAGGGGATTGGCTCGATGGCGGAACTCGCCCGGATGGCCACGCCTGCCATCCGGCCGTTTTTCGACGGCCCACGCGCACGCGCTGCGCAGGCGCAGGCTTTTTTAACCCATAAGGAGCCATCATCGAAACCAAAGTGAACTATTCCCTGGTCGGCGCCTTCGTGCTGGTGCTGGGTGCCATGCTGGTCGCGGGTGTCTTGTGGCTGGCCTCTGGCGGCGCGTGGCAAAAGAAATATGACGTGTATCTGGCGATTGAGAACGAATCGGTGGCCGGACTCAACCTGAACGCACCGGTCAAATACAACGGTGTGGATGTCGGCAAAGTGCAAGCCATCAGCCTGGATGCCACCAATCCCAAAAACGTCAACCTGCTGTTTGCCATCGAGCGGGGAACGCCCGTCAAGGAAGACACCCTTGCCGTCCTCAAAACCCAGGGCCTCACCGGCATTGCTTATGTGGAGTTGAGCGGTGGCAGCGTGGCATCGCCGGTGATGCTGGCCAAAGCGGGTGCCAGCTACCCGGTGATCCGGACCTCACCTTCTTTGTCCGCCCGGCTGGAAAACGTGCTCACCAGCGCCCTGGCCAAGCTCGACACCACCTCTACAAACCTCAACGCGATTCTGAGCAAAGAGAACCAGGCCGCATTCCACAACACACTGGCCGACGTGGCGGCCATTGCGCACACCCTTGCCGCGCGTCAAGACAGCATCGATGCCGGTCTGGTCGATGGTGCCCGCACTTTGAAAAATACCGCCAAGGCCAGCGCGCGCCTGGAAGACCTGACCCAACGCCTGGCCCGCAGCGCTGACGCGATAAGCGCCATGGGCACCGACGTGGCCAAAACCAGCGTCAGCGCTGGCAAAACCATCGATGTCGTCGGTGCCGATGTCAAACGTTTTAGCACGGAAACCCTGCCGGAACTCGAACGCCTGTTGGGCGAGTTGAGCACCTTGAGCCAGTCGCTCCATCTGCTGACCGAACAGACACGGCGTGACCCCAGCGGCATCATTTTTGGCCACAAATCCGTGCCGGACGGCCCGGGCGAATCCGGGGGGAAACCATGAAAAGTATGCTTTTAATAGTGAATAGCCCATATGTACAAAGGGCTGCACTCCTATTTGCCATGTTGATGCTGACGGCATGCAGTGCGCTGCGCCCGGCCTCATCCCAACCGCCGGTCTTCTATGCGCTTGACAGCCCGGAGCGCCAGGCAGCGCCAAGCGCGCAGGGTGCCACAGTGCGTTCGTTGCCCACGCTGATCGTCAACCCGCCGAGCGCAGCATCCGGTTTTGACAGTCAACGCATCATGTATGTGCGCGAAACCCACAAGCTGGAATACTTTGCCCACAGCGAATGGGTGGACCCGCCAGCGCGCATGCTGGGGCCACTGCTGGTGACGGCGATCGACAAGGTCGGGTCCTTTGGCACGGTGGTGCTGACGCCCTCCAGCGCAGATGGTGCGTTGCGACTCGACACCCAGATCATCCGGTTGCAGCAGAATTTTCAAACCAACCCAAGCCGGGTGCAATTCACGCTGCGTGCGTACCTGACCGATGAGAAAACCCGCGTGGTGCTGGCCTGGCGCGAGTTCAGTGCCGAGGCAACGGCACCGAGCGACAACCCGCAAGGGGGTGTGATTGCTGCCAACAGGGCGGTTCAGGACGTGCTGGCACAGTTGGCGCAATTTCTGGCGGCAACTGCCCGATGACTTGATGGACATTGAGCATATGTTCGTGACTTTGGATTCCCTGAATTTTTGGCCATTGAATAGCCAGAGCGTGGATGTTTTTAATAGCTGCTCACGCAATCAGAATAAGGGCTTGAGCCAGATTTTGTTCAAAATGTCGGACCTGCGGTGCACCCAGCAATGTTGCGACTTTCTGCGCAGAACCACCTTCTTTGCGGGGAGCTCAGGCTCAGACAGCTCGCGCAAACTTGCCGCGCACAGATGAGCGGCCAAAAATGGTTCACCTAAACTGCGATCCATGCTGCCGACTGCCATCTGCCCCTTTTGCACTCTAATCCCTGAGCGCATCGTGCTGCACAACGCCTCTGGTCTGATGGTGCGTGACGGGTTTGCGGTATCCACCGGCCACAGCCTGATCATCCCGCACCGGCACGTGGGGTCTCTCTTTGACTTGACGGCCACAGAGCGCGGTGACTTGCTGGCCCTGTTGGACCAGGCCAAGAGCGAACTGGATGCACTGCACCGGCCAGACGGCTATAACATCGGCATCAACGACGGCGCAGCAGCTGGGCAGACCGTGCCGCACCTGCACAACAATTGTAGTGATTAGCAAAGATTTGCCGGTTGGCATCCCGATTCCCCTCTGAGCAGAAAAGTTCTGACTTCAAAGAATTGCCGCTACTGCAGGCAAAGGCTTGCCGTTTTCCGGATTTTGAAGGCAAAGCCTTGCCGGTCGGGAAAATCTCAAAATTTGGCAAGCGTGATCGGATCACCAAAATGCATTCGAGTACATAGGATGTCTCATTTGAATACAAATTTCCATTCAAGGCAACGTTGCTCGCAGCTACCCGGAACTGTCCAGCTGAGCCTCAGCCAACCCTTTGTAATTCAGCCGCTGAATAAAGTCGCAGACTCCTGTCCATCCAAGGCGGATTGGTCTGCTATTCGGTAGCCCATCGCCCTGTAGCCGCTTTGGCGCTTGTCCCACATGCGCAGGAGTGCCGGGTGGCCAGTGTCGACAAAATCGATGATGCGCACATCCGTCTTGGTGGCGTGTTCACGGTGCAGACGTCCTGCGTACTGCTGCAGTGTGCCCTTCCACGAAACAGGCATGGCCAGCACCAGGGTGTCGAGCGGCGGGTGGTCAAAGCCTTCGCCAACCAGTTTTCCGGTAGCCAACAATATTCGAGGTGCATCTGGCGGCAACGCCTCCAGATTCGTGATGACCACCGCACGCTGCTTTTTTGACATGCGACCGTGCAAGACGAATGGTTCTGGTACCTTGCCTATCAGTCCCGCCAGAATGGCGTCTAGATGCTCGGTCCGTTCGGTCAATACAAGCACCTTGCGATGTTGATCAAAAGCCACCTGGATTTCATGACAAATGGCCTGTGTGCGCTCCACGTCGGTGACAAGATGGTGGAATACATCTTGGATACCGGCATCTATCCCGATGTCAATGCGTTTGAACAAGGACTTTGGCAGCACTTCCAAGTCATGCGGCGCACTGCTGGCCTGCGTTGCGGTATGGCGGATCGGACCACATTGCATGAAGATGATGGGCTGCTGGCCATCACGCCTTATGGGCGTTGCGGTGAGGCCCAAGACAAATTTGGCTTTGACCTTCTTCAAAATGGCATCGAATGATGCTGCACCAATATGGTGGCATTCATCAATGATGACCTGTCCATAGTTTTCAACCAAGGGGCTGATCTCGCCTTGGCGAGACAGCGATTGCATCACCGCGATGTCAATTTGTCCAGTTGGCTTGGACTTGCCACCACCAATGGTCCCGACCACACCCTTGCCAACCCCCAGAAAGGCCTGCAGCCGCTCCTGCCATTGTTTGAGCAATTCGGTGCGATGCACCAGCACCAGCGTGTTGACACCGCGCCGGGCAATCATTGCGGCGGCGGTTACGGTCTTGCCAAATGCGGTGGGCGCGCACAGAACGCCGACATCGTGCTGCATCATGGCCGCCACTGCGGACTCCTGATCGGGTCTCAGGGTTCCAGCAAACGCCACATTGAGTGGCTCACCGGTGAACCTTTCATCGGTCAGGTCACAGCCAATGGAGTTGTCTCTCAAAAGCTCTTGTGCTGCATCCAGACATCCGCGTGGCAAAGCAATGTGATTGGAGAAACTCTCGGCGCAACCAATCACCCGTGGCGTGTCCCAGGTCGACATGCGCATCGCCTGGGCCTTGTAAAACTTTGGATTTTGGAAGGCTGCCAGCCGGATCAAGCGGTTGGCTAGTGGCTGGGGCAACTGAACTTTTTCGAAATAGATCTGATTGGCCAGCGTCACGTTCAGTGACTTGGGCATCGCGCCAAGCAGCTTCTTGCTGACCGTGAGTGGTCGTTTCCAAGGCTCCTTCAGATCTTCATCGTCAATGAACGTCACATCCAATGGATGCACCCCACCGGTGGCGCGCAACACGGTCGGCTCAATGTCGTGTGGTGGCATCGGTTGGATGGATGCCAAATACGACCACTGGTCTTCATAGGGGCGCAGATTGGCATCCACGAAGACACTGCAAGCGTTTTCACGGGGAAGCTTCTGCAGGGGCAAGGCAATCAGATTGCCAAAGCCGCCCTTTGGCATTGTGTCCTGGTTGGGAAACAGGCGGTCATAGGATGCCAGCTTCAACTGCCGGGTGCGAGCGCAGGTATGACTGATGATCGCGGTACCCAGTCGTCGTGCATCTCGTGCTGACACCCGACCTGAGAAGAAGATCCAGATGTGTGCGCCGTTGCCGGATCGTGAAATTTCCAATGAGGCGGGAACGCCCAGCTCATCACACGACTGGCGAAAAGCTTGAGCATCGTCTCTCCACTGGGCATCATCAAAATCGACCGCCAGAAAGTGACAGGTGTCGTCGGTCAGCAGGGGATAGACACCCATGGTGCGTTTGCCAACCAGGTGATCGAACAGCACCGAATCCGACAGCGGGATCAGTTCCCGATTGCCGCAGTCACCGCATTTGATACGTGGCTTGTCGCAGACACCGGCCTTCCATTCGTTGGCGCAAGCCGGGGAATAACCTGATTTACCGCTTGACTTGCCTTCCCAACGGATGGGAAAGACATCCGTTCGGCCACGAAACAGGCGGCCAAATAAGGCCACTTTTTGTTGCGTGGATAAGGTGGAGGGTGGCACCTCAGTGGTTGGGGCTGGCGGTGGGGATGAACTTGGCGCAGGCGACAGGCGCCATTCGATGCCATGCGATTCAAGCAGTGCGATCAGGCGGGCGTTTTCGGCTTGAAGATCAATCTTGGACATCGTTGCTGCGCTCGGACTCAACCAAACGGATGCCAGCCAATGTAACCGGGATACCGGATGCTTTGCTTGGCGTCGCCGCTCAAGAGCATTTCCACATCATGGCAAAGGCTGTAACAAGCAGAGATCATCTTACGATGCCGGGATGCTGAGGGAACAACGCAGACAGATCACTCACCCTCAGGATCCAGCCTTAGAAAACCCTTCGGTGATGTTTTCCAGAATTTCGTTCACCAGGCTTCGAGTTCTGATGCTGATCAGTTCTGAGTCCTCACCAACATGCTGATCAACAATGTCCCATTGTCTGCGGACGTAATCGAGGCCGAATTCCAGGCAGGCCATCAAAATTACTGTGAAACCTCCGCTGAGGAGTGCTTTTCTGACCAGGACTTCATCGCTGATGCCGGAGTTAGACCAGCACAGCCCCCATTTTGGATCTCTCAGACTATTACCTATCCCGAAAAGGTCAGCGGCATCAGTCATCGTCAGTACCTCAGCGAAATTGACTTCGATGCCGACTTAACTAGAGCCACCAATCGGTTGGCAGGTTGCACCATACATGCCGGCCACTAGCGCGCCGAATTTTCCATGGCATCGATGCGCAAATTGCTTTCCCGGACAAAATCGAGAACTTCATCAATAGCGGCGGACGCACGATCCGCAGAGAGTTTGGCCGACTGAGTTCATCAAGCCTGATTGGTTTGGTGTCCCTTGATGCCAGCCAAAGGACGCCAACTACAACCAAACCCGCAACGAAGCCCAGAACAAAAATTTCCATGTGAACCTCCCTTTGCTCCATCATTCCGAAACTCAGGTTGAGCGCAAGCAACAACTGCTGTACATCACGCATACGGAGGAAGGTTTGGCACTATCGCGCGATAGAGTGGACTCAAGCTCTGCATACCTGTATGAACTATAGCCAAGTGAACCATGCGCCTAGTTGTCGGCTCCCTGCGTTGGAGCCAGTGGCTGCACCTTCGACAGGCCCAACTTGACTTGAGATAACCCCGTCGCCTAAACCGAGGTTGCCAAGCCGTAGTCCCCAACGTCGGCTAGTCCTGACGGTCCTGCCTTCATCAGACCTCCACAAGCAGACGTGAATTAAACGCTTTGTTCTCGAGAACGATGTCTTGCACCGATGTGGCATCCCGTAGGTTCCCGTTCGCCATCCCTTAGAAAGGTCTAGCAGACGAAACAAAAGACAGACTTGAGATGGAAGCCATCGACGCCGCCGTTATATTGGACGAACCAGTGCTCGCACCGCGATTGTCATGATTGATGAGTGAGCCTTGGCAAGCGCGGCATTGCTCGCGGCGGGCCTTATTTCTTCATCTCACCCATACCCATGGCGTCCTTCTTCATCCCGTCGTTGGCCAGGGCATCTTTCTTCATCGCATCTTTTTTCATGCAGTCCTTGGAAGTGATGGTCTTACCCATCGCGTCCTTGGTCATGCAGTCGGTGGCCATGGCACCTTTCTTCATCGCGTCCTTGCTCATATCGTCTGCCATGGCACTGGCTGTCGCCAAAAGCATGCAGCCGGCCAGGAGAGTTGCAGTCAAATTTTTCATGATGTTTCCTTTAAGTGTGAGTCTGTGGTTGAAGTGAGTGGCAGAGTTGCCGATGTTGGGAAGCACCTGAGTGAGCTCAGCTGCCTCCGAACCAGTTGTACCCCTGGTCTTCCCAGTAGCCGCCAGGGTAGGTATTGGTGACAAAAATCGCCTGAATGTGTTTGGGGTTCTTGTAGCCCAGCTTGGTGGGCATGCGCAATTTCATGGGGAAACCGTACTTGGGTGGCAACGGTTGCCCGTCATAAGTCAAGGCCAGCGTGGTTTGCGGGTGCAAGGCTGTGGGCATGTCAATGCTGGTGAAATAGTCGTCTGAACACTTGAACCCGACATACTTGGCCGTCAGGTCAGCGCCCACTTGACGCAAAAATTGGCCAAAAGACACACCGCCCCATTTGCCGATGGCACTCCACCCCTCCACGCAGATATGACGTGTGACCTGATCGATCTGGGGCATGGCCCGCAATTCGGGCAGACTCCAGCGCCGTTTGTCCGCCACCAGACCGGTGACTTCCAGCCGGAATCTGCCGCCATCAATTTCACGCACCTGATCCTCGCTGTAGTAAGCATTGAACGGGAATGGACGGGTGATCATCGAGTCTGGATAAGTGGGCGCAAGACGCTGCGGATCAAACAGCCAAGCCTGGGCATCATCATTCAAACGGGAGATGCGCATCAAGGCGGTTTCGGCACTGTTTTCGTCAACCAAGCCGCAACCTGTCAGCATAGACAGGCCACCCAAAGTGAGGGACCGCCGCAAGAAGCTGCGCCGGGTCGACGCCATGGTGGGGTTGGCATGCGCGATGCGGTCAACGGCCTCTTTCAAGACAGCCTCATCATCCATCGCCAAACGTACAGGGGTTTTGATCTTCATGGGTAAGTCCTCAATAGCCTCGGACCATATGAATCAGCGTGCGTGGCACCAGCATGACCATCACCAGATGCACGGCCACGAACGACACCAGCATTGCCATGGCGAAAAAATGCACCAGGCGGGCACCTTCATAACCATCCAGGATGTCACGCAGAATGGGAAACTGCACGGACTTCCACAGCACCAGGCCGGATACAACGAGCAACACGCTGTCGAGCACCACAAAGAGGTAGGCAAAGCGTTGCACCATGTTGTAGGCCGTGGGATCAGCATGCGTCAGCCGGCCCTTCAAGGCCGCCAACATATCCGCAGCAATGCCGCGAAGAGACAGGGGGAAGAAACGCCTGGCAAAGCGGCGTGTCAAAGTGTTTGCCAACAGGTAGAGCAGGCCGTTGACGACCAGCACCCACATCGCGGCGAAATGCCACAGCAAGGCACCACCGAGCCAGCCCCCCAAGGTCAGGTCTGTGGGAATGGCGAAGCCCAGGAAAGCGGTGGCGTTGTAAATCCGCCAACCACTTGTCACCAACACCAGCACCGCGATCGCGTTGATCCAGTGCCAGGCTCGCAA
>CAIVHU010000197.1 GCA_903905735.1 uncultured beta proteobacterium
GCGGCTGTCAGGGGCCACCGCAGTGGTGGAAGGCACGGGCGACCATGGTTGTGAATACATGACGGGTGGCACCGTGCTTGTGCTGGGCAAAACCGGGCGCAACTTTGCAGCCGGCATGAGTGGTGGCATCGCCTATGTGTACGACGAAGACGGCCTGTTTGCCAAACGCTGCAACACCGCGATGGTGAGCATGGAGAAAGTGCTCACCGCCTCCGAGCAACAGTTGAGCATCAACGAAAAGCTCTGGCACCGTGGCCTGGCCGATGAGGTGCAGCTCAGGAAAATGCTGGAAGACCATAACCGCTGGACCGGCAGCAAGCGTGCGCGTGAGTTGCTCGACAACTGGGAAACCAGCCGCTTGAAATTCGTCAAGGTGTTTCCGCTGGAATACAAGCGGGCGCTCGGTGAAATGCATGCTAAAAAAGCGGCTCAAGCCCTTGCTGGTCTTGCGCAGGCAGCTACGAAAAAAGAAGCTTCCAAAGTCTGAAGCCGACCAACGTATCAGGAATAAATCATGGGAAAAGTCACGGGTTTCATGGAATACGAGCGCATCGAAGAGGGTTACAAGCCGGTGCCCGAGCGCCTGAAAAACTACCAGGAGTTTGTGGTCGGCCTGGACGATACGCAGGCCAAGACGCAGGCGGCGCGCTGCATGGACTGCGGCACGCCGTTTTGCAACAGTGGCTGCCCGGTCAACAACATCATTCCGGATTTCAATGATCTGGTCTATCGGGGTGACTGGAAAAACGCCATCGACGTGCTGCACAGCACCAACAACTTCCCCGAGTTCACCGGGCGCATCTGCCCGGCACCGTGTGAAGCGGCCTGCACACTGAATGTGAACGATGACGCGGTGGGCATCAAGTCCATCGAGCACGCCATCATCGACCGCGCCTGGGCAGAGGGCTGGGTCAAGCCGCAACCGGCCAAACACAAAACCGGCAAAAAAGTGGCGGTGGTCGGCTCCGGCCCTGCCGGGATGGCCGCTGCGCAACAGCTGGCACGCGTGGGCCATGATGTGACGCTGTTCGAGAAAAACGACCGAGTCGGTGGCCTGCTGCGTTACGGCATTCCCGACTTCAAGATGGAGAAGAGCCACATTGACCGTCGTGTCGATCAGCTCAAGGCCGAAGGTGTGACGATCCGCACCAGCGTGCTCGTCGGTGCCATGCCCAAGGGTAGCAAGGTCACCAATTGGGCCAAGGAAACCGTGTCGCCAGAGCAGTTGCAGGCTGAGTTTGACGCGATCATCCTCACCGGCGGCTCTGAGCAGTCGCGCGACTTGCCGGTGCCAGGGCGTGACCTGGATGGCATCTATTTCGCCATGGAATTTTTGCCGCAGCAAAACAAGGTCAATGCGGGTGACAAGCTCAAGCACCAGCTGCGTGCCGATGGCAAGCATGTGATCGTCATTGGTGGTGGCGATACTGGCAGTGATTGCGTGGGCACCAGCAACCGCCACGGTGCCGCCAGCGTGACCCAGTTTGAAGTCATGCCGCAACCCCCGGTGGAAGAAAACCGCCCCATGACCTGGCCCTACTGGCCGATGAAGCTGCGCACCAGCTCCAGCCATGATGAAGGCTGCACCCGTGAGTTCGCCATCTCCACCAAGGAATTCATCGGCGAAAAAGGCAAGCTCACTGGCTTGAAGACCGTCCACATCGAGTTCAAAGACGGCAAGATGGTCGACATTCCCGGTACCGAGAAGACCTATCAGGCCGATCTGGTGTTGCTCGCCATGGGCTTTGTGAACCCGGTCGCCACCGTGCTGGACGCCTTTGGTATCGAGAAAGACGCGCGCGGCAACGCCCGTGCAAGCACTGATTTCATTGGCGGCTATGCCACCAATGTGGCCAAGGTGTTTGCCGCCGGCGACATGCGTCGCGGCCAGAGCCTGGTGGTGTGGGCGATCCGCGAAGGCCGTCAGGCCGCACGTTCCGTGGATGAATTTTTGATGGGCTTCAGCGACCTGCCACGCTGAGGTGTAGGCCCTTGTGGGCGTGGGCTGGGTGAGATAGCGGCCCTTCCTTTATCATCGCGGGTCCGGGTTTACCCGGCCCCTATTTATTCATGCCCGCCAATTCATCAAATTCACTGGTTGAAATGCGTCACCTGAGCTTCGGCTACGGTGAGCGCATGATTCTGGACGACATTTCGCTGGCCATCCCGCGCGGCAATGTGACCGCCCTGATGGGCGCGTCGGGCGGTGGCAAAACCACCATCTTGCGCCTGATTGGCGGTCAGATTCGTGCGCAAAAAGGTCAGGTCCTGTTTGACGGGCAGGACGTGACCCCCATGACGCAATCCGAGTTGTACAAGGTGCGTCGCCGAATGGGCATGTTGTTCCAGTTTGGCGCGTTGTTTGTCGATCTGAACGTGTTTGAAAACGTGGCTTTTCCGCTGCGCGAACACACCGATTTGTCGGATGCCCTGATCAAGGACATCGTGCTGATGAAGCTCAACGCGGTTGGCCTGCGCGGTGCGCGCGATTTGATGCCCAGCGACCTGTCAGGCGGCATGGTCCGGCGCGTTGCCATGGCCCGGGCTATTGCGCTGGACCCTGAGCTGGTGATGTATGACGAGCCTTTTGCCGGGCTGGACCCGATTTCACTCGGGACCGCAGCCCGGCTGATCCGTCAGTTGAACGATGCCATGGGCTTGACCAGCATGTTTGTCTCACACGATCTGGAGCAGACCTTTGCCATCGCTGATCATGTGATCATTCTGGCCAACGGCAAAGTCGCCACGCAGGGTACACCCGACGAAGTGCGCCACAGCACCGATCCGTTGGTGTACCAATATGTGCATGCCTTGCCGGACGGCCCGGTGCACTTTCACTACCCGGGCCCCTCGGTGGCGCAGGATTTTGGTGCCGAGGTGGTGTCATGAGCTGGTACCAGCCCAAAGACATCGGCTTTGCCGTGCGCAGGCACTTTGATGCCATGGGGTATGCGGCACGCCTGTTTGGCCGCCTGCTCGCGACCGTGGGTTACGCGATCAGGCGCAATGTGCTGGTGCGTGACCAGATTCACTTTCTTGGCAACTATTCCCTGCCGATCATCACCGTCGCCGGACTGTTTGTCGGATTTGTGTTTGGTCTGCAGGGTTATTACGTTTTGAAACGTTATGGATCAGCCGAATCGCTAGGCTTGATGGTGACATTGAGTTTGCTGCGCGAACTCGGGCCGGTGGTGTCCGCCTTGCTGTTTGCCGGGCGCGCGGGCACGTCACTCACCGCAGAGATCGGCCTGATGAAGGCCGGGGAGCAGATCAGCGTCATGGAAATGATGGCGGTGGATCCGATTGAGCGCATTCTGGCACCGCGTTTCTGGGCCGGCGTGATCACCATGCCGCTGCTGGCGGCTATGTTCAGTGCCACCGGTGTGATCGGTGGCTGGGTGGTGGGTGTGCTGATGATCGGTGTGGACGGCGGCGCGTTCTGGAGCCAGATTCAGGGCGGCGTGGATATATTTCAGGATCTGGGTAACGGCGTGCTGAAGAGCTTTGTGTTTGGCGTGGCGGTAACCTTCATCGCCCTGCTGCAAGGCTACAACGCGCAAGCCACCCCGGAGGGCGTTGCCAAAGCCACCACCCGCACGGTGGTCATGGCTTCGCTGACGGTGCTGGGGCTGGACTTTATCCTGACCGCCATGATGTTTACTATTTGAGATTTTGCGGGACAGACCAAAGCGACACGCAGTGCGCGTGCTCTGTCCTCAACTGATTAGAAAGGGTTTGAATGCAACGCTCCAAAAATGATGTCTGGGTCGGCATGTTTGTGCTGCTGGGGGTGGTCGCCATTCTGTTTCTGGCGCTGCAGTCGGCCAACCTGCTGAGCCTGAATTTCCAGAAAACCTATATGGTGACGGCCAAGTTTGACAACATTGGCGGCTTGAAGCCCAAGGCAGCCGTCAAAAGCGCCGGAGTGGTGGTGGGCCGTGTGGAAGACATCGGGTTTGATGACAAATCTTTTCAAGCCAAGGTCACCCTGGCGCTGGAAGACCGTTACGTCTTCCCC
>CAIVHU010000198.1 GCA_903905735.1 uncultured beta proteobacterium
AAAGGTGCCGGACCAGGGCAGCGACGGCAGGGAACGGCTGGCACTCTGGCCCATCACCCGGTTCAGCACACCGCCGACACGCCGCTCCATCTCCACGGCAGCTCGGCGCGAGAAGGTCAGCAGCAGCATGCGTTGTGGGTCCGCTTGGTGCAAGATGAGATTGGCGACGCGGTAGGCCAAAGTGTTGGTCTTGCCAGAGCCAGCACCGGCGATGATGAGCAGCGGACGCGTGTCGCCGCTGTCGTCACCAAGGCCGTGACCAACCGCCAGGCGCTGCTCGTCGTTGAGCGTTTCGAACGGGTCGGCGCAGGAGGTAGGGATGGTGTTCATTGACCGGGCCGGAAAAGCGAAACAATGGTTGCGACGCTAGACACTGTACTTTAATGGCTCTGTTCGTGACGCGTATTGATGAGGCGCGGACAGGACCCTTTGGAACGAGCTGAATTGACCGCGCCCGCAGCGCGATATACAATTGCTATATACTTCCCACGAGGAGATAGGTATGTCCATCGGCACTGTTTTCATCAACAATCGCACCCAGGCCGTCCGACTCCCGTTGGACGTGCGCCTGCCCGAGGGTGTCCACAAGGTAGAAATACGCGCCAGGGGCAATGAGCGCATCCTCGCCCCCATCGGCCAAACCTGGGACAGCTTTTTCATAGGCGGCCCCAATGTTAGCGACGACTTCCTGCCCGAGCGCGCCAGCCAGCACCAGTCGGAACGGGAAGCGCTCTGATGCTGCGCTACCTGTTGGACACCAACATCGTCATCTACGTGTTGAAGCGGCGACCGGTGGAGGTGCTATCTACCTTCAACGCCAACGCCAGCCGCATGGCAATCTCCTCCATCACCCTGGCCGAACTCTTGCACGGCGCGGAGAAAAGCAGCCGCGTGAGTGAGAACCTGTCTGCCATCGAGGACTTTTGCAGTCGCCTAGAAGTTCTGCCCTACGGTGCCAAGGCCGCCCAGCACTACGGTGCCATCCGTGCCGCCCTGGAAAAACTCGGCCAACCCATCGGGGTGAATGACCTGCACATTGCAGGCCACGCTCGCAGCGAAGGCTTGGTGCTGGTGACGAACAACATATCGGAATTCGTGCGCGTGCCTGCGCTCGAAGTGGAGAACTGGGTCCACCCCAGCCAGTAAGCCACGGCTTGGCTGTGCATCAGTCGCACAACTGCGGGCACCAGGGACCTGTCTATCCGCCAGTTGGAGAACAAATCAATAATGAAACTGCGTTCATGCGTTTTCGTGACCACATCACGAAAACAATAATTTAGGGGCATGAGGGTCTTGTCCCCAAAACCCGTGCCCAAGGCTGTGGACAAGTCGAGAGACAAGTCCGCAACCGCCTGTCTGGGCTGGCGTGGCGGCGTTTGCTCGATAAATAGGGATATTTGTAGAAACTGGCTGGGTCCCAAACGCGTTTCCAAAGTTGACAACAAGCCGCCCCCGAGCGGCCCATTTACGGTCAAGTGGGACTACGTCACGGAATTAGTCGCTTTTGCGATTCTGTAGACAATTTTCAACTTCTCGTGGAAGACGCCCAGTGAAGTGCGGAAAGAAGCTCGGGCACTGTTATGTCACGACGGGTGACAACCTACCACGGCCCGCTATGTCCTGTCTCTTGCGCAAGCCGCCACATCTCTGAGTTCGAATAGCGCTTTAATGAAACAGCGCTGACAAAACTAGCATAGATGCGCCACGGCCAAATACGGTCAAGGACTGGGTCGTATATCCATCCATCGCGCTCAAGCCAAGCATGCCCCATTCGACCGTTGCGCTTTGGAGCTACTGTCTCGCCATGCACCAAGGTCCAGTCCTCACCCCCATGCAGACATCCTAAAAGTGCCAATATGTAAGCGTTTCCATTCCGCCCTTCAATGTCGTACTGTCGACATTGGACATTGGACAGTCGAGAGTCGATTTTGGGAGCAACATTGAAGCTCCCCGCTGTCAACTTAAGCCACCGCGGTACGTCCTTAGCGCTGAAACACGTTGTTTTTTCCACCCAATCGGAGTCGCTGTTAAACGGTACCATTTTGATTAAGCAGGCCAACGCAATCAATGTCAGGCGCTGTTAGCGGCGGTGTAGTACCGTCGCTATGTGGCTGTCAGGGTGCGGTTTTTTGATCTTCACCGGGCTCATGTTGAACCGTCTTTTTTGAAGCATGCGCCGCCATCAGATCGTTGAGGGCTTTTCGCAGTTCAGAATCCTCAAGTTCTACCAGGCCTGAGGCCTCGATTACTTTCAGGATGCAGGCGCGTTTTTCAGCCTTTTCGTCCTCCTTGATCTTTGCGATTTTGGTGTCGATAGCCTTGCGCTGTGCCAACAGTTTTTCCAATGTTGCATTAGTCTTCTTCATTTGCATTTCCTTCTAAGTTTTTCAATTGATACTTTTCAAACGAACCGTTGCGAACAGCGTTTCACTGGGAGGAGTTTTTCAAGTACACCTGGGCAACATACGTACCACGGCCATCACCATGCCCGAGATCCAGACTGGTGACCATGTGCAAATCCCAGGCGTGCAAAAACACGATTGGCATGTGCTGATCATTGGATGTACGTGGACCGCACACGGCGTGAAACGCCTGTGCTTTTGTTACGCCGCGTTGGGCGTTTCCTTAAAGGGAATCACTTCCCTTCATGGACTGAGCTGTGCAGCTCGATTGAAGGCTGCCACAAGGGCAACGGACTGGCCGCAAGGGCTAGAACAACTTCATTCTGACAAACACGCGCCGGGTGTGCAAATGTTTTTTACATGTGTGCCATGCAGTGTTGGCTAGAACCAACACTGCCCCACGCATCGGGCTCGCCAGTCTCCTGCCTGTCTCCAACCGCTAAAAAGGGTCGTTTGGATCGAAATCCTGAAGCGGCGCCGATGGCACCAACTGGTCGCGCCAGGCATCTTGAATCTGACTGCCATAGGCAGTCAGAACGGCCTCGCGCAACATCTGCAAAAGCTCTGCAACCGCCAACGCCTGCTCGCCACTCCAGTACTTTGGCAACTGAACTGTCAGTGGTTCTTGGCGCCTCCTCATGGCTTTTCCTTCTTGTTTGAAACAGGTTTTTTTATCGCCGCCGCGCGTGCCTTGGTGCGCGCCTGCAGCCGCTCATCTGCCTCCTTCTTACGGTAAGAATCGCCCACGATGCGCACCACCTCAGCACGGTGCAATAACCGGTCAATCAGCGATACCACACAGGCCGCGTTGGGGAACACTTCTCCCCACTCGGCAAATGCCCTGTTAGTAGTCACCAGCGTGCTCTTTATTTGATGGCGCCGGTTAATTAATTCAAACAGCAAGTCGGCATGCCGGTTGGAATAGCTCAGGTAATGTTGGTGTTGTTGCCTACATGGTGCTGCTGCTCCCAGCCCCGGCTCAAGGCGACCGTGGTGCACGCAGAGAAAAAGGCTGCGCCGCGTGCTGCGGCGCCACGCAGTGGTAAGAAGGCAGGACACGGCGTAGTGTATTTTTGTGATGGTTGCAATCCAGTAGACAAAAAAAACCGGCACTATACCCGGCTCAGTTCTTGCGTCTATAACGACGTACGCGAAAGCTGATGCTTGAAAAGTTGCTGACGGATGCAGAGAGCGTTGCCACTGATGCGGCTGAGAGGGAGTCGAGTAAAGACTGTGCTGGAGACCTGCGCTTACCCGTTACCGCGTAACAAAAAAGCCCGGCCGTGTTGGGCCGGGCAAATCCGCAACATGCGGCACGCTCCAGGGAGGTATGAGCGCGGGGCAACTGCCCAAACCTTAGAGGCCCGTATTTTCTGAAAAGTTCAATTCATCAGCGCCACGCCGATTTTGCACAATGACCGCACGGACAACGTATGTTTTCTTTCGTGATGTAAAAATCTAAATCGTCTATATTTATTAAGAGGAGTGCAATGTCTATAAGCGTAAAGAATTGGCCGCTTGTGTTGGCAGTGGTCAAACTGCTCCAATCGATGCTGGCACAGCGTCAGACCCCAGCACCCGACCACATTGGCCTCTATGGTGGGTCGTTCTTGGACATGCATAACGACGACCATTGAGGTGCGAATGAAGTTGGTTATTGGCTGCGTCAGCTCGGTTTTACCGAATCGGTTCTCCGCCATAGCCACATTCTTGAACCATGATGTGCATGCGACTGGCCGCCACCTCAGGTGCCAGGTGTAAGGCATTGCGGGCAGTGGGTTTCACCGTACGTTGCCACTTTTCAAACTCAGATTTATCCAGCTTAGAAAAAAGGGCCACATCGCTGTAGCCCCTTTGTAATCAAAATAAATCCAATCCCAGGCCATCTTAAATCCGTTCACCTTTCACGACCCAGACCACTGGCCGCCGCGCTGTCGTTGACACGGTCACGCGAAACGAGACCCCGGTGTCGTCAATCACTTCGGTCTCGCTGACCTCAGCGACCCCAACGCCAGGAATAAATGTCAACTCATAAACGCTGACATATCTTGTTGGTCTGGCAACAAACTCAAATTTTGAAATCAAGCGTCGCAAAGTGGCACGAACTTTGTACGGCTCTGGCTCGCCATCAATTAGCCGTCGAATCAACGCCAGAGGGACAATCGCTGACTGTGTATCAACGGCGGCACACGTGATGTGTGATTTGCGACTTACCAAATTGGCAAGTTGAGCTTTTTTGGACCTTTGTTCTGCCATTGCCTCCGTGAGGTCCTTTTTGAACAGTTCATCCCCAATTTCCGGGTCCAGTGGTGTCCTTCCGGTAAGCCTGCCAAACTGAAGTTTTTTTGCTGAGGGCGTTGGATTTTTGGTCCAGTCCGTTTTTTTTGCTTGCGTTCTCGTCCGATTCGCAATACTCTGCGGCGCATGCCCCACC
>CAIVHU010000199.1 GCA_903905735.1 uncultured beta proteobacterium
GGGTGGCGGTAGACCGAGTCGTCGATGGTCAGGTGGCCGGCCAGCACCTCGCCGAACACGCGTTGGCCGGCGGCGCGGGCGCGTGTGATGGCGGCCAGCGACTCGGCGTTGGAGACGTGCACGATGTAGACCGGGCAGCCCAGCACCTCGGCGATGCGGATGGCGCGGTTTGTGGCCTCGGCCTCGACCTCGGGCGGGCGCGAGGTCGGGTGCGATTCCGGCCCGATCTGGCCCAGCTGCACCAGCTTGTTCTGCAGGTGGAACACCAATTCACCATTCTCGGCATGCACCGTGGGCAGCGCGCCCAGCTCGAGCGCGCGCGAGAAGCTGTTCACCATCACTTCGTCCTCGGCCATGATGGCGTTCTTGTAGGCCATGAAATGCTTGAAGCTGTTCACGCCTTCTTCTTGCACCAGCGTGCCCATGTCGCGCTTGACGGACTCGTCCCACCAGGTCACCGCGACGTGAAAACCGTAATCGCCAGCCGACTTTTCGGCCCAGCCGCGCCAGGTCTGGTAGGCCTCCATCAGCGATTGTTTGGGGTTGGGGATGACAAAGTCGATGATGCTGGTGGTGCCGCCCGCCAGCCCCGCCGCCGTGCCGGTGAAAAAGTCGTCCATGGTGGTGGTGCCCATGAACGGCAGCTGCATGTGCGTGTGCGGGTCGATGCCGCCGGGCATCACATACTGGCCGCCTGCGTCCACGGTGGTGGCACCGGCGGGCGCCTGCAGGTTGGGGCCAACGGCGACGATCTTGCCGTCCTGCGTCAGGACATCGGCTTTGAAGGCCTGGTCGGCGTTTACCACGGTGCCGCCCTTGATCAGAATGCTGCTCATGTTTACTCCTCAATAAATAGCTGTTGACGCAATTGGAATAAGAACTGAAGGCTGATTTCTTATATAAGAAAACAAAACCTGCCCGTGGACACCTGGCCGATATATGTTACGCCGTGCCCCTAGCCGCAGGTCGCGCCACATGACGGGTTGTTGGGGTGGGTGGTCCAGTCGGCGTGCTCGCTGCTGACCACTTTGCCGGTGCGCAAATCCACCTCGCCTGGGGCCACGGTGCGCAGCGTGATGCACGCGGGCACCGGGCACACCAGCGTGCACAGGTTGCAGCCGACGCATTCCGCCTCGTTCACCTCAAAGTGGCGCTTGCCGTCTTTCACCGCCAGGATGGCCTGGTGGCTGGTGTCTTCGCAGGCAATGTGGCAGCGCCCGCACTCAATGCAGGTGTCGGGGTTGATGACGGCTTTGCTGATGTGGTTGAGGTTCAGGTTCTTCCAGGCGGTCACGGTCGGAATGGCTTTGCCCTTGAAATCCTCAATTGACGTGAAACCCATTTCGTCCATGTAGTTGGACAGGCCGTCAATCATCTCCTGCACGATCTTGAAGCCATAGACCATGGCGGCGGTGCAGACCTGCACGTTGCCTGCGCCAAGTGCTATGAAATCAAAAGCATCGCGCCAAGTACCGATACCGCCTATGCCTGAAATTGGCAAGCTAGCGGTTTGCGGATCGCGGGCGATTTCGGCCACCATGTTCAGCGCGATCGGCTTGACTGCCGGGCCGCAGTAACCGCCGTGTGACCCCTTGCCGCCAGTCGAAGGCGTCATGGTCAGGCTGTACGGATCGACCCCCATGATGGAATTGATGGTGTTGATCAGACTCACCGCGTCAGCACCGCCGTTTTTGGCGGCGCGTGCGGGCAGGCGGATGTCGGTGATGTTGGGCGTGAGTTTCACGATCACCGGCAGCTGGCCGTACTGCTTGCACCAGTGCGTCACCATCTGGATGTATTCGGGCACCTGGCCCACGGCCGCGCCCATGCCGCGCTCGCTCATGCCGTGCGGGCACCCAAAGTTGAGCTCGATACCGTCGCAACCGGTGTCTTCCACGCGCGGCAGGATGTTCTTCCAGGCGTCCTCGTTGCACGGCACCATCAGCGACACCACCACCGCGCGGTCTGGCCAGGCACGTTTGACCTCGGTGATTTCCTTCAGGTTCAGCGCCAGATCGCGGTCGGTAATGAGTTCGATGTTGTTAAAGCCCATCAGGCGACGGTCCGGCGTCAGCAGCGCGCCGTAACGCGGGCCGTTCACATTGACGATGGGCGGGCCGTCTTCGCCTAGCGTCTTCCAGACCACGCCGCCCCAACCGGCTTCAAAAGCGCGGTTGACGTTGTAGGCCTTGTCGGTGGGCGGCGCGCTGGCCAGCCAGAACGGGTTGGGGCTGGAGATGCCGATGAAGTCTGTTTTCAAATTTGCCATGGTGGACTTTCAATGCGAGTTGCTACAACTTGCGTAGTGCCTTGCGCTTTCCAAATAAGGGCTGCGAGCATATTTCATGAACTTATTGTCTGATTCTGAAGAGCCAGGCCCGATCAGGGGGTGAGTTGGGCGTGAATGGCTTGGGCCGACAACTTGCCGTGCTGCACCGCTTCCACTGTCAAATCCAACCCACCCGCGCGGCAGTCGCCACCGGCCCACACGCCGCGCTGATTGGTCTGGCCGTTGGCATCGGTGGCGATACGGCCACCCTGCAGTTCAAAGTCGGCCTGCGCCAGCAGCGCGTTGCCCAGCGTCTGTCCGATGGCTTTGAACACCATGTCGGCTTCCATCACCACGGTCTCGCCGGTGGCCACCAGCTTGCCGCCCGCCATTTTTTGCCGGGCAAAACGCACACCCCCCGCGTATTTGGGGTCGAAACTGTTGGGCACGACTTCCACCGGAGCCAGCCAATGGTGGATGACCACGCCGTTGGTCTGCGCCCATTCCTGCTCGGCTTTGGAGGCGCTCATCGCCTGCGGACCGCGCCGGTACACCATCTGCACATCCTGCGCCCCCAACAGCTTGGCCTGTACGGCGGCATCGACAGCGGTCATGCCGCCGCCAATCACCACCACCTGGCGGCCGATGGGCAAGGTCGATAAATCTTCGGATTGGCGCAGCGTCGCGATGAAGTCCACCGCGTCCTGCACGCCGTACAAGGTCTCGCCGGGTACGCCAAGCTGGTGCGTGTTGGGCAGACCCATGCCCAAAAACAGGGCGTCAAAGTCTCGCCGCAGTGCGTCGAGCTGGGCTAGACCTTCGAGCCGCCAACTGTGGCGCAGCTCAATACCGCCGATGGCCAGCAGCCACTGCACCTCGGCTTGGGCAAAGTTGTTGGGGGTTTTGTAGCTGGCCAGCCCGTATTCGTTGAGGCCACCGGCCTTGGGTTTGGCATCAAAAATGACCACGCTGTGACCGAGCTTGGCCAGCGTATGGGCGCAGGCCAGACCGGCCGGACCGGCACCGACCACCGCAATCTTCTTGCCGGTGGGCGCTGCGCGGGTGAAGATTTGCGGCTGCTTGCTTTCCATCAACGCGTCGACCGCATGGCGCTGCAGGCGACCAATGGCCACCGGCTTGCCCTCTTGCGTATTGCGCACACACACGGCTTCGCACAGGTTCTCAGTCGGGCAAACGCGGGCGCACATGCCGCCCAGCGGGTTGGCCTCCAGAATGGCGCGCGCCGAGCCACGCAGGTTGTCATCGGCAATGCGTTTGATGAACGAGGGCACATCAATGTGCGTGGGGCAGGCCGTGGCGCAGGGCGCGTCAAAGCAGTACAGGCAGCGCTCGGCTTCGAGCACGGCCTGGGCGCGGGTCAGGCGCGGCGTGGCATCGGCAAACCGCTCGGCATAGTCAGCAGTTTCAAGCCGACCGGGTCGGATATCTGGGGCGAGGGAAAGGGACACGCTGGCAGCTCCTGTGTGGTAAATCTGACCGTTTGGTCAGGTTCAACAGGAATGCTAGCAAACCACGTGCCAGAATGTCTCTAGGGGTTAGCCCGAACCTGTGCTGGGGAGTCCCGCAGCAGCGTGTCAACGGACTCCAGGATCCCGGGGCACTGCGGCCCTGGCAAAGATCAGGAGTGAGACAGATGACCGTGCGGGTGTGGCAAGTGATGCAGCAGGTTGGCCAGCATCTGTTTGAAGTGTTTCCAGCCGAGTGAAAGAATTTCTCCCATGGCGTCCGAGCGTTGTTGGTTGGCGCGGCGAACGAGGGAATCGATGTCGATGTAACTGTTTTCCATGATGGCAGATCCTTGGATGACGACAGCTCCTTGTGAGAGCACGGTGCGAGAATAAAGGCTGTGCTGCCATGCAGCAAACGATCAAATCTCAGGCGACAGATCAATAAAACTCATCCATGTCCTACCGCTTGCCCCCTCTGAATGCGCTGCGGGCCTTTGAAGCCGCCGCCCGCCACCTGAGTTTCAAAAACGCAGCGGTCGAGTTGTCGGTGACCCCCACGGCCATCAGCCATCAGATCAAGCAACTGGAAGAGTTTCTGGGCGTGCCGCTGTTTCACCGCCTGACCCGCGCGCTGGCGCTCACGCCGCAGGCACAGGCGATGCTGCCCAAGGTGCTCGACGGCCTGGCGTGTTTTGCCGCTGCGGTGGAAAGTGCGCATGATGAGCATTTGCAAGGCAAGCTCATCGTTGTTGTGCCGCCCTCATTCGCCACCCGCTGGCTGGTGCCAAGGCTCAAACGCTTCACCCAGTCGGTACCGACCTTGAATCTGCAGGTGATCCGCTCGCCCAGCACCATCGATGCCGATCAGGTGCCTGTGGCCACGGGTCTGGAGCAGGTGGACCTGCGTCAGGACGATGCCATGGTGGCCATCCGCTTTGGCATCGGCGTGTACCCCGGGTTTCAGGTGGACCGCATGTTTGGATCGGACTACATCCCGGTGTGCAGCCCCAGGCTGCTGGAGGCCGGGCCGCCCCTGTGCACGCCTGAAGACTTGCGTCTGCACGTGCGCCTGCATGACGACGCGATCCAAAGCGCCCACACTGTCCCCAGCTGGGATGAGTGGTTCAGACTGGCGGGCGTGAGCGCCGTGGAGGCGATGTCCGGGCCGCACTTCAGTGATGCCGGGATGGTGTACGTGGCCGCGCTGGACGGCCTGGGCGTGGCCCTGGCCTCCAAACCGCTCGTGGCCACGGCCATCGCGCAGGGTCGGCTGGTGGCCCCGTTTGACCTGGCAGTGGCACAACGTTATGCGTACTACCTGGTCATTCCCGAGGCAATCGCCAACCGCAGCGCGGTCAGGGCGTTCAGAACCTGGCTGCTGGAAGAAGCCCGCGCGCAGGAGCGCTGCTGCGCCGGGGCTGGCTGATCATCCCGGGAAGTAGGCGGCCCGGGAAGACGGGTCTCTTTGAATCCCTCACCCATGCCGGGCGACCTTTTCACCCAGCCCCTGTTCAGCCCCAAGCTGATCAAGACGCGCTTTCCGGCGCATGAGATACCCGAGGCGCACCGCGACCTCATCGCCCACTGGATTGACAGTCTGAAAAGCGGGCTGAACAAAGAAAAAGAAGAGTCGATCCGCCCGGCCTTCCTGCAGCATTTTTTTGTCGAGCTGCTGGGCTACCAGCTCATGGGCGGCCTGGTCTGGACGCTGCACCACGAAAAAGGCCCCGCCAGCGGCAGTGCCGATGCCGCGCTGGGCACGTTCACCAACGAGCAGCGCCAGGTGGTGGCCCCGTTTGAGCTGAAAGGCCCCAAAACC
>CAIVHU010000200.1 GCA_903905735.1 uncultured beta proteobacterium
AGGTTACCTTGGCCGAGCCAATGATCCCCCGCCTGGTCATCAGCTGATGTGGCAGGGCTATGCTTGTTTGCAAATGATGTGCGCCGGATTCGTGCTTGGCGCAGCACGATCTGGATGAAAATAGTTGTGGGTAAAGGGCAGCTCTAGCCCAATAGATACGTGCGCAATACTCTATGTTAAAAATAGCATTTCATGCCGCAGACCAGACGGCAAGAAGGGCTGCTTCGCGCTACTTGCCGTCCTCCCAATAGCCTAGACGGCCATAGCTTTCGTAGATGCCTGATTCCTGCTTGCAGTCGAGTTGCACCGCCGGGTCGTACGGGGGAGCGTCTTTCACCGCCTGCCGGTTCAGATTGACCGAGACCTTGGCGTCGGGCCAGCTCACGTTCTGGATCCATTGCGGCGCGATCAGCACCTGGTGACCCAGCCACCAGTTGTTGGTGTTCACGATGATGTATCGGATGGCCCAGGTCTCGTCGTCAACGATAAAACCCTGGACGTGACCGATGTCGCCATCGCTGGCGTGGATGTGATAGCTCTTGACGGCTTCGCTGCTGCGCAGGTGGGGGTCGTCATTCTGGTGCCGCGCCGCTTCAGCGCGGGCGTTGGATTGCGCCACTTGCGGCTCCACGAAGGGCAGCGCGCCAACGCCGCCGTAGCCTGTCACGATCAGGCCTGGGTACATGTCAGAGCCCCAGAGCCCGGTACCGCCCCAATAGTAGGGATAGCGGTAATACCCTGAGTACGATGACTCGTACTGCCGCGATACCGGCTTTTCGGTGTCAATCGGGGGGCTGTTCTTGACTTGTTCGCGGGTCAGCGAGACCGGCAATTGCTTGGCGGCCCAATCGGGCTTGCCCGCAGCCATGGGCGAGATCAATACCTTGCGGCTGGACAGCCACGACCCGGTATCGACCACCAAATAGCGCACGACCCAAGCTTCGTCATCGAAGTAGAGGTCAGTCACGTCGCCGATCGCGCCATCAGTGGCGACGATGGCGAGATTCTCCAGGTCTTTTGTTTGGCGAAGCATGGTGTTCTCATTTTCAAATGTTTTGAACGCAGAGCGTTCGGCATGGGTTGGATCAGTGGATGCACTACCAGGTGCATCGCCCGATAAATGGTGTCCTGCGGTACGGAAATCCAAATGTGCTCGTCTGGCGTCGCCAGGTCTGTGTGCTGACGCACGGTGCGGCAACGAACAGAGCGCATCGGTTCGAGAAATTAAGCTCTACCGGTGGCCCGGTCAGCACCAGCTTTGGCGCGCCGTCGAGGTCGACAAGGCCGTTGTTGATGACTGGCTGCATCGCTTGGGCCGGAGCAATTCAGGGGGTGCCGAAGGTGCAAGCCTGTTGCTGGGCACCGTGGACACGGCCTTCAACCAGATCAGGCAAAGCGCGCGGCCCAATCCGGCATGATCATCAGAGGGGCGCGAGAAACGGTGCCGGAGGCGCAAGACCTGTTCGCTGTCGAAGCGCACTTGACGGCGGCCACACAGGCGCTATGCGAGTTTCACGCTTGACTCAACGACGGGTCTCGACGTTCGCCTCTCCATTCGGTTCAGCCGGTATCGCCTTTCGGGACCCGAAGGTCCTGGCGTAAACGCAGGTGAACTCTGCGCCCACCAGCAGGATTTGTGCTGAAAAGTACACCCAGAGCAGCACCACCACCAGAGAGCTGGCAGCGCCGAAGCCCGACGCGATGCCGCTGTGACCGATGTAGGCACCGATGACGAACTTGCCCCCTGTGAAGAGAAGGGCGGCGATCAAGGCCCCGAGCCACACATCTGCCGCCAGCACCCGCTGGCGCGGCATGACCTTGTAGATCAGCCCGAACATGAACGCCACGAGCAGGAAACCACCGATAGCGTTGCCAGCCTCCACCACAGCCTGCCAGCCGCCGAAGACCGGGTTCAGGCGACGACCCAAGGCAGCGATCATCGCACTGGTCACCAGCGACGCGATGAGCAGGAAGCCCACCGCGAGGATCATGCTGAACGCCATCAGACGGGCGCGAACGAGCGTGAGCCACCCATTCTTGCGCAGTCGCCCTGGCACCCGCCAGATCCGGTCGAGTGAGTTTTGCAGCTCGGCAAACACGCTGGTTGAGCCGACCAGAAGAAGCACCAGACCCACGGCTGTGGCTGTCAGGCCCTGGGCGGGTTCGCGCACGCTGGCCAGCAGACCCTGCACTGCGCCCGCGCCTCGTTCACCCATCAGGTCCTGCAACTGCGCCTGGATCTCGTGGCGGGCGGCGTCTTCACCGAACACGAGCCCGGCCACCGACACCACGATCAGCAGCAGCGGTGCCAGCGAGAACATGGTGTAGAAGGCCAGCGCGGCCCCCATGCTCGGCACATAGTCGTCGAGCCACGAGGTCGCGACCTGCTTGATCAAGCCCCACCACGCGGCGGGTAAGTTGGTGGGCGTCACAGTGTGTCGGCTCCGATCGCCGTCGCCAGGCGGCCTTGGGTTCCCGCGCCGAAATTCAATGCGGTTACTCCACCGGGCTGTCGCTCCAGCTCTTGGGAACCGTTCCGGACAAAGGCAGGCCGGAGGTCTTCTCTCGATGGTCTTTCAGGCGTCCGAGGGTGCTGTCGAGCAAGTGGGCGAGCTTTTGCGCAGCGCCTTGCACGGCTTGATCCACCGTCGCGGCGTGTTCGGTCACCGCCACCGGCTGGCGGCCTTGCAGACGGGCCTCCAGCATGCAGCGCTGGTCCAGCGGGCCGCTCTTGCCACCGTTCTCGTCACTTAGGTGAACTTCAATCCGGGTGATGTGTTCCTCAAAGCGCTCCAGCGCCAGCTTGATCGTGGCGCTCACCTGCGCGGCCAGGGCCTCGGTTCCATCAATGTTGACGTCGGTGTTGAGTTGAATTTTCATGGTTTTTCCTATGGGTGTGGGGGTGCGCGGTGTCAGTGACGAAAGCTCGCCGCCACGCCTGTGCTGCAGGGCATGCGTTCTGCCGACAGGATATGAACCTGTCCGCCCATCTTTTCAACCAGCGTGCCCAAGTCATCGAGCACGTCGTCCACGCGCGGGTTGCCAGTCTCGGACGGGTCTATGCGCCCGGTGGATGCGTCGATCCGGCCTGCCACCTGGCGCTCGGCCTCGATCAGCAGCGTCGCGACGCGGCCTGCGACGGCTGCATGGGCGACCTCTGACAGGTTCTCGCTGCCCAGGCCCTTGGCTGCAGCCACCGCGAAGGCGTCGCTCCACGCGGCTTGCTGCGCCTGTTGATGCGGTGCGGCCACGTCCCATGCGCGTTGCCGCAAGGCATCAGGCGTCAGGCCCTGTGGGTCGGCCATCAGGCCCTTGGCCATCAGGAATGGGTTGTGACTGAGCTTGTGGAACATCTGGTGGTGTTCGGGCAAAGCGGCCAGCATCAAGGGCAAGCCTGAGGGGATCGAATGATGTTCCAGCACGGCGCGGTCCACCGCCCGGAAGAAGCGCTCGGCTTCGCTGTCGATTTCATCCTTCTTGCTGCCCTGGCCGTCGTGCATGGGCCCATGTCCGACGCCCAGGCCACCATGCGAAGACACGGTGGTGTGTGGCTCAGTATGCTTTTCTCCCAGTGCCACGGTCATTGTTCGCGGCACGTCGGCGGCCAGCGCCACGGCATCGAGTGCGTTCTGGTCGCCTTCGAAGAGCTGCACCCTCTGCAGGCTCAGCGCCAGCACCTGGTAGCGACCGATCGACTGCAGCGACTGGCGCAGCGGCTTGGTGTGAAAGCTGTCAGCCACCACGGCCAGCTCGGCCACCGGACTTTGCAGCAGGAACACGCGGAACAGGCCCGGTGCGCCCAGAACGGCCAGACCGTCCTGCATGTGGTTCCAGAAGTCGTGGTCTTGTGCCAGGGCGTCAAACGGCTCGACCAAGGCCTGGACGGCATCGGACGGGTGCAGCCGATGCAGCGATGTCTGCAACGCCTTCACCAGATGGCGGAACCGGACCGGATCTTGCTGGTTTTCCGGATGGTGCCGATGGGTGGTTTGGTAGAGCGACAGGCAGGGTCGTCCCTGGAACGAGGTGAGCTCCGCCAGATGGGCGGGGGTGAGTGTGTCGGGGGCGTGTATGGTCTTCATAGTGTTTCCTATATGGATGTCTCTGGCCCTTTTAAAACCTGGGAGGGTAGCTATGATTGTTAAAGCATCAGCTGATGCGTGACGGGGTGGCTTTGGGCACACCAGAGGTCGTTACTGAAACCCCATGCCCGAGCGCAGTTGGGGCGGCAGAACCGCTTGCAGCGAGTGCACCTGGCGCTCAAGCGCCTCGATGTGGGCCAGGTTCTCCAGCAGGATGGCCACGGTAAACAAATCCAGGTCGAAATCCATGCGCAATTTGGACGCATGGCGTAACGGTTCAACCCACTGGGCGTTGAAGGCGCGCTCCTGCTCCACCGGGGTCACCGGCACCAGCGCGCAGTAGTCCACCAACTCATCGAGCTCGGCCTCGCTCAGGCCACAGGATTGCGATAACTCGGTCAGGGTGACGGTTTCACGGGTGTCGAGCCAGCGCCAGGGGGCTTGTTCTTGCGTCATGCCAAATTCTCCTTGGGTGCCACTTGACGTGATGCGGTGTCCTGGTGCACTCAGGCGGTCTGGCAGGCCGTGAAATCATCCAGCACGGCGCGGGCCTTCTCTGCTTCTGCCGCGCTGCCATGCACCATCAGCACAAATTTGTCCATCTTGATGGCTGTTTCGTATTTGATGGCCTGGTCTTTGGGCACACCCGCATGTGTCAGCGCTGCGCCCAGAGCCGACAAGCCCCCAACCACCACCGCACCTTCGAGCCCACCGACCAGAGTGGCAACAAACGGCCCGGCCATCGCCACCAAGCCCACACCAGGCAGCAAAAAGATCGCCGGTGCCATCAGCAGGCCCCAAATACCACCCCAGAAGGCGCCGGTGCCGCCCCAGGATTTGATGCGGTCGCCAGCGGTGTAGAAGCCAAGCGGATGCTCTTCGGTGTGGTAACCCTTGCCAACCAGGGACAGGTTCTTGAGGTCAAAGCCGGAACGGCCCAAGCGTTGGATGGCTTCCTCAGCTTCCTGGTGGGTGTTAAAGACGTAGCAGGGTGTGTTCGTTTTTTCCATGAATTTCTTCCGTAGGGTTGATGAATGTCATTGAGAAGCACACAGTGTCTGACTGCTGCACTGTCCGATCTGTGCGCTGAGACACACTGGGCGCATCGCCCTCGGGCCGAAAATCAAATCGCTCAGGCCGTTGGGTCGTCAAAAGCCCATTCACCCGGTTTGAATGCGGATTTGCCAAACGGCGATGAACATGGCTGCAATCACCGGCCCCAGCACAAAGCCGTTGATCCCAAACACCGCCATGCCACCCAGTGTGGTGATCATCACCACATAGTCAGGCAGGTGGGTGTCTTTACCGACCAGAATCGGGCGCAGCAGATTGTCCACCAGTCCGATCACCAGCATGCCATAGGCCAGCAGCGCCAGGCATTTGCCCAGTTCGCCCGCCAGCAGAAAGTAAATCGCGACCGGCACCCAGACCAGTCCGGCCCCCACAGCGGGCAGCAGTGACAAGAATGCCATCAACACGGCCCACAGCAACGCCCCGCTGACCCCCAAGGCCCAGAAGCCCAGGCCACCCAGCGCACCCTGAATGGCCGCCACCAGCAGATTGCCTTTGACCGTGGCGCGCACCACGGTGGTGAAGGTGTCCAGCAGCACGTCTTTGTGCTTGGTTGCCAGCGGCACTGCGTTCCAGATCGCATGGGTGACCGCATTGCCGTCGCGGATCAGAAAAAACGCCAGGTACAGGGTGATGAACACACTGACCACGAACTCAAAGGTGTTCTGGCCAACGCTAAAGGTTTGCGTGGCAATCATCTGGGTACCTTGCGACAGCGCGTCATTCAGGCGGCGCTGCAAGGTGGTGAAGCTGACCAGTCCAAAGCGGTCCAGTACGCTGGTGATCCAGTCCGGCAACGCATCAAACAGGCCTCGAAAATACAGCGCCGGTTTGAGGTCGCCACTCTGCAGCCGCGCGTAAACGTGGCTTGCCTCACTCACCAGGGAGGTCGCGACCAGCGACAGCGGCAGCACCACGATCACCAGGACGACCAGCATGGTCAGCAGAGCTGCCAGGGTGGGGCGCTGACCCAGGCGGGGCAGCAGCCAGTTAAAAAACGGTGTAAAGAGCAGCGCGATGATGGCCCCCCACATGATGGCCCCATAAAACGGCAGCAGGATATAGATGAGTGCCACAGAAGCTGCCAGCAGCATGGCAGGCAGCGCGCGATTCTCGCGGGCAGGCGTTTCAGGTGCCCGGTCAGGACCGGGCGTTGTCATGGCGTGAGCGGGGCAGCGGGCGCAGGTGGCCCATGATCTCGGTCATGACTTGCGGCAACAGCCCGGCCATCAGCGCTGGCGTTGAAATCCAGCGCCAGGGGCGCACCAGCACCATCAAACCACCTGCAGCTGCAGCGCCCAAAACCAGGGCATAAGGATGTCTGCGTGCCACGGGTTGCACCAGCACGGTGGCAGTTTCGCCAGCCAGCAGCAAGGCCACGCGCAGCGGCTGCTTGCGCCACCAGGCTTGCAATACACCGCCAACCAGGCTTGCGCCGGGTGCAGTTTGAAGATTGCCCAGCAGGCTGGTCAAAAAATGATCTGTGCCTTCGCCACTGGCACGTGACCCGTATTCCTGCTTGATGGCCTGGCGCAGGCGCTCGCGCGACTGGGCCAGCCTTTCACAGGGGCTGGGCTGCGAACTCATGGCGCGTCTGCCATATCTGCTGCGCCTGCGGCGCGCAACATGGCCATATCAGCGTTGATTTGCCGACGCAAGTTGGCAAACGGGTCAGCATCGGCAGCTTGCAGAACCAGCAGCAGGCAAATCACCCCGACCAGCAAGGGCAAGAGGAAAATAACCACCAGTACCCACATCGCAGAGGCGGACACCATCAGGGTGACCCACAGCATGGCGGCCACGCCAGCCAGCACCGCTGCCACGGTCAGGCTGAATAAGGCGATTGCCCGCAGCATGACCCGGCGCTGCCATGCGGCATACGCCAGCGCAAACTCCTCGCTGAACAGCGCGGCGTAAGCCTGCGCATGGTCCACCAGAAGTTGGGGCCGGCTGGCGAGCAGGGCCAGTAGTGGGTGCATCAGATGTCGTGCGCCAATGTTTTAGCTGCGATCCCTTGAACGGGCCACCAGGCTCACCAGTGCCATGAGCGCCGCGCCGGTGGCGGCAGCAATCAGTACCGCTTTGACCGGTTCTTGCCGGATGTAATTGACCGTGGTGTCCGAGGCGTGTTCAGCCTTGACACGAATCTGGTGCGAGGTTTCGCGCACGCTGTCCATGCCGTGATGGGCCATCGCGCTGACGCGTTCGCTGGCGCGCTCCAGCATGGGGGCCGTTTGGTGACGCAGGTCTTGCAACGAGCCCGCTGCGCTGTCCACCGCGCTATTGGCGGCTTGTTGGGTGGCGCGGATGGCCTGATCGGCGGTGTGCGAGGCCTGTTCAATCATGTTGCCGGATTTGTCGGTGATTGGGTTGAGAGACATGGTGATTTCCTTGAAGTAGGTTGACGGTGGATGGGCTCAGCGTCCTCGCATCGATCCGAACAGGAAGCTGACGACCGCCAGAACGATGAAGACGAAAAACAGGATCTTGGCAATGCCCACCGCACTTGCGGCGATACCACCAAAGCCGAACAGGGCAGCGATCAGGGCGATGACAAAGAAAACAATGGCGTAGTGCAGCATGGTGGGTCTCCTGGTGGGTTAAGGACTTGGACAGACCGGCCAGAGCCGGTCAGGTCGCTTTACAACTTGCCGAATTTGGCTTTGGCTGCTGTCATGCAGGCATCTTTGGCGGTCGAGGCGAGCGCATCACACTTTTCCTCGGCGACCTTCAGGTCTGCTGCGCGCTTGTCAGCAGTGGCATCTGAGCGAACTTCTTTGTTGTCGGTGGCGGCAGTGGCTTTGGCATCAGCGGACTTTTCATTGGCTGTGGCGTTGGTTGCCGATGTTTTCATCTGCACGGTGGCATCAGCCTTGGCCGTGGTCAGAGCGGCCTTGGCTTCTTTCACGCAGACATCCTTGGGGTTGCCCGACAGGTCGTCACACTTTTGCTTGGCCACGCCGTAAGCGGCTTCGCCCTTGGCGACGCTCACCTTGTACTGGGTTTTCAGCGTTGGTTTGTAGCTGTTGTCGAGTTCGGCCAGGGCCACGTCTTCCTTGCCTTTGGCTTCGGCGACGCAGATGTCCTTGGCGTTACCGGCCTGTGTTGCGCAGCCTTTTTTGTCGGCTTTGTACTCGGTTTTGATGCGGGATTTACTGGCACTGAAGTCGGTGGACGACATCGCTTGCGCCATAGCGCTGGTGCCAAACAGCAAACAGGCGGCCATGGCCGCGCCACTGAGCAAATTGAGGGATTTCTTCATGGTCATTCCTTAAGGTTAAGACTTTCGCAAGCGGCAAAGGCTCCGAAGTCTTGACAGTAAGGCGTGGCCAGCGGCGGGTCTGTTCGCCCGCACACATACAGCGACTTATCGCCGCCGCCATTTCAACAAGTCCAATGACAGCGCCGTGCCACACAGAATGACAGCACCGCAGATCAGCATCCACGAGGTGACGGACTCACCCAGAAACAGCACGCCGTACATCACGGCAAACACCGGGATCAGGAAGGTGACGGTGAGTGAGGCCGATGCCCCCATAGTCGCGATCAGCCTGAAATACAGCACATAGGCCACGCCGGTACACAACACGCCCACCGCCAACAGCGCCAGCCAGGCGGTGGCGCTGGGCATGGCGGCGGGCCACAGCCACAGCGTGGGCAGCGCCAAACCCAAGGCCGCGCCAATCTGGCTGCCGGTGGCCACTACCAGCGACGGCACGCCTCCCAGATAGCGTTTGGTGAAGCTGGCCGCCAGGCCGTAGCACAGGGTGGCGGCCAGGCACGCCACCACGGCCCAGCCGCTGGACATCCCCGATGCATCGGGCTTGAAACTGGCCTTGCCCCAGGCCAGCATGGCCACGCCGACAAAACCGATCAACAGCCCGAGGATCTTCCAACCGTTGGGCCGGTCTTTGAGCCACACCCACGCCACCAGCGCGCCAAACATCGGCACCGTGGCGTTGAGCAAGGAGGAGAGCCCGGTGGTGATGGACAGCAACGCAAACGAATAACAGGCAAACGGAATGCCTGAATTGAGCATGCCCAGAAACAGGATCTTTTTCCAGTGCACCGCCATCGGGGGCCACTGCCCGCGCGCCAACATGATCGGTAGCAAAAACAGCGCCGCAATGCTCACGCGGATGCCCGCCGTGGGCAGTGCGCCAAATTCGGCTGCGCCCAGGTGCATGAACAAAAACGATGCACCCCACAGCGCGGCCAGCAGAACAAATTCAACGAGCCAGGGTTTTTTGGGGTGGGAGGTGTTCAAGTTCAAATCGCGTCTTCGAGTTGCAGCAGGGCGGTTTTGCGCTGCAGGCCGCCTGCGTAGCCGGTCAGGCGGCCATCCGCGCCCACCACGCGGTGGCAGGGCACGATGATACTTAAGGGGTTGCGTCCCACCGCCGCACCCACCGCGCGCACGGCGGCGGGTTTGCCGATGCGCCGGGCCAGTTCGCCATAACTGCAGGTGCTGCCGCTGGGGATGGCCAGCAGAGCCTGCCACACTGCCTGCTGAAAAGGCGTGCCAGCGGACTGTGCCAACGACACATCGAAGCTGCGGCGCTGTCCGGCAAAGTATTCAGCCAGCTCGGCGGCGGCTTGTTGCAGCACCGGGTGATCGGGCGCGCTGGCGCAGCGGGAGAGGTCGGGCAGGTGCGCCTGACACTCAAACCAGACACCCACCAGATGGTCGTCCAGCGCGGCCAGGATCACGCGGCCCAGCGGGCTGACGTAGTCTGACAAAACGGTGTGTGAGGGAATTTTCATGGTGTTTTAGCCTTCCAGCCCTTATGGGGCAGGCGTTAGTAGCTATTAAAAGTAGAGTTACTGGGCGCGGACAAGCGGCGGTTCTGCGGGTTGGGTAGCCGCACCCAAGCGCGCCCAGGCGCGAATCACCGCATAACTGCGCCACGGCTGCCAGGCGCTCGATGCTGCCAGCGCCGCCTTGGCTGGCGAGGGTTCGGCCTGAACACCCAGCGCTTTGTGCAGCGCCACGTCACCAGCCGGAAAGGCGTCGGGCCAGCCCAGCGCACGCATGGCGATGTACTGTGCCGTCCAGTCGCCAATGCCGGGCAGGGCCAGCAAACCAGCCAGGGTTTGCCTTAGATTGGCTCCGGGGTGCAGGGCTAATTGGCCATCCGCCACCGCTCGTGCCAGCGCAACGATGGTGGTCTGGCGTTGTTTGACGATGCCCAACTGCCCCAGTGCATCGCCAGAGGCGGCTGCCAGCACCTGCGCGGTGGGAAAAAGATGCGTTAACCCGGCAATTGGCGTGGTGATGGGCTCGCCAAAGCGCTCCACCAACCGATTGCCCAGCGTGCGCGCTGCAGCTACGGTGATCTGCTGGCCCAGCACTGCGCGCACCGCCAGCTCAAAACCGTCCAGCGCACCCGGCAGGCGTAGACCGTCGCCTTTCGGAAAATCGGCATGTAACACCGCGTTGATGGCCATCGGGTCGGCATCCAGGTCGAGCAGGCAGCGCACGCCAGCCATCATCTGCGGCAGCACGGGCATCAGCGACTCACTCACGGTGAGGGTCACGCGGCAGCGCGGCTCGTCAAAGCAGGCGGTCAGCCAGCCGCCAAGCCGCTTCCCATTTATATAGAAGGACAAGGTTCTGGCCACACACGCATGCCCAGGGGTCAGCGTGACCACTTCGGTGCCCGCCAACTGGCGGGTTTGCAAGAAACCCAGCATCGCAGCCACGTCATACGGCGGGCGGTAGGCCAGTTGAACGCTGATGCCGGTCTGCGGCGCGCTCTGGCTCAAAGCGGATTGGTCCCGGCGCAACTGCGTGGGTTGCAGGTCATAGTGTTCGGTGAACGCTGCATTGAAGCGCCGCACGCTGGCAAAACCGCTCATGCGCGCCACCTGGGCGACGGGCAGCCGCGTGTCGGTGAGCAACTGTTTGGCGCACAACAGACGGCGGGTTTGCAGGTAACGCAGCGGCGACACGCCAAACTGCGCCTCAAAAATGCGCCGCAAGTGCCGGTCGCTGATGCCCAGTCGCTGCGCCAGCGCCGCCACGCCGGGCGTTTTGGTGCACCAACCCTGTGACGTTTCGAGCAGGCGAGCGGCCTGGTAGGCCAGGATGCTGGACGCGTCCTGCATGGACCAGGCTTGGCCAGCCCCAGCCCAACCGGTGCCTGGTGCCAGTTCAGGGCGGCAGCGCAGGCAGGGCCGAAAGCCCGCCAGCTCGGCCTGCGCGGCATAGGTGAAAAAGCGGCAGTTCTCGCGCTTGGGCGTGCGCACCCGGCAGACCGGGCGGCAATAGATGCCGGTGGACGTGACAGCGGTGAAAAAATGCCCGTCAAAGCGAGCGTCCCGCGCCTTGAGCGCAAGGTAGCAGGCATCGTCAAAGGGCAGGGCGGTCGCGGTGGTCATGCGCAGGATCATACGGTTGCCAAAGGGGGTCAAGTAGCCGTTTGCGGACATGTGGCTGCGCTCGGGGCCGACCCTACAATTCAGGCCAGACAAGCCGCCTCATTCACCGGTTCGACCATTCACAAGGGATTTCTCATGCATTTGCCAGCCTCCATTTTCAAAGCCTACGACATTCGCGGCGTTGTGCCCAGCACGGTCAATGTGGAGATGGCGCAGGCGCTGGGCCGGGCCTTTGGCACGGTGGCGCTGCGCGAAGGGCAAAAAGTGGTGGCCGTAGGGCGCGACGGGCGCCTGAGCGGCCCGGCGCTGAGCGCGGCGCTGGTCCAAGGGCTGGTATCGGTGGGTATCGAGGTGCTGGACATCGGCATGGCCACCACGCCGATGCTGTACTTTGCCGCCAACACCCTGTGCGCCAGCGGCATCCAGGTCACCGGCAGCCACAACCCGAAAGACTACAACGGCTTCAAGATGATGATGGACGGCCGCGCCATCTACGGCGACGAGATTCAGGCGCTGCGCCGCATCATGGAATCTGAAACCTGGGCGCTGCAAGATGGCGGCTCGGTGCGCCGTGTGGACGTGCTGGCCGCCTACGAGGCACGCATTGTCGGCGGCATCAAGCTGGCGCGCCCGATGAAGATCGTGGTCGATTGCGGCAACGGCATCGCCGGTGCCTCGGCCCCGGACATCCTGCGCGCCATTGGCTGCGAGGTGACCGAGCTGTTCAGCGAGGTGGATGGCAACTTCCCCAACCACCACCCCGACCCGAGCAAGCCCGAAAACCTGCGCGATCTGATGGCGGCACTGGCTGCGAGTGACGCTGAAATCGGCCTCGCGTTTGATGGTGATGGCGATCGGCTGGGCATCGTCACCAAAGACGGCAACACGATTTACCCGGACCGCCAGATGATGCTGTTTGCCCGGGATGTCCTGAAGCGCGCCCCCGGCGGTACCATCGTGTTCGACGTGAAATGCTCGCAGCAACTGGCTCCAACGATTAAAGCGGCCGGTGGTGTGCCGATGATGTTCAAGACCGGCCACTCGCTGATCAAGGCCAAGATGAAAGAAATTGGCGCGCCGCTGGGCGGCGAAATGAGCGGCCACATCTTCTTCAAGGAGCGCTGGTACGGCTTTGACGACGGCACCTACGCCGGTTGCCGCCTGCTGGAGATTTTGAGCCAGTCGCCTGATGCCAACGCGGTGCTCAACGCACTGCCCACGAGTTATTCCACACCCGAGCTGAACGTGAAGTGTGCCGAGGGCGAACCGCACGCCCTGGTCGATCAACTGGTGGCCAAGGTCAATTTCCCCGCGCCTGCGGTGGTGACCACGATTGACGGCCTGCGCGTGGATTGGCCCGATGGCTTTGGCCTGATTCGCGCCAGCAATACCACGCCGGTGCTGGTGCTTCGTTTTGAAGGCCACACGACCGAGGCGCTGGCACGCATCCAGGCCGACATGCTGGCGCTGCTGCGCACCGCGAAACCGGATGCGCAATTTGATGAGGCTGCGCACTGATTCAGCGACGCGTGTCACCTGAGGCTGGCAGCCTGTGAAGATCTTGATCGTCAAACTCTCCTCGCTTGGTGACGTGGTGCACGCCATGGCGGCTGTGCAAGACATTCGCCAGGCCTTTCCCTATGCGCAGATCGACTGGGTGGTGGAGCGCGCATTTGCCCCGCTGGTGCTGCGCTGCAAAGGCGTGCACCGGGTGATTCCGTGTGAGCTGCGGCGCTGGCGTAAAGCCATGTTCAGCCCCGAGACACGCGAAGCCTGGAAACTGTTCAAGACCGAATTGCAGCAGGATGACTATGACGCGGTGATTGACTTGCAGGGCCTGAGCAAATCGGCGCTGGTCTCCCGGCTGACGCGCCTCACAAAAGGTGGCAAGCGTTACGGCATGGCCAATCAGACAGAAGGCTCCAGCTTTGAAGCGCCCGCGCGCTGGGTGGCCGATGTGGCCATCTCGCTGCCTGCGCACAGCCACGCGGTGACACGCTCGCGCCAGTTGTGCGCGCAGGCGCTTGGCTACACGCTGCCTTTTTGTATGTATTTTGGGCTTCTAGCCCAGAAGGATAAAGGGCTGCCAGCTACTAAAAATGTAGCTTTCAGGACCGGCTTGCAAGGCATTGTGGCGCTGGTGCATGGCACTTCACGCGCTGACAAAGAGTGGCCGCTGGCCCACTGGCGCGAACTTGGCGCCCGCCTGAACGCCGCCGGTCTCATGGTCGCCCTGCCGCACGGCAGCGCGGCAGAAGAAGCCGTGTGCCACGCCATCGCGCAGGATTTGCCGCACGCCCTGGTCTGGCCGCGACTGGCGCTGGACGCGTTGGCCGACTCGCTGGCCAATTGCGACGGCGTGATCGGGGTCGATAGCGGCCTCAGCCATGTCGCGGTGGCGCTGGATCTGGCGCACGTGCAGATCTACAACTTTGACACCGCCTGGCGCACCGGCCCGCTGGCCGAGCAGCAGGCCACCCATGGCGGGCCTGCGCCGCGCCAGTTCAGTGTGTTTGACCAGCCCACACCCTCGGTGGACCGCGTCTGGCAGGCCTGGGAAGCGGTGGCTACCGCCGCCGCGCAGGCCAGAATTTCAACCCCCACTTTCCGGGCCTCGGGCCTGGCCAGTCTGTGATACGACCTCTATATTCGATAGCGATGTGGCTGGCCCAGCCGCTGCTTAAACTCAAATTGAAACGTCGGGGTGCACAAGAGCCGGGCTACATGCACGCCATCGACGAGCGTTTTGGCCGCTACAGCGCGCCGGTTCCGCCGCATGATGGCCCAACGGTGTGGATTCATGCCGTGTCCCTAGGCGAAACGCGCGCCGCTGCCGTGCTGGTGGCCGCGCTGCGCAAGCTGATGCCCGACATGCGTCTGCTGCTCACCCACGGCACCGCCACCGGTCGCGCTGAAGGTGCCAAGTCGCTGCAGCCAGGTGACTTGCAGGCCTGGCAGCCGTGGGATACGGTGGGTGCCACGCAGCGCTTTTTGAAGCACTTCCGGCCGCAGATTGGCGTGCTGATGGAGACCGAGATATGGCCCAACCTAGTGCACACCTGCCATGTGCGGCAAATGCCGCTTGTGCTGGCCAACGCCCGTTTGAGCGAAAAGTCCTTGCGCCAGGCGCAAAAATGGTCTGGGCTGGCACGCCCGGCCTTTGCCGAACTCAATGCGGTCTGGCCACAAACGCCGACGGACGCCCAGCGCTTTCACCAGTTGGACGCACCGGTGCGCGCAGTTTTTGGCAACCTCAAGTTTGATGCCACACCCGATGACCGGCAGATCGCCTTGGGTCGAAAAACGCGTGCGGCCATTGCCAAACCGGTGGTGATGTTCGCCAGCTCGCGCGTGGGCGAGGAATTGGCGTTGCTGCAAATCCTCAAGGCTTTTAGCCCTGTAGCCCTTATGGAGAAAGGGCGAGTAGCTACTGATTCTGTAGTCAATCAGGTCCAGTGGCTGATCGTTCCCCGGCACCCGCAGCGTTTTGACGCGGTGGCTGAACTGATCGCCGCACAGGGCTTTACCGTGTCCCGGCGCAGCACCTGGGGTGTGCAGGGGCCCGAATTGCCCAAGGCGGCTGCGGAAGTGCCGCCAACCATCTGGCTGGGTGACTCGCTCGGCGAGATGGCGCTGTACTTCGGCCTGTCAGACGTGGCGTTGCTGGGCGGCAGTTTTGAGCCGCTGGGCGGGCAAAACCTGATTGAAGCAGCCGCGTGTGGCTGCCCGGTGGTGATGGGGCCGCACACCTTCAACTTTGCCGAGGCGGCCGAGCAGGCGCTGGCAGCGGGTGCGGCGCTACGGGTGGCTGATCTGGCTGAGGCTGTCAATGTGGCTGGCGAACTGGTGGCTGATGCCCCCCGCCTGGCCACTGCCCGTCAGGCCTGTGAAGACTTTGCCCACGCGCACCAGGGCGCGGCCCAAGGCCTGGCACGCGCCATCGTGCATGTGATGAATGCCTCGGTAGCGGGGCTGGTGCGCACGGGCTAAGGGCAACCGAAGTTGCCCCTGTTGTCTCCGTATTGCCCACCCAAAGAGGTGGGTAGGTCGTTTTTATTCGTCCGGATCGACGTACTCTTTGGGCAGATGGTGGGCAATGCCTTTGTGGCAGTCAATACAGGTTTGACCGTCTTCCTTGGCCTTCATGTGCTTCTTGTACGGCGTCTGCTTTTGCAACTCGGCGCTCATTGCGTCCCAGTTGTGACAATTGCGGCATTCCCGCGAATTGCTGGCCTTCATGCGCGCCCATTCGTGCGTTGCCAGTTCCATCCGCTTGGCCTCAAACTTGGCCGGTGTATCAATATCGCCGGTGATCTTGCCCCAGACTTCCAGGCTGGCTTGCATCTTGCGCCAAATCTTGGGACCCCACTCACGCGGAACGTGGCAGTCCGGGCAGGCAGCACGCACGCCCGTACGGTTCTGGTAGTGAATGGTCGTCTTGTATTCCTGGTATACCGTGTCACGCATTTCATGACAGGTGATACAGAATTCCAGTGAATTGGTAGCCTCCAATGCGGTGTGGAAACCGCCCCAGAACAAGATACCGACTACAAAAGAAACTGAGGTCAACGCCAGAATGGAGTATTTGGCACTGGGTTTTTTCAAGAAATTCCAGAAGCGTTTTAGAACGCTCGGATTGCTGTTTTCCATGACTTGATATTCCTGTTTTTGTTTGAATCAATTTGGGGCCGACAGAGCGGCCCCAAATCTAATACCTAAATATACCTGATATGCATTCAGAAGTTATATATATACGATACGCTGATCGCATTGATAGAATAATTTGGTGCCTGTTGGTTGGTGGGTAAATTACCGGTCCCGGTATAACCGGTCTGATAGAAGTTGTAGTAGTAGTCATTGGTGTTCAACTTCTGGTGAATATAACCAAGTGCGACCTTGCTTACCTTGTTGACTTGGTAAATGCCAGACAGCTTGAAAGTAATAGTTTCACTGGTGATATCCGGAGTGCTGCCACATGTAAGTGTGGATGTTGCAGCACAAGTGGCTTGATAGGGTACCTGGTTTGTATATACCGTTGTACCTTTGGAGTAACTCAGATCACCGTTGATGTCAAGTTTGCCAGCCATCAAACCTTTTTGGGTAAAAGCAATACCGAGAGCTTTATCTTCGTCTTTAAGCTGATCTGACCATACATTAGTACCTGTCAACACGTGACCACTCAGGTTTGAAAAATCACGTTGTCGCTTTTGCACGCTTAGATACGCTGTCAACACACCATTCTCGGAGTACGCGTAGTTGGCATCAACATTGGTACTCCAGGCGTTGCCATTTTGTACGCCGAGTGCTGAATCTGTGTATTTGTCGTCGACATAACGAGCATTAAAATCGAATCCCAATTTCTCATTTGCTTGCCAGTTGACGCCAGTTTTAACAGCCTGTTCTTTCCGAGAAGCGTCAAAAAATGCCCTGTATCCCGTTGCCTCATAACCTTCCAAACTGTCTGGCGATTGCATCGGATTGTAAAAAGTAGCATTGACATCCGCATTGCGCTGTGCATAGCTGTAACCTAGATTGAAGTTTACGGCTTCATTAGCCCGTAATTTATAGTTAGCGACCAACTTGTTTTCCGTGCTTTCAGGAATCTGCACACAGGAACTGGATACATATGCCGGGTTGGCTCCTTGTGCCGAATTTGCCAGCGCGTTATTACACCAGCGCTTGATGCCCTCATATTCGTAGCCCAGGTGCAGACGAGTTTTGGAACTAATTCTGTAGTCCCCAGCAACGTCAAACTGAGTTTTGCTGTTACTCATCGGCGTATTCACCGATGTATTGAGGCCTTGTCCCAAGTCAAGATAATCATAGGCATAGGATGCCGTCTGGTTGTCCCGCTTGTTGTACTTGACGCCCGCGCTCAATGTCAGGTCCTTGCTTGCCTGGTTGGTTAACCTCAAATCGGCATGTGTTGTCTTGACTAAACCGTCAAGTGAGTTCACCGGCAATCCACCCACTTGCATGACAGCGAAAGGGTAGCTTTCGTTCTGCGTGTTGCGGCCATAAGACAGACCGCCAGCCAGCTTTGTGGTGGACGACAAATCGTAGCCACCTGTCAAATTTAATTGATGAAAATCATTGCTAGGCGGCGTGCTGATGGTATTGATGGGGAACGTCGCCAATGTTGTCATATTCGACAAGGTCCCACCCGATGCATAGGGATTTGGAAACGTCACACTGTTGTAGGCATCGCGGTAAAACGAGCCAAAGTACGACGCGGTCATAAACGCCTTGTCGCCTGTCCATGTGGCTCCGAAAGTGAATGAATCCGTCGTGGAATTGGTCGGATTCATGATCATCAGCATCTTCTCGCCACCCCAAGTGCTGCCCAGTGGCCCACCGGACGCCTTATCAGTCGCTACCGACATCAACTTGGCACCAGACAGATCAAGGTGGTTGTAATCAAATTGAAGTCCCCATTGCCGATCGACCATGTAGCCGGCTGTCAGACCGGTGTTTTTACGGTCCGAATGCACGTCCTGAATATGGAATCCCTGCAATTGCGTAGCCGTCAACGCCTGGGCACCTTGTTTGAAGTTAACTGAATCCTTGAAGTTGGTATTGATCACCCCAAAGTCTGCTGGCAGGCTAAAACTGTTGCCACCCATTGAACCAATCAGGGGCGTCTGATAGGTGTCGGAAATGTTATGGCGCAGTTCATCGTAAGTGATGCCCAGGTTCCATTTACCTTGGTTGCTGACTGCCCCACGAATCTCGCGAGACGTCGTGCCCAAGTCAACACCCTTAATTTCCCAGCGGCTGGTGCCGCCCTCCTGGTCGTAGGCGTCTCCACCTCGAACGTCAAAGTTGCCAATGGCATAGGCACCAGACTTGTCCAACCCGGTGTATTCACCAAATTTGGCCGAGTCATCGGAGGTACCGCCCACGCCCAATTCAATTGAATTGGTGGGGTGAGTCAGGGCAGTGAGATCATCGTTGGCAGCAATGGCGAGCGGTGGTATTGCGGCCATGGCAAGCAGTGCGCCTTGTACCGCGAGTGCCAGCTTGCTTGCAGCAAGGGGGTGATTAGTTGTTTTCACAATCATTTCCTTTACATGTACTTAACGGTGCAGCAACGCGCCAGACGGAGAGTTCGAACCATGGACCATGACGTGGCAGTTCATGCAAGCACGGCCTGCAGCACTTGAACTGGGGTTCACAAAACCCGTTGCATTGGTCAGGCCGCCCTGGATACCAGCAGCCACACCGGCATAGGGTGCTTGGCTGTTATGCGGACCATCGTGGCATTCCTGGCACAGGAACGGTGCACGTGACTTCAGCAACGGCGTGATGTTGGAGCCGTGAGGTGTGTGGCAGTTGGTGCAGTCTTCAGTCACAGGCTGATGCTCCCAGAGGAACGGGCCGCGTTTTTCAGCATGGCAGGTGAAGCAAGTCTCGTTGATGGTGTTCTTCTTCATCAGCTTGGGGCCAGCGGAACCGTGCGGGTTGTGGCAGTCAGAGCAAACCACCTTGCCTTCGCCGATCGGGTGGTGAGAAATCTTCATGCTGTCAGCGCGCTGGTCTTTATGGCACGAGAAGCAGACTTCGGTTTGTGTCTTGCGGTTAAGCAACTTGTCAGAGGGTTGGTGCACTGTGTGGCAGTTGTTGCACACCACGTCATTGGCTTGGTGTTGGCCGCCATCCCAACGTGTACGTAGGCCGCCTTTGTGGCAGGACAGACAGGCGTTGGCGCGGACGCTGGCGTCAGATTCCTGGTAAGTTCGAGTTTTGTAAACAATATCCGGCGCGGCGCGGCCTTTGACGCTGGGGTCACCCTTTAAGTGCTTTTCGCTCTCACCGTGGCAAGCCTGGCAGGTGGGCGTGCGTGGATCACCCTTGACGCCATGCTTGGTCTGGTAAATCGACAGCAGCGGTGTCATTTCGGTTTCGTCATGGCACTTGGTGCAAATCGCGTCTTTTCTGAGGGATTCTTTGGCGATGGCTGAGGCTGACGCGCCGCTGTCCAGATTGGGCAGCATGTTTTGCTGGGCAGCGGCGGGAAATGCCATGCTGAGGCCTGCGACCATGACGCAGGCAGCCAGTAACTTTCGGATGATGTTCATTTTTTTACCCAACTAGGTTTGTTTAGGCGCCAAGCCCATCGCCAATGGCGACAAGCGATTAGCCGTTAAAGCGACAGAATCCAGTCGACGAGATTCTTGATTTGCGCCATATCCTTGGGCGGATCGGTCTTGACAATCTTGTGGGCTTCTTCATGGCCATCCGGGAATTTGGCCTTTTCGCCAGAGGTGATGTGCTCGATGAGGCGGGCTTCAGCAGTGGCCTTGCCTTTGTATTTTTCTGCGACCTTGTTCCAGGCCGGGCCGTCTTTTTCTTTTTCAACCGAATGGCAGCGGAAGCAGTTGTTCTGCCTGGCCAATGTTTTGGCTGCATCGACGTCCACAGCGCTGCTAGGTGTCGAGGCCAGCAGGAGGGTTGTGGTTACGGCCATGAGGCCCAGCGCCTTTTGAATCTTAGAGCTCATCTTTTCTTTACCTTTAGTAGGGTTTCCAATCAACTCCTGAAAAGCACACGCGTATCAGGGCTTGCCCTTATTGTCTTGAGGGTCTCGTCAAATGGATATCAGACAAAGGATGAAAAAAGGCATAAGAAAAGTCCTATGCCGCATCAGCACACGCTTATGTGTGGTCTGAGTCGAGCAGGTGATGCTCAATGGCGTAGCGAATCAGATCCGCCTGAGAACTCATGTCCATCTTGGTCAGAATATGTGATTTGTGCGTGCTGACCGTTTTGATGCTCAGGGAAAACTCTTCAGCAATAGCAGTCAGGCTGACACCACGCACGATGCGGATGAAAACTTCAAACTCGCGGTTGCTGAGCTGGGTGTGCGGCAGCACAGTCGTGTTGGGTGACATGTCGATAGCCAGCAGTTCAGCCAGTCTGGTGCTGATAAAGACACCGCCGTTGACAACTTTGCGGATGACCGGCAGAAGCAGTTCGCTGTCGCCCTCTTTGGAGAGGTAGCCCGCAGCACCGGCGCGGATGGCGCGCACCGCATACTGTTCTTCCTGATGCATGCTGAAGACGAGAACTGGTAGATGGGGCCGTTCGATCTTGATGAGTTTGAGCAACTCCAGACCACTGCGACCGGGCATGGACATGTCAAGTATCAGCAGGTCCCAGTCCCGCTCGCGAACCTTGTCAAGTGCGGCGTTGCCATTGGCCGCTTCACCCGCGACGATCAGGTCGTCGGTGTCCGCCAGAATCTTGCGCAAACCGTCCCGAATGATGGAATGATCGTCAACGACCAATACTTCGAACGTCATGCAGCTACTCCCTTCGACGGCGGAACCGCCAGTGGAATGATAAGTTCAATGGTTGTTCCTTGGCCTGACACGCTGTTGACCAGGAATTCGGCACCGATCGAGAGGGCGCGTTCGCGCATGCTCACAAGGCCAATGCCACCGTCCCGCACGGGGTAAGCCACGCCTTGTCCGTTGTCGGCGATGGTCATCACCAGTTGGTCCTGGCGCGCAACCAGGTCAATGTTGACCTGTGTGGCGTGCGCGTGTTTGACGACGTTGTTTAGCGACTCCTGCACGATGCGAAACAGTGCAGTCATCAGGTCATCCCCAATGACATCATGTGCGGCCGGCAAGTTGAGTACGACCTTGATTTTGCTGCGCTTCTCGAACTCCTGGCAATGCCAGGCAATGGCTTCTTCAAACCCAAGGTCCTCAAGCACAAGCGGTCTGAGCTCTGTAGAGATCCGCCTCACCGACCCAATGGCTGTATTGACCTGCTCGCGCATTTCATCGACCATGTCCAGCGTGGCTGCACGCCCGTCGCGCAGGCGGTTGGTCAACCACGACAGGCTCAGTTTGAGCCCGGTCAGTTGTTGGCCGAGATCGTCGTGCAACTCGCTGGAAAGCCGTTTACGCTCTTGCTCCCGGACGGATTGCAAGGATGATGTCAACTGACGCAGTTGCTTGTTGACCTGCTGCAATTCACGCTGTGCTCGGCGCCGGTCCGTCACATCGCGCAGCACGGCGGTCATCTGCAGCCGTCCGCCGACCATAGACCTCGATATCGTTGACTCGATGGGAAATTCTTCACCGTTGGAGCGCAAACCTGTAATCTCCATTTGCGGTGCCATGGCCCGCGAGCCTTCGTCAGATGCGGCAAACTGATTGACGTGTTCAGCATGCGGCTTACGCACGCGTTCAGGCATCAGTCTTTCGAAATCTTCACCCATCAATTCACTTGCCGTATATCCAAACATCTTTTCCGCCGCCGGATTGATCAGGACGATACGCCGCGCCTCGTCCACAGCCACGATGGCATCCATGACGGAGTCAACGGTCTGTTCATACAGGTCATTGGCAGCCTCAAGAGCATTCGCCAGCAACTCGCGGCTTCTCAATTTACCGATCAGAAAGACGGCCACGATAACCGTGAAGAGGCTCACCAGAATACCGCCACTTGCTATGGGGATGGCCGTTTCGCGCCATGATGCCAGTGCCAGGTCGTCGTCTTCTGTCACGCTAAGCAGTAATGGATAGTCTTCCAGACGGCCAACTGACAGCTTGACATGAGCGCCGTCACCACTGGTGTGCTGAATGGAGACAATTTCTTTTGTTTTGGTGGGCAAGCGTTCATGGGTCAGCTCTGGTGCCTTCTCGCCAATCAAGTCGTCACGATGCGGCAGAGACGCCACCAGCGTCCCGTCGGCCATGTAGATACCAATGGGGCGTGAATAGTCGAGCTTGATGATGGTGTACTGTTGCTCGAGTTGCGTAATGCCCATCACCGCCACCACCACGCCGACCAGTTTGCCATCTTCACCAAGCAATGGTCGAGAAAGGTGCAACGTCCATTGGTTGTCTGCGCGGCTGCGAACAGGCTTGTCGATAAAAAGCGCTCCAGAATGGTCTTGTAGCAAAGCTTTGTAATAGTTCCTGTCTGCTACGGAAACATTTTTTGCCGGAAACTCTGCCGAGGAATTGACCACGACACCATTGGGATCCACGATGAAGATGGCCCGCAGTTGCCTCGTGCCGGACGCCCGGCTGCTCAAAAGCAAATGAATTGGCAAACTATCCAGAGCAAACTGCCTGCCAAAGGTGGTTGCCAGTCTCTCCTGTATGCCTTGAAGTGTCAGATCAGCAGAATCAAAGTTTTGTTCTGTCTGTTCCATCAGCATTTCGGTGAGCGATTTCATCTCCAGATTGGCATGTCCGAGTTCACGGTCTCGCAGTCCCAGAATCAGCAAAATGACGGACAGGATGGTTGCCGCGACGGTGAGTAGCGCCAAAACCCATACCGGGTGAACTTTTTTGACTTGGAGGTGCATGGCCTTGTTTCAATTGGCGCGAAATAGGGGCCTATTCTGGCTGAAAGCAAATAAGGCCCCGGCGCCTGAGGATGCACCGGGGCCTTTTTGTCAATGGCGAGCCTATTTCGCCAGCAGCGCGTTCACCGTGTTGAGGTCGCCCTCCTGAAGCGAACCATTGGCCTGGCGCAGTTTCAGGTTGCCCATCAAGACGTCATAGCGTGCCTTGGCCAGGTTGGCCTTGGTGTTGTACAGATTGCTTTGCGAGTTGAGCACGTCGATGTTGATGCGCACACCCACTTGGTAACCTAATTTTGTAGCATCCAGCGCGCTCTGGCCGGAGGCTTCAGCCGCTTCCAGTGCCTTGACCTGGCTCAGGCCGGATTGCACGCCGAAGAAGGCACTACGGGTGGCCAGTGCCACGCCACGCTTGGCGGCATCCAGGTCGGCACGTGATTTTTCTTCCAGTGCCACGGCCTGCTTGATCTGATTCTGAATGGCATAGCCAGCGAACAGGGGCAGGTTGAAGTTCAAGCCGACCGAGGTCACATTGGTGCGGTAATCCAAAGTGGTGTTGGATGAGCCATTGTTTTGCGTTACAGCGTAACTGCCTACCAGGTCCAACGTGGGCTTGCCGCCTGCCTGAGCGATGCGGGTTTGGAGTTTCGCGATGTCCAGAGCCAGTTGGGCCTGAACTATGGTGGGGCTAACCTCCTCAGACTGGCTCACCCAGGCGGACGCATCGGTGGGGCTCAGTAGTGGCAGGTTGACGGGTGTCAGCAGGGGCTTGGGCGCAGAGCCAGACTGGCCGGTGACCTGGTCAAGTGTTATTTTTTTGACGTGCAGGTCATTGTCAGCCGCTATTTCCTGCGCCAGTACCAGGTCGTATTGCGCCTGTGCTTCGCGGGTGTCAGTGATGGTGGCGGTACCGACTTCAAAATTGCGCTTGGCGGATGCCAGCTGCTCCGCCACGGCGGCCTTCTGGGCATGGATGAAATTCAAATTGTCTTGCGCACCTAGCACGTCAAAGTAGGCCTGGCTGACGCGCACTATCAGATCCTGGCCGGCCGCAGTCAACTGAGCCTGTGCCAGCTCGGCTTGTTTTTCGCCTTGTTTGGCCGTGGCCACATTGGCCGGGCGGTACAGGGGCTGGGAGGCGTTGACCGCCGCAGACTGGTTGCCAAAGCTGGTTTCAAACGAGGGGATATTGCTGTCGACGTTGGCGCGGTTGATACCCGCAGCCAGACCAACACTGGGCAGCAGGCCAGCCTTGGCCTGCTCACCTTTGGCCACATTGGCATCAAACAGTGACTTGGCCGATTGGTAGTTGGCATCAAAGCCTTTGGCCGATTGGTACAAGTCCAGCAAACTCTGCGCCTGGGCAGGCAATGCCAGTGCACTGGATAGTGCCAGTGCGAGGGGGAGCAGGCGCAAGGTTTTCATGATGTGGCAGTCTGTGAAGGGGAGTCAATAGCGGGGCACGGTGGGGTCAAGCTCGGCTGCCCAGGCATTGATACCGCCGGCAATGTTGGCCACATGCTCAAAGCCGCGTGCTTTCAGAAAGGAGGCCACCTGCATGCTGCGCCCGCCGTGGTGGCACATGCAGGCAATCGGTTGGCTCGGCTTGAGTTCGCTCAGCCGGGGCGGGATCACGCCCATGGGGATGGTGATCAGCTCAAAGCCGTCGGCCTTGATGCTGGCCATGCGCAGTTCGTAGGGTTCGCGCACGTCCAGGACGGCCGGGCTGCCAAATTCCTTCACGGATTCGATCCATGCAGCGAGCTGAGAGGGGCGGATTTGAGTGATCATGGTCAGAATTTAAAGGCAGAGGGTTGAGGAAAGTTGACCAAAGGTGGGGCGTTATCGTCCCATTTTTCGTCAGTTTTGAATTGGGTGTCGCTGGTGCGGGTGATGACCCGGGCGTGCATGATGGGCTCTTCGCCCACGATGGCCACCAGGCGGCCACCTACCTTGAGCTGGCTCAGCAGCGCTGGCGGTACCTCCGCCACCGAACCACCCAGCAAAATCAGGTCAAACGGGGCTTCGGCGGCGGCACCCAGGGCACCGTCGGCACAACGCACTTCTGCGTTGTGGATGTTGGCGCGCTGCAGGTTGGCGCGGGCCAGGTCGGCGAGTTCGGGGTTGATCTCCAGCGAGATCACGCGCTGCGCCTGGCGCGCCAGCAAGGCGGTGGTGAAACCACTGCCGGTACCAATCTCCAGCACCTTGTCGGTAGGCTGCACGGCAGCGTCCTGCAGCAGGCGCGCTTGCAGGCGCGGGGCCAGCATGACCTGCTGGCCGGGCAGGGGAATGGCCATGTCGGCGAACGCCATGGCTTTGTAACTGCGCGGCACAAAGTCCTCACGCTTCACATCTGAGAGCAGTTGCAGCACAGCACTATCAGACACGTCCCACGGGCGGACTTGTTGCTCGATCATGTTGAAGCGGGCTTGTTCGACATCATGCAATTTCATTTTGTACTCCTGGGGGTATAGTTTTGTGTCTGTCAATTTTAACTGGCATGGATTGCAGGCTTGGCTCGTGGTCATTGGTTTTACCGGGATTTACCTTGCCTTAACCTGCGGTTGTAGCACTTGCCTGCGGCCGTTTTGGCCCGGAGGTTTTGCGCAGCCACTGCGCCAGATCGTCCATGTAGCAATACATCACCGGCACCACCACCAGGGTCAGCAGCGATGAGGTGATGACACCGCCGATGACGGCCTGGCCCATCGGCGCGCGCATCTCCGAGCCTTCTGACAAGGCAAACGCCAGTGGCACCATGCCGAAAATCATGGCCAGGGTGGTCATCAAGATGGGGCGCAAGCGCACCCGGGCGGCCAGCAGCAGGGCCTCATGGCGAGGCAGCCCGGGCAGGGCGTTGCCGTCAGCATCCACCGTGGGTTCACGTGCACGAATGGCAAAGTCCACCAGCAGAATGGCGTTTTTGGTGACCAAGCCCATCAGCATGACAAACCCGATCAAAGAAAACATGGACAGGGCGGAGTTGAACATCATCAGCGCCAGCACCACACCGATCAGCGTCAACGGCAGCGCGGTCATGAGTGCCAGCGGCTGGAAGAAGCTCTTGAACTGGCTGGCCAGAATCATGTAGATGAAGATGATGGCCAGCACCAGTGCCGACACCGCGTAGCCAAAGGCTTCGGCCATGTCTTTGGTGGAACCGCTGAACTTGTAGCTGTAGCCCGGCGGCATGGCGATGCTGTCCATGGCCACCCTGATGTCGGCAGACACCTCGCCGACCGAACGGCCTGAGGTATTGCCAGAGATAGCCACCTCATGGGTCATGTCGCGCCGGTTGATCTGGTTGGAGCCGGTGGAATCGACCACGGTGGCCACCTGGCTCAGGCGCACCACGCGGGTGCTGCCGTCGGCATTGTTGGCCAGCGCAAAAGGCAGGTTATTCATGTCAGCGGCCTGATTGCGCGCTTGCGGCGACAGGCGCACGTTCACGTCGTAGGTCTGGTCGTCGGGCGCGCGCCAGTTGCCCACGGTTTGCCCGGCGACCAGGGTTCGCAGCGCATTACCAATCTGGGCCACACTCAGTCCCAGGTCGGAGGCCGCTTCGCGGTTGACCTGCACGTCCAGTGTCGGTTTGTCGGGCTTGAGGCTCGAATCCAGATCCACCAGACCCGGCACCGTCCTGATTTTTTCCAAGGCCAGCGTGTTCAGGCGCGACAACTCGCCCATGTCGGCACCCTGAATGGAGAACGAGACCTGCTTTTGCCCACCCACCGGGTCGAGCAGGCCGACGTGGGTCACGGCGATGCCCGGTACCTGACGCAGACGCTGGCGCATCAGGGTGGCCATATCCTCCAGACTGCGGCTACGCAAATGGCGGTCCACCAGCCGGATGTAAATGGCGGCGTAAATTTTGCCCGGCGCATCGGCCGTGTTGATGGTGGTCAGGGTGTAGTTCACCTCGGGGAAGGCGCGGATGATGGCCTCCACCTGATGTGCGCGTTCCTCCGTGACCTCCAGCGATGAGCCTACCGGGGTGTTGAAGGTCAGGCTGGTTTCAGAGAAGTCGGACTTGGGCACAAACTCCGTGCCCAGCAGGGGCACCATGGCGATGCTGGTGCCAAAGACCAGCAAGGCAAGGCCGATGGTGCCAAGTTTGTGCTTCAGTGCCCGGCGAAGGATGCTTTGGTAAAGCTCGACGAGACCGTCGGTAGCCCGGTCAAACAGGGCGGTGATTCGGCCGATGGTGCGGTCGTAAAAAGTGACCGGGGCATGGCGCTTGCCGTGGGCCTCAATGCTCGGGTCGTGCCAGATGGAGGACAGCATGGGGTCCAGCGTGAAGCTGACAAACATCGAGATCAGCACTGCCGCCACAATCGTCAGGCCAAACTCATGGAAGAACTTGCCAATGATCCCGCCCATGAAGCCGATCGGTAAAAACACCCCGACGATGGACAGCGTGGTGGCAAACACGGCCAGACCAATTTCCTGCGTACCATCCAATGCGGCCTGAAACGCGCCTTTTCCCATCTGCACATGGCGCACGATGTTTTCGCGCACCACGATGGCGTCGTCAATCAGCAAACCGACACACAGGCTCAGCGCCATCATGGTGATCAGGTTGACGGTGAAACCCAGCAGGTTCATGAAGAAGAAAGTGCCGATCAGCGCAATCGGCAGGGTCAGGCCGGTGATGATGGTGGAGCGCCATGAGTTCAGGAACAAAAACACAATTAGCACGGTCAGCGCTGCACCTTCCAGGAGTGTCTCGCGCACATTGTTGACTGACACACGGATCTGCCTGGATTTGTCGGTGATCTCGGCCAGTTTGACCCCTGGCGGCAACTGAGTCTGCATGGTTGCCAGCGTCTGCTTCAGGCTGTCCACCACCGCAATGGTGTTTTCGTCCTGCGCCTTTTGCACGTTGAGCAGCAGGGTGCGCTTGCCGTTGTAGAGAGCCAGACTCTCCACCTCCTGCGCGCCGTCGGAGACTTTCGCCACCTGATCAACACGCACCGGCGCGCCATTCTTGCGGGTGATGATGATGCCCCCGAAATCTTCAGGGCGCTTCATACGGGCAGCAATCTGGATCACCCGGTCCTGGTCTTTGGAGCGGATGTTGCCTGCCGGGTAGTCCTGATTTTCATTGGCGACGGCGGTGGCCACCTGGTCCGGCGTGATGCCAAAGGCTTCGAGCGCTTGCGGGTTGAGGTAGATGTTGATCTCACGTTGGCTGCCGCCCACCAGCGTGACCGAGCCGACCCCGTGCACGTTTTCGAGACGTTTTTTGAGGACCTGATCTGCCCAGTCGGTCAACGCCACCTGACTCATGGCGTGGCCCTGAACGCTGTCGTCGGGCAGCACTGCCACCGACCAGATGGAGCGGCTCGCCGGGTCAAAGCGCAGCACCTGCGGCTCCTTCACCTCTGTGCGCAGCAGTGGCCGGATTGAGGCCATTTTTTCACGCACATCGTCGGCTGCCTTGCGACCATCCACAGACAGTCCAAATTCGACGACGACCACCGATTGACCTTCCATGGACCGCGAGGTCAGGGCGTTGATCCCCGCGATGGCGTTGACGCCTTCTTCGATCTTCTTGGTGACTTCGCTCTCAACGATTTCAGGCGAGGCGCCGGGGTAGCTGGTGCTGATCACCACCACCGGAAAGTCGATGTTGGGAAACTGGTCCACCTGCAGACGCTGCATGGAAAACAGGCCCAGCACCACCAGGGCCAGCATCATCATGGTGGCAAAAACCGGGTTGTTCAGGCTGATTCGGGTAAACCACATTCAACGTGCCCCTTGCGCCGGGGCAGTCAGTTTGACCAGGGTGCCTTCTCGCAGGATGCCGACCGTGCCAGAGATCACTGTGGTGCCCTCCGGCACCCCGCTGATGCTCACCAGGGTCTGATCGTTCACCTCACTACGCGGGCCCAGATTAACATCCATATGCTGGACATGATCGCCTGTGACCACCTGCACATAGGGTTTGGGCTTGTCAGTGCGCACCGCGCTCAGGGGCACGGCCAGCGTGTCAAGCGTGCCGGTGGCAAGCAGGCCTTCGGCAAACAGACCGTTGCGCAGATCACTGCCGGGTGCCAGCGCCAGATACACCAGCACCGCGCGGCTGCCTACCGAGGCGCTGGGGTTGATGCGCGCCACGCTGGCAGACAGCGGCTGCGCCAGCCCTTCGACATGCAGCAACGCCTTTTGGCCCACCTTGACCTGCATCGCGTCGGCAGTGCTGAGCTCGGCTTGCATCTCCATGCTGCTCAGGTCCACGATTTCGACCACCCTCGCGTCAATCGCCACACGCTCGCCCGGCTGGGCCAGGCGCTGCGACACAAAGCCGCTGATGGGCGCGCGCAGCACCGTATCGCTCAGGTTTTTGGCTGACAGGTCAGCTGCAGACTGGGCGGCGGCGTAGTTGGCTTGCGCCGCAGCGAGATTGGCTTGCGAGGACACAAGGGCCGTGGGGGAGATAAAACCTTGCGCCACCAGGGCGACGTTGTTGTCTTGTGTGCGCTGGGCGATGTCCACTTGTGCCTTGGCGGCCTGGGCCTGCTGGCGCGCCTGGCGCAGGCGCGCGTCGGGCTCGGTGGGGTCGATCTGGCCCAGCACCTGGCCGGCCCGTACCTGGTCACCTTCACGCACGGTCAGGCCGCGCAATTCACCGGCCACACGGGCCTTGATCATGGCGGTATTGACCGCGTTGATGGCCCCTGAGATGGCCACGTTGAGCGGCAACTGGCGCGGGGTCACGGTGATCAGGTCCGTGGGCAACAGGTCAATGGATACCTGGGTTTTCTGGGCGATCTGTTGGGCCTCCAGCGCCGCCGCTTTGTCTTTGCGGGCAGACAGCGTGCGCAAGGTGCCACCCGCCATGAGCGCGATCACCACGCCGACAACGGTCCATTTGAGCCAGGGTTTCATGCAGTTCAGTGCTCCGAGATAAGAGAGGATGGGCTGGCGGGGTGGGCATCCCCTGCGCTAAAGCCAGACAGCAGCATGTCCAACTGCGTGGCCAGGTATTTTTCAGGTTCGATCCGCGACTCCGGGTCGCAGCAGGCATCCAGCGAGTGCATCCACATGGACAAAAACAGAAGCGGTGCCAGCACCATATATACACCGTACTTGAGGTCCATCTGCCGGAATTCGCCGCGCGTGATGCCCCGCTGCAGGATGCGCGCAATCAGTTCGCTGCCTGGTCGCATCACCTCCTGCTGGTAAAACGCGCCAAGTTCGGGGAAATTGCGCGCCTCGCTCATCATCAGTTTGGGGATGCCGGAGGCCTTGGTGGCACCGATGTGCTCCCACCAGCTGTGCAGGCAGTAGCGCAACATCTCCTGCGAACTGCCTTCAAAATGTTCGATTTCTTCGCTCCAGGTGGCAAAGTGGCCCGAGATGTGCTCGCGCACCACCGCCTTGAACAGCTCTTCTTTGCTGGAGAAGTACAGGAACAAAGTACCTTTGGAGACGCCCGCCAAGGTAGCGACTTCTTCGACGCGGGTGGCGGCATAACCCTTTTCGACAAACAGGTCCAGCGCGGCAGCCAGCAGTTCCCCGGGCCGCGCGTCCTTGCGGCGGGCGCGGCGGGCATGGGCATCTGTCAGGGTGGCATCTGTGGCGAGAGACAAGGGCATGAATTAATGACTGATCGGTTATTAATGTAACGTTCAGTTGACAGTCTGTCAATTTGGGGGCTTTGCACTGGCGTGTTCAAGTGGCATTCAGCGCCAGGTCCACCACCACCGGCGCGTGGTCGCTGGGGCGCTCATTTTTGCGCGGGGTTTTGTCGATGTGGCAGGCACTGACCAACGGCTTGAGCGCCTTGCTGACCAGAATATGGTCAATGCGCATGCCCCGGTTGCGCCGGAACGCCATGTCGCGGTAGTCCCACCAGGAGTAACTTTTGGGCGGTTGAGGAAATATCCGGTGCGCATCCGTCAGACCCAGCGCGATCAGCGCCTGCAGGTGGTAGCGTTCTTCATCGGTGCAATGGATCTGGTCGCGCATGCCTTCGGGGTCCCACACGTCGGCATCGTCAAAGGTGATGTTGTAGTCGCCCATCAGCACCAGATTCGGATGGACGAGCAGCTCACCACGCAGCCAGGCGCGCAAGCCGTCCAGCCAGGCCAGCTTATATTCAAACTTGTCGCTGCCCGGCTCCTGACCGTTGGGAAAATAGGCACAAATCACCCGCAAGCCCTTGTCCTGAAAGGGCGCACTGCTCTCATTTGAAGAGTCTTTGGCAGGCGTAGCACCAAGGGGAACGGTGGCACTGATGACGCGCGCCATGTCGTCGTCAAAGCCGGGAATGTTCTTGACCACCTCAGTGGCTGGTGTGCGCGAGATCAGCGCCACGCCGTTGTAGGTTTTCTGGCCAAAACACT
>CAIVHU010000201.1 GCA_903905735.1 uncultured beta proteobacterium
CGGCCACGGCTGCTCTGGGCACCATTGACGGCGCATTGAGCACGGTCAATGCTTCGCGCGCCTCGCTGGGTGCTATTCAAAACCGCTTTACCTCGGTGGTGGCTAGCCTGCAAACCACTTCGGAGAACTTGTCGGCATCAAAAAGTCGGATTACAGATGCCGACTTTGCCGCAGAAACGGCTAACTTGTCACGCGCCCAGGTGCTGCAGCAAGCCGGTACAGCGATGGTGGCGCAGGCCAACCAGTTGCCACAAGGTGTGCTGGCGCTGTTGCGTTAAAGGACGCGGGTATGGATTGATCCCGGCTCGGGTGGCCGGGGTTTGCAGTCAAAGGCGACGACAGTTTTCTGTTGTCGCCTTTTTTATTCACGAAATGCCGGTGACCCTTATTCAATATTGGCAAGCAGCTATATTTTCTGAATCAATGACGTAGATTGATTTCGCGAACGCAGGGGTGGATCAAGAGTTGCACCTGCAACAAGTAGAACTTGGGGGTTAACTTGTGAGTGGTTTTGTCGATATGCCTACATGAGTCGGTCAAACCGAGGCCGATAGGCGCGCAAAATGCGTGTGAATGGCAGGCTATCTGGGCTGTTTGCCCTGGGCGCGCGCTGACGATAATCTTGGTTGTTTGGTTTACATAGGAGGCAGTTATGGCCACCATTTCATCGATCGGTATTGGCAGTGGATTGGATGTCAACAGCATCGTGTCGCAGTTGGTTGCGCTGGAAAAACAGCCGCTGACCACATTGACACTGCAGGCTACCAATGTCCAAAACCAGATTTCTTCGTTTGGGCAGGTGCAGTCGCAGTTCTCGGCGCTGACCGATGTGGCCACCCGCATTGCCGACCCAACCACCTGGGGGGCTCGCACTGCCACGTCGTCCAACAGCAATGCTGCCACCATCACAGCAACAGGCACGGCCAGTGCCACGACGCTCAGCCTCGATGTAGACCAGTTGGCGCAGCAGCAGTCGGTGTCATCCGCGGCTTTGCCGCCGGGCACAACGCCAGGCGCAGGTACGTTGACCCTGCAGTTGGGTACTTGGGCGACGGGTGGTACCAGCTTCACGCCAGGCACGGCAGCCAGCGTGAATGTGACGGTTCTGGCTACCGACACCATTGCTAACATTGCCACCAAAATCAATGCTGCCAACACCGGGGTGACCGCTTCGGTGTTCAACGATGGCACCAACGAGCGGCTGTTGCTGACGTCCAAGACGACTGGCGCGGCAACTGGTTTTAAAGTGACTTCGGGTGACGCCGCACTGGCTGGCCTTGTGTTTGACCCGGGCACAACTGCCACCAAGACCACAGGTATGGCTGCGGCAGGAATACCGGTGCAGTATGGGCAAGACGCCAAGGCGCGCATCAACGGGCTGGCCGTCACCTCGGCCACCAACACGCTGACCAACAACCTTCCGGGGGTTACCATCAATCTGGTGGCCACGACCACCACCAATTACGGGTTGAGCACAGAAGCCAAATCGCCGCTCACCATGACGATCAGTGAGGACGTGACCCCAGCGGTCAAAAATGTGAATGACTTTGTGACCGCCTATAACACCCTCAATGCGAATCTGGTAGGCCTGACCAAGTATGACGCAGCAACCAAGACGGCGGGGCTGTTCCAGGGGGATTCAGTGGTGGTGGGTTTGCAAAATGTATTGCGCAGCATGTTGGGGTCCAGCAGCCTGGGTGCATCTTCACAATATCTCTCGGACGTCGGAATTGAGCAGCAATTGGATGGCTCGCTAACCATCAATACAGTCAAGCTGAGCGCCGCAGCGAACAACGGCACCAGTTTGCAGCAGCTTTTTACAAACAACAACAAAAACCCGCTGACCAACGGATTTGCCCTGAAGTTCCAGACGCTGGGGCAAGGTGTGCTGGGTAGTGGGGGCTCGGTGACCAACGAAACCAAGGCATTGCAAAATGCACTGACATCAAATACTGCGGCGCAGACCAAGGTGAACGACGCAGCCACCTTGTATGAGACCCGTTTGCGCGCACGCTACAGCGCACTGGATGCCCAGATGGCATCACTGAATGCACTCAATTCGTATGTGACCCAGCAGGTTGCGCAGTGGAACAAAACCACGGCATAAAGTTGACTTTTTTCGCCTAAATTGCTTGAGTTGCACGCTGCCATGCCGATAACTAAAGTAACAAACAAAATGGATGCCACCATGTTTACTTCAGTTAATCATCGATCAGCTTCGGCCTACCAACGCGTCAGTGTGGAGACCGCCGTGAGCGAAGCTAACCCGCACCAATTGGTCAACCTGCTGTTTGAGGGCCTGCTGCAGGCCGTAGGTTCTGCACGCGCCGCGATGGCGCGTGGTGATGTGGTGACGAAGGGGCGTCAACTTACGCGGGCGGTTCGCATGATTGACGAGGCGCTCAAGCCTGCCTTGGATTTAGCGCATGGCGGTGACTTGGCGCAAAACCTCAATGGCCTCTACGGCTACTGCGTGGTGCGCCTGACGCATGCTAATTTGCACAACGACGATGTGGCGCTGGCAGATGTCATACGAGTGATTGAACCCATTGCGCAAGGTTGGAAGCAGATCGGTAGCGACCCAAGTGTTGTCGGCCGAGTGATGTAATCGTTGGAGCCAAAAATGTCACAAATTCTTATCGACTATTACAAAGCCATCGAAGACAGCAGCGCCCGTATGCTGGATGCCGCTAAATCTGAAGACTGGGAGCAGGTGGTGCGCTTTGAAGGCGCTTGCGCGGTGCTGATCGAACAACTGCGCGCACGGGCCAGCACCGATCAACTACAACCCGAGCAGCGCGCCGAGAAGACCCGCATCATGCAGCGTATCCTGAACAACGACGCGCAGATTCGTTATCTGGCCGAGCCGTGGCTGATGCACTGCGAGCAAAACCTGGAAGGTCAGCGGCAGTATCTGCATTGACCTGAGTGCTCTGATATAAATAGCTTCTCGCCCTTTATCAATAAGGGCCAGCAGCTATTTTTATGACTAAAAAACAACGACTGAGTTCATTCGGGTCGAGCATGGCTGAACAAGCCGACGGTCAGGCGAGTAGTTTGGCACCAATGGCCTTGGAGGCTGCCTTGTCGAAGGTCCACAAGGGTTGTGCATTGACTTTCTCTGCCAACGCCAAGTGCAAATAATCTGAGTAGTCTGCGGTGCCTTGTTCGTAGTTCACCAGAGCTATTTCAAGCGCGCTTTCGGATTCAAAAGAAAGTTCTACCGCCGTCAAAATGCGCGACAGCGCTTCGATGACCAGGGGTTTGCTGAAACCGAAGCTGGAGCGCAAAACCCACTCAAGTTCGAGCGAGACGGTAATTGGGACAAAGAGCGTTTCGTTCTCCAGGATGCATTTGGCGAGCAGCTTCTTTGCGCTGGCAACTTGCACCGGATCGTCTTCGACAATCAGGCGAACCAAAACGTTGGTATCCAATGCGGCCATGGATTTGCTTTACCGCCAGGGGTTCATTTCTTCAACTGAAACATGCTTGCCAGGTGCCGGTTTCAACATCCCGACCATGTCGAGGATGGACTTGTTTTTCACACGCACAATGGCTCGTCCGTCTGACATGGTGCTCCAGACCAAGCGTGTACCTGGCACAGCGCCAAGGCTAGCGCGAACATCTGCAGGCACGGTCGTCTGCCCTTTGGATGTGATTGCTGATTCGGCCATGATGAATCCTTTCAAAATTGGAAATTGTAAGGACACTCAAACGGATGGTCAACAACAGTCGCGGTGCTTTTAGCTTTAGGCGCGGCAATTGCTGGTTGACTGTTCGCCCGTGCCGAGTAGGCGCGTATCATGCAACGCATCCTGAACAACGACGCGCAGATTGGTTACCTGGCTGAACCGTGGCTGAACCGCTGCGAGCAAAACCTGAAAGGCCATCGGCAGTATTTGCACTGATATTCTTGCTTCAAATAAGAGAGCTGCTAGTTCTTATTGATAAAGGGCTAGCAGCTCTTTTTACGTTATATAAACATGCTACTGGCCCCTTATGCCTGTGATCCTGCCCAGTCGCGCGGCAGGCGCTATCCACAAGCCCCGCCGCCCACGCGCACCGAGTACCAGCGCGATCGCGACCGCATCGTGCACAGTTCGGCGTTTCGCCGCTTGGTGTACAAGACCCAGGTTTTTCTCAACCACGAGGGTGACCTGTTTCGCACTCGGCTGACGCACTCGCTGGAAGTGGCGCAGCTGGGGCGCTCCATCGCGCGGTCCTTGGGGCTCAATGAAGACCTGGTCGAAGCGATTGCGCTGGCGCATGATGTGGGCCACACCCCGTTTGGCCACGCCGGGCAGGACGCGCTCAACGAGTGCATGGCCGACTTTGGCGGGTTTGAACACAACCTGCAAAGCCTGCGCATCGTCGATCAACTGGAAGAGCGCTACCCTGAATTTGATGGGCTGAACTTGACCTTCGAGACCCGCGAAGGCATCTTGAAACACTGCTCGCGTGCGCAGGCGCAAGCGCTTGAACTGGAAGAACCCAACGGCGTGGGACGGCGTTTTCTGGACCACCAGCAACCCAGTCTGGAAGCGCAGTTGTGCAACCTGGCGGACGAGATTGCCTACAACGCGCATGACATTGACGACGGTGTACGTTCCGGGTTGCTGACGCTGGAGCAGTTGCAGGAGGTGAGCTTGTTTGACCAGTACCGGGTTCAAACGCTGGCTGATCACCCGCATCTGGCCGATGAGCATCAGGGCCGCCGCCTGCTGTATGAGTCGATCCGGCGCATGCTGAGCAGCCAGGTTTATGACGTGATTGCCGCCACTCAGGCCGCGCTGGAGGCCGCCCGGCCTGTGGACGTGCAGGCGGTGCGTTGCCTGCCGCCTCTGGTTCAGTTCGGGCCGGTGATGCGCGAACAGTCCAAGGCCTTGAAGGCATTTTTGTTGCAGCACCTGTACCGGCACCCGCAGGTGGCAGCCACCACTGGGCAGGCGCAGGTGGTGGTCAGGGAACTGTTTGCGGTCTATGTCAGCGCGCCGGGCGAAATGC
>CAIVHU010000202.1 GCA_903905735.1 uncultured beta proteobacterium
AGGTTACCTTGGCCGAGCCAATGATCCCCCGCCTGGTCATCAGCTCATGTGGCAGGGCTATGCTTGTTTGCAAATGATGTGCGCCGGATTCGTGCTCGGCTCAGCACGATCTGGATGAAAATAGTTGTGGGTAAAGGGCAGGGCTAGGGGCATGCGGCCCTTGTCCCCAAATCCCGTGCCCAAGGTTGTGGACAAGTCGCAGGACAAGTCCGCAACCCGACGCCTAGCCTGGAGTGGCGGCGCGTGCTCAAAAAATAAGCATATTGGTTGGAACTGGCCGGCAAACGTTCAAGCACCCGCCGATTGCAGGCAATGAAAATGCAATGCTTTGCATCTCTTTGTTCACAATTGGGCGCAAAGTTGGTGCCGGCTGGTGCAGCCCTCATGCATAGATTTGCGCCAAGCCAGCGGATTTACCCCCTCAATGCAGCGCGCCGCTTTCGTTTTTCTTGCTCGGCAGGAGTCCAACAAACCGACCTTCCACTTGTGGCATGTGCTGAAACTCCACCGCACCAAACGTCCGGCGCTTCTTGAAGGGTGGCTTGGCTTTCAGCGGAACCGTAGCAATCCAGGTGCCATGGGTGGTTTCAAGCGAAAACGCCGCAATATCCTGAGCGTAGGGTGATGCGCCAACGGAGCCATATTCTTCCAAAATTTCTTGGTGACGGTTCACATACCGCTGCGGCAGCATCCAGGCCTCCCTCACCTGAAAGATGAAATCGGCCTCCAGCATGGCTGCTGCCCTGCTTATGCCCTGGGCGCTGCTGTCCTTGGCCTCGTCCGAGCTGTCGTCGAGCACCATCGGGATGACCTGGTCGTTGGTCAAATTGCCAATAAACGCCAGCGCCGCCAGCGTCTCGCCTTTTTCAACCAGACTGCGGGCATGGGCCACCAAAGGATTGATTTTCTGGAGATAGCGCTCTGGGATTTGCATAGGTGTGAAGCATATCAGCGCATCTTCGGTTATTGGCATGGCATCTCCTGGGCATGAGCCCATCAGCGCTATCACTGACCACCCGTTACCCAAATCATCTGCCGACACAATGCCATGATGGACAAGACAACTTTCAACCACACAACTGAATCAGCATGCCAGTCGGCAGCGTAACCGTTCAACCTGAGCCGTCCGCGCTCCTCCCATTCCAAACAGTCGCCCAGTACGCTCAACTGGGCATCTGGTTGTGGGATGCCGATGGCTCGGTCTTGCTGGATGTTGACCAAATCGAAAGTCAGTTTGCCTACCGTCGCCAATTCCGCCGGGACTTCGGTTATGTCGTCGCCAGCGCAGAAGTGATGGCCATCCTGGCTGAACTGCTTCAACCCGTCGGGCTTGTCCTCGAAGCCGGGTGCGGTTCGGGCTACTTGTCCAGAGAATTGACCAGGCTGGGGGTGCCCACCTTCGCGGTTGATTGCTGTGATTTCCGGGAGCCCCGCGCTGAAGGTCAGGGTTACCCCATCAGCGCGGTGTACCAGCAGGATGCCCTGGGTGACGCCAGCACCTTTGTGTCAGCACGGTTCGGTGCCATCCTGCTGACCTGGCCGCCCTATAGCAAGCCGTTCGCGCTGCATGTAGCTCAAGCGATGCTGCCTGGGCAGTTATTGGTTTACGAGGGTGAAGGAGTCGGTGGCTGCACGGCGGATAAGGACTTCTTCGACTTCATGGGTGATGTCGGCCTTTGGGAACGGCTGCCCGAGGCTTCCTCGCGCTTGAACGCAGTTCACGTCACCCTGGATGGGCTTCATGACCGCTGGATGGTGTGGAAACGACTCGGTTGACCACGTTGAGGGGCCCGGCCCAGGCCTAAAGTGCACACCGCGCCAACGATAATCCAAGGATGAAAAATCTCCGTCCCGAAACCCTGGCCATCATTAAGCGGGTTGAGACGCTCAGCGGTTGCCCGGTGGAGTTCAAGCCTGACAGCAGCCTGGGTCTGCGCGCCACCTTGCAGATGGCCCGCGGCGGTGCCCCTGCCCACATTTTCAAGTACCGGCCGAGCAACGACCCGCTGGATTACTGGGTGGCTTACCAGGCCGGGTATGCCATTCGCCTGTTTGACCTGCCACCCAATGAGCGCTTTGATTTCGCCGGAACCGGTGAAGGCATCGAGCAGGTGGAAACCTTGCTGACAACGGGGCAGCCACTCAACTTTGTCGAGAAGGTCGAGCTGCGTGAGTTTGCGGCTATGACCACCCATTGGGCGCTGTTGAACCTGCGCTCCTTTGCCATTGGCATGCGCATCGACCAGTGGATTTATGACGAGTATCCCTCCCTGCGTGAACTCCAGGCCGAGGGGATTGACTTTTTGCAGCAGGACAACCTGCAGCTGCTGTCCAAACGCATGGGCAACCTGTCCCTGCCGGTGCCGTTACTGGCCCCGGTGGCGGCCTACGCGCTGTTTGCCGACCGATTGCTCCAGCGTTCCACCTTCGCCATTCCTTATCGGGCCGCCGGTGTGCTGGAACTGGGCAAGGAACTATTGACCATCAGCGGTGCCATTTCCACCAACCGCAGCCATGACCGAGAAATGGTCGATGCCTGGGCAAAAGCCATTGGCATGACGGGCTGGTACCGCTGGATACCTTTTAAACTTTGACACCATGGCGACCGAATACAAGATTCCACTTCACCGATTCGATGTGAACCTGCTGCCGTCCGAGGCGCGCCAGGTTGGCACCGAGGCATTCAAAACGGCGGTCATGCTGTATTTCGCTGCCGAATACGCCGCCCAGGGCCAAACTGCGATGGTCACCTGAGTGTGATCAACGAATTTGATGGCCTGCTGGTCAAGCTCCGTGATGGTTGTGGCGGCGAAGATGCAAAGCAAAACGGCACCGAGATGACTACAGGTGCCGTTTTGACATTCGGTGCTGGATGTTGATCAGAATGGCTC
>CAIVHU010000203.1 GCA_903905735.1 uncultured beta proteobacterium
CGACGAGCTGTTGGCAAAGGCATTTTGCAGCAGGCTCATCATGGCCAGACCCGGCACCAGAAACGCGGTGTAGCTGACCTGGCCATAGACCTTGACGTGCGACTCCAGTGCATGGCCGAAGATCAGCAGATACAACATGGCCGTGAGCACCGGCCCGCCCACGGTTTGCCCGACCACGCGCCAAAAGCGCATGACTTCCTTGTAAAAAAGCATTTGCCAGCCGGTCATGCGGACACCTCGTTCGCTGAGGTGTCAACGTGCGGGTGCTGTTTCATCACCTGCAGAAACACATCTTCCAGGTCGGCACGGCGGATCTCGATGTCTTGCAACACCAGTCCGGCTTCGCGGGCAGCCGCCAGGTAACGTTCGATCGCCAGCGCGTCAATCGCCGGGTATTGCACCACTCGGCCTGTGATACGGGCTCCGGCCTTTAAAGACGGGGGTAGTTCACTATCAATCTTGAACTGCAGCACATTGCCGGAAGCGGCCTTGAGCAGTGCGCTGGTGGTGTCCAGCGCTACCACCCGCCCCTGTTTGAGCATGGCGATTCGGCCACACAGCGCCTCGGCCTCTTCCAGGTAGTGGGTGGTCAGAAGCACCGTGCTGCCCTGCAGATTGAGCTTGGCGATGAACGCCCACAGCGTCTGTCGCAGTTCCACATCAACACCTGCGGTGGGTTCGTCCAGCACAATCACCGGCGGCTTGTGCACCAGGGCGAGGGCCACCAGCACCCGGCGCTTCATGCCGCCTGACAAGGCGCGCATGTTGACGTTGGCCTTGTCAGTCAGCCCCAGGCTTTCTAGCAGCTCGTCGATCCAGGCACCGTTGTGTTTCACACCGAAATAACCTGACTGGAATACCAGTGCTTCACGCACGTTGAAAAACGGGTCAAACACCAACTCTTGCGGTACCACGCCAAGCTTGCGTCGCGCTGCCGCGTAGTCGGTTTGTACGTCGCTGCCCAGCACCGTCACCTTGCCCGATGTGGCTTTTGCCAGCCCGGCCAGAATGGTGATCAGGGTGGTTTTACCGGCGCCGTTGGGGCCGAGCAGGCCAAAGAATTCACCAGGTTCAATATCCAGACTGACGTTGTCCAGCGCCAGGAAGGTGCTGCCGTGCTGACCGTTTGGAGAAGGATAGGCTTTGGAGACAGACTGGAAGGAGATGGCGGGCATGGGGCCGCTATTTTACCGGGGGGAGCCCGCAGTCTGGCAGCAGCTCGTCAATGCCGTACAAACGCGCCAGATCGGTCAGCCGCACGGGCAAGCCCACAGTGGTGAAGGTCTTCTTCAATTTGATGGCCTCACGACGCAGCGCCAGCAGCACAGCCAAGGCGGCGGAGTCAAAACGGGTCAATGCCTGCGCGTCCACCACCACCTCGGCGGGCTGCGCGCCCAGCGCCGCACCCAAGTCGCGCAGGCAGGCCATGGCCGTGGTCTGCGTCAGGATTGGCGGCAGCTTCAGCACGACTTAGCCTTTGGCAGACTTGGTATCGCCAGCCGCATTGGCTTTGTTGCGCTCGGCCAGGGTGGCGATCAGGCCGTCGATGCCTTTGGCGTTGATTTCTTCGGAAAACTGGCTGCGGTAGGTGTCCACCAGCCAGACACCCAGCACGTTCAGGTTATAAATCTTCCAGCCCGCGCCCTCGCCCGGTGTTCTTTCCAGGCGGTAATCCAACTGCACCGGGTCACCGCGACCCTTGATCAGGGTGCGCACGGTCACTTCTTTGTCTTGCGGCATCGAGCGCATGGGTTGGACGCTGAAGGTCAGATTCTTGGCCTGACTCATGGCGCCGGCATAGGTGCGCACCAGCAGCGTTTTGAACTCCGTTTGCAATCTGGCACGCTGATCTGGCGTGGCCTGGCGCCAAGCCGGGCCCACCGCAGAAGCAGTCATGCGCTGGAAATCCACATGGGGCATGACTTTTTGTTCCGTCAACTCCATGATGCGCGACACATCACCGGCCTGCACACCCTTGTCGGCTTGAATGAGGTCAATCGCCTCCTTGGTCAGTCGTTTGATCAAGGCATCCGGGGCCTCGTCGGCGGCCCAGGCCAGGCCCATCCGTAAGCTCAAAACAGCAGCGCCCAGAATCGGCAGGCTCTGCAGTACAAAACGTCGTTTCATCGTCATTCCCCTTGAAAAATCTATTGGCCAGAATTGTCGTTGGTCGGCACCGACTCGTCGTCATAGGGCGGGTTGCCGTCATAGACCTGGTTGCGCCTGCGTTGCAAAAAGGCATCGCGAGTGAAGGTATAGGGGTCCAGCGCCACCTCGCCTAACATTTGGGTGGCATTGAGCAAACTTGCACGGGTATCCACCAAATTCAACACCGTCGCCGAATTGCGGGCCGGCACATCGCTGACGTGGGACACGGCGTTGCCGCTCATATCCACTGGCAAGGCCACTGTGTCACGCAGAGTAGATGGCCCCAGCAAAGGCAGCACCAGATACGGGCCAGCCCCCACACCCCAGTAACCCAGCGTTTGTCCAAAATCTTCGGTATGGCGCTCAATGCGCATTTCGGTGGCAATGTCCAGCAGGCCGCCCAGGCCAAATGCCGTGTTCACGCCAAAACGCATGAAGCTGTTGCCCGCACCCTCGCCTTTGAGCTGCAGGGTGTTATTGACAAACGACCACAGATCTTGCAGATTGTTGAAAAAATTGTGCACCCCGGTGCGCACTGGGGACGGCAGCACATCACGGTAAGCCGTGGCTACCGGCTTGACTACCGCGCGGTCGACGGCGTCATTGAAACCATAGACCCCACGGTTGAACGGCTCCAGCGGGTCCTTCGGATTGGCATTGGGTCCGGTCGCGCAGGCGGTCATGGCCAAGGCGGCCGCGCTTACGCCAAGAAGCGATGCGAGACGACTCCATCCCTGATTCATTTTTTCTTTCTTCATGGCTTGACTCGCTGATTTCCCTTGGTTGATATTTATTTTGTCGTCGGCGGCGCAGTCGGTTCTGCGGCCTTGCTGAACAGGAACTGGCTGATGAGGTTTTCCAGCACGATGGCAGACTGCGTGCTGCTGATGACATCGCCCTTGGCCAGATTTTTATCGTCTGCACCCGGCTCGATACCCAGGTACTGGTCGCCCAGCAGGCCACTGGTCAGAATTTTCAACGAACTGTCTTTGGGGAAGACGTAACGGTCTTCCAGCGCCAGGGTGACCTTGGCTTGAAAAGATTTGTCATCAAACCCGATGTCTTCCACACGGCCCACCACCACTCCGGCGCTTTTGACGGCTGCCTTGGGCTTCAAGCCGCCAATGTTGTC
>CAIVHU010000204.1 GCA_903905735.1 uncultured beta proteobacterium
ACCGAGCAACTGACACAAGCAATCGAGGCGTTTGTAACCAGCTACAACAAAACAGCCGCGCCGTTTGTTTGGAGGAAACGTGAGGTTCGAGGTGCACAACTCAGAAATACAATTGTTAATTTACGCAATTAAACACTAGAAAGCGGTGACAAGGTGACCGATGCATATGGCATTTCAGAGCCTGTCATTCTGGGCATCATGGTGGTAGCCCTGCTTGCGATCTATGCCCTGGGTGCCTGGTTTGAGCGCCGCTCGCATGGGCCGGTGTCTGCCGAGCAGGCAGTAGCCGGTGCCAAGATTCACAAATAGTTTCTCCTCCCCTGCTTTTTTATTCTCAAAGGCTCTTATCCATATGAAGACAGTCAGTCAAAAACGCAACGCTCTGAGCAACAATCTGTCCGCCTTGTTGGTTGCAACGGCCATGGTGGTGCCCGCCCCCGTTGTTTTAGCTGCCGACGCACCCACATCGGCAGCCAGCGCTGCCCAAGGTGCGGCCAACCCGTGTGCACCTAGCAACCCATGCGGACCCGCCCGGAAAAAGAAAAAGAAGGCATCTGACAATCCTTGCGCACCCAAGTAAAAAGCCCGGACAGTACTTTCAGTCAGCCAGCATCTACTGCGCGAATGAGTGAAAGCAAGGACAGCGCCCTGATGGATGCGGCACTGACTGCGGTCAATGTGCCGCTGCATTACGCCAGCAAGGGGCAAAACCTGGTTCTGGCGGCCATGGCTGGTGCAAAGCAAGGCATTTACCTGGCGCACTATCCCGAAAGCGATGTCGTTGACCGCGTGCACCACACCCGGTTTTATTTCCACTCGCATCGTCACCCCAGCCACGAGCACGGTCACTTTCACCTGTTTGTGAATGACCGTGAAACCGGAAGTTTCATGCACCTGGCGGCGCTGTCCGTCAATGCCGTTGGAGAGCCCGTGCGCTGGTTCAGTACCAACGCCTGGGTTACCGGCGAGCAGATGCCACCGGCGGACAAGGTGATGGCCCAACTTGATGATTTCCAGATTTACACGCCCGGGCGGCTGGCCCCCATTGCCCGCTGGCTGACGGCTATGGTGCAGCTGTTCAGACCGCAACTCATCCAGATGCTGCAGCGCCGCGATGCTGTCATGCAACGCCGCTGCATCTCGCAGGACTGGGCGGCGTTGTGCGAGGACCGCCGCGTGGATGTGCTCAGCCAATGCAGCGCCTTGCTGCCCAAGCGCATCCAACAATTTCAACAACGGGGCTTTTGACCAAGCCCATGTTCAAGAGGACGACAACGTGACCCAAAACATCACTCAACTAACCGCAGCAACCCTCGTGGCTTTTGGCTTGTCTGCCGCCCATGCAGGTGTTTTACCAGGCCCGGTGGTGGACACCCAGTGGCCGGCCAGCAATCTTGACAAGGTTCAGGTGGTGGAGGTGCTCGGCGATGTCAAGTCGTTCGTTAAGGCACCTGAATTTGATACCGATGCCAAGACCGGCAAAAAAGTCCTGACCGAGGTAGGTGGGCACATTCCCGGTAGCAAACTGATTGACATGAAAACCATGCGCGTTGATCGAATGGTGGGAGACCTGAAGGTCAAATACATGATCCCCGACCGCGCGGACTTCCAGAAAATGGTGCAGGCAGACGGTGTAGACGCCGACAAGCCCATTGTCTTCGTTCCCGTGGGGGTGGATGGCACCGACGTGGATAACGCTTTGCGCGTGTACTGGCAATTCAAGGTGTACGGCGAAGATCACATAGCTGTGCTGGACGGGGGTATGGCAGCATGGCTGGCAGAGGGACGTGAATTCAGTCAGACACCAGCGGTAACTGGTGGGGGGACCTGGGTCGCCAAGGCAGATCGCAGTCAGGAATTTAATGCGACGTCGGACGATGTGGCGAAGGCCATGGCCAACAAGAGCGCGACCTTGCTGGATACCCGTGACATTGCTTCCTACCAGGGTCTGAGCAAACGTGATTATGTGTATGGCTATGGCCACCTTGACGGTGCCAAGTTGTACAGCATTGACCTGATGTTCAAGAACAGCGGCCCCAGCGTCAAGATGCTCTCGCCCAACACCTATCGTGCGTTGATGACCGCGCAAGGCGTTGATCCCTCGGCGCCTTTGATCAGTTATTGCAACAGCGGCCATCTGTCGTCCGGTCCCTGGTTCGTGGCTTCTGAAATCCTGGGCAACAAGAACGCCAAGCTGTATGACGGCTCTTTGCATGAGTGGACGCTCGAAAAACGTCAGTTAGCTGGTGCTGTGCCACTGCAATAAGCTGTCAGATGCTGGTCAGATGGTAATAAAAGCCGCGTAAAGCGGCTTTTATTTGTAAATACCTAGGGTAGTTCCTAATATAGGACAAGCATTAATTAAGCGATCATTGATAAAAATCAAATCAACGGTTGTCTTTGATTTTTCCCAAGCGCAGCGATGCGCACTCCCTCTCAGTCTTAAAAAAGGACCTCACGTGAATTCTTTAACCCGAAAACTTCTTTGGTTGCCCCTTTTGGCTGCCGTATTTTTGACCGGCTGCGGCACCATCAGCACGATGGGCAAGCTTGAAGATGGTGCAGGCACAGAGGCCAGCAAGATGTGGGACAAGTGGATTGCAGCTGATGGCGACATTGCTATGGCGACCACTTGGTCGCGCAAAGTTGCGCCAGGCGTGACAGTCAAAGACATTGAGGACACATTCGTGGCGGTGGCATCCGAGCGCAACATGAAGGGTGTCGGTGAGCTGCCTTTGTCGCAAGAACTTGAAGCCCGCACGGGTGTCAAGCAGAAGTTCCTGAAGGTCTATTCTTTTTGCTCTCCGTCAACGGCACGCATCATGGTGGACTTCAGTCCGGCCATGGGGGCTTACCTGCCATGCCGCCTGACGGTGGTTGAACAGGCGGACGGTCTTTGGATCTACACCTTGAACATGGACATGATGGTCAAGATGGGACGCAAGCTGCCTTCGCCGCTGAAAGAAGAGGCTATGAAGGTGCGTGACACGATCTATCAAATGATGGATCGGGCTGCCAAAGGGGCTTTCTGAGCGACGCCTTATCAACTCTAACGGACCACATGTTCATCATGATGAATCAAAAATACAAACTTCGCGCAGTGGCTGTGGCTGCTGTTCTTGCTGTGCCTATGGGTGCGGCCATGGCCACCAATGGCATGATGATGGAAGGTTACGGCCCCATCTCCACCGGTATGGGCGGTGCTTCTCAAGCCATTGACAACGGTGGTGAAGGCATGGCGCAAAACCCGGCAACTCTGGGGATGATGGCTGACGGTACGTCGCGCCTGGATTTGGCTATTGGCGTGCTAGGCCCTGATGTGAAAAGCAGCGTGCCTGGAATGCCGGAGGCCAAATCTAGTGGCAATTCATACATCATGCCTGCGTTAGGGTATACCAAGCGTAGCGGTGAGTTCACCTATGGTGTTGGAATGTTTGCTCAGGGGGGGATGGGCACTGAATATGATGCCAACTCGTTCATGGCTTTTGGCACTGGCCAACCAGTGCGATCTGAATTGGGTGTTGGGAATGTGATTTTCCCTGTTGCTTATGAGGTGAATCCCAATCTGACTGTAGCTGCTTCTCTTAAGTTTTTATGGGCATCGCTGGATATGCGTATGGCTGGGACGGTCGGCACCTTATCGCCTATTGTTACGGGAGGTAGTGGCAATCTTGCCATGGGCTTTGGCAGGGCACCTGCGGATACGCAAGCCCGCGTCGATTTTTCCGACAACAACGATTTCACCGGCGCAGCTAAATCTACGGGTTATGGTGCGTCACTTGGAACGACGTATAAAGTCAACCAAGATGTCATGCTTGGGGCTTCGTATCAGTTCAAGAGCCATCTCGCCGACATGAAAACTGCCACCAGTGCAGCCAGTATGTCCATGCCTGGCATGACTGACTATGGTCAGATCACAGTACTTGACTTTCAAATGCCCTCAGTTTTTGCTGTGGGGGGCAGTTGGCAAGTTTCTCCTTCTTTGCTGCTCGCGGCTGACGTGAAGTACATCGGCTGGGCAGATGTCATGAAGGACTTTAAGCTTCAATATGACAGTTCTATGGGGAATGGTTCAGTCAGCTTTGCCTTGCCGCAAAACTGGCGTGATCAAACCGTCTTGAATTTGGGTGTGGCTTGGATGGCCAATGATAAGTTGACTCTTCGAGCCGGTCTCAATTTATCGGCAAATCCAGTGCCTGACACATATGTTAACGCCTTGTTTCCGGCTATTGAAGCAAATCATGCCACGTTTGGGTTTGGTTATAAGTTCTCTCATGCCGATGAGGTGAATGCCTCTCTCACTTTGGCACCCACCGTTACCGTGACAAGCGGACAGGGCGTGACTATTTCCCACAGTCAAACCAATGCGCAATTGATGTACAGCCACCGTTTCTAACGATCTGTCCGTAACCCAAGTCAGTTGTTTGCTGACCTGAGTTGTTCCCCTGTATTTCAACCGAAGGATCGCCACCATGACCCTGACCAGGCTATTGCTACCGCTGATTTTTGTGACTGCGGCACAGGCACAGGACATCCCTGCGCTGTACAAAGGTGCAGACCTGAAGTTGGGTGAAAGCCTGATTGCGAAGCATAAATGTGACGCGTGCCATCAGCAAAAGGTTGTGGGAGATGGAAGCGCCATTTATCGACCCAAGGGCAAAGTGAATTCGCTGAGTGCCTTGAGGGGGCAGGTGGAGGCCTGCGATCAGGCGCTTAACGTGGGTTTGTTTCCTGAGGAAATCAATTCAATATCTGCGGTGCTGAACCGCGATCACTATCGGTTCAAGTAATTGTTGGTTAGCCAGAGAACGCAAAAAAAGGAGTGTTTTGAATGGAACAGAGTTCGAGCTCAGGAAGGCTGATCAAGGCCCCTGAGAACTTCCTGAATCAAGACGGTATCAAAACTGTCTTTGCTGAAGGTAAAAAAGGTCGGCGCGACTTTATTCGAAGCGCTTTTGCTGCTGCTGCCGCTGGGGCTGCGGTGCCAGCGGCGTTGGCTCAAGGTAATCCGGTTCCCACTGAAGGTGGCGATCCGAATATCCTTAACCTGCCACCATGGAGTAAAGGACTAGGGCAAGGTGTTGCGCTCAACGATGGATACGGCAAGCCGTCCCAATACGAGCGCAACGTGCAGCGCCGCGTGAGCCCTGGTTTGACACAAACTACCCAGGCCTCGGTGTCTTTTGCGCCCTTGCAATCCTTGTTTGGCATTGTGACACCCAGTGGTCTGCACTTTGAGCGTCATCATCAAGGCTGGTGGGACATTGACCCCTCCAAGCACCGCTTGATGATCAACGGCATGGTGAAGAATCCCAAGGTGTTCACGGTCGATGAAATCATGCGCTTGCCCTCGGTATCGCGTTTTCACTTCATCGAGTGTGGTGCCAATACGGCGGCTGAGTGGGGCAATGTTGCCACGCCAACGGTGCAATACACGCACGGCATGCTGTCTTGCAGCGAGTTCACCGGTGTGCCGCTGATCACATTGCTTGAAATGGCGGGGGCTGACCTGGTCAATGGCAAGTTTGTGTTGGGCGAGGGGGCTGATGGCTCTTCAATGACCCGCACCATTCCGATGAGTCTGATCAAGTCGGGTGAAGTGTTTGTGGCCTATGGTCAAAACGGTGAGATGCTGCGGCCGGAGCAGGGTTACCCCTTGCGTTTGATTGTGCCAGGTGTCCAGGGAGTGAGCTGGATCAAATATCTGCGCCGCATCAAGCTGGGTGATATGCCCTTCAATACGAAAGACGAATCTGACCACTATATTGACTTGTTGCCCGATGGGCAGCACCGTCAATACAGCAGTTTGCAGGAGTGCAAGAGCGTGGTCACGACGCCATCAGGCGGCCAGGTATTGCTGGACACCGGCTTTTACAACATCACAGGCTTGGCCTGGTCGGGCCGCGGCAAGATCAAACGGGTAGACGTGTCTGTTGATGGTGGACGCAACTGGCGTACTGCGCGTATCGAAGGCTCGGCGCAGTCCAAAGCCTTGACGCGATTCAACATTGATTGGGTGTGGGACGGAAAACCGGCCATTGTGCAAAGTCGCGCCATGGATGAAACAGGCTTTGTCCAGCCAACCTACCAGCAATTGCGCGGTGTGCGTGGCACGCGGTCCATCTATCACAACAATGCCATCCAGTCATGGCTGGTGCAAGAAAACGGCGAGGTTAAAAATGTTCAGATTTCGTAAAGCAGCCGTTGGCATTGCACTGCTCGGACTCGCTGGTTTTACGGGGGCGCAAGCTGCATCCAACTTTCCAGGCATCGGGCGCGATGCGACGGTTAAAGAAGTAAAAGCCTGGGACATCGATGTTCGTCCCGACTTCAAAGGCCTGCCTGCGGGTTCAGGTTCTGTTGCCAGAGGCCAGGAAATTTGGGAGGGCAAGTGTGCCACCTGTCACGGTATCTTCGGTGAATCGGGTGAATTCTTCAATCCCATCATTGGTGGCGTGACCCCCAAGGATATGGAAACCGGCCACGTTGCCAACTTGGTGACACCTGGCTATCCGGGGCGTACCACCTTCATGAAGGTGCCCACTATTTCGACTGTCTGGGACTTCATCAATCGTGCCATGCCATGGACGGAGCCGAAGTCGCTGTCGCATGACGATGTGTATGCGGTGCTGGCTTTCATGCTCAACTTGAATGGCATGGTGCCGGATGACTTTGTTCTCAACGAAAAGACCATTCGTGACGTGCAGGCGAAGCTGCCCAACCGCAATGGGATGACGACCGACCACGCTCTGTGGCCCGGCAACGAGTTCAATGGCGCTAAAAAGCCGGATACACATAACGTGGCCTGCATGAACGATTGCGCTCCAGAGCCCAAGCTGACGTCGTTCCTGCCTGAGTTTGCGCGTAACGCACACGGCAACCTGGCGGAGCAGAATCGTTTGGTAGGCGAACAGTTTGGTGCGGACACGACGCATCCTGAGCGCCCACTAGGCGAGCGACCACAGGCCGTCCAGCTGACCGCAACAGAGCAGGCAAACGCAGATGCCAAGAAAATTCTGACGACGCTGCAAAAGAACGGTTGCACCGTCTGCCATGGCATGAACACCAAGATTGTTGGGCCTGCCTACTCGGACGTAGCGAAGAAATATGCTGGAAAGGTGGAGTACCTGATCGGCAAGATCAAGAGCGGTGGTTCCGGTATCTGGGGTGCGATACCCATGCCTCCACAGAACTTGAGTGATGCTGATGTCAAGGCAATTGCCACTTGGCTGGCATCGGGTGGGCCTAAGTAAGGCTTTGATTTCGATAATTTTTTTACGCATGAACTTAACCAAGGAGATTTCTATGCAAACTCGTCGCGAGACACTCAAACACAGCGCCATCGTGGCAGGGCTGTTGGCAGGCACCGGACTGTTTCCCCAGTTCGCGATGGCCGCGTATAACAAGACAGCTTTTGAAGCCAAGTCCATCGCAGATGCCGTGAAGGCTTTGGGTGGACAAGTGCCTGTTGAAAGCAAGGATGTCACCGTGGGTGGTCCGGACATTGCTGAAAACGGCGCAGTGGTTCCCTTGACGGCCACCACGGCCTTGACGGGTGTCAAAAGCATGCTGATCCTGGTTGAAAAGAATCCGGCCGCTTTGGTGGCCCAGTTCGACATGACCGACGCTGTTGAGCCCAACTTCTCAGTGCGCGCCAAGATGGGCCAATCGTCTGACGTGTATGCCGTGGCGATCATGAACGATGGCAGGGCCCTGTTTGCCAAAAAAGAAGTCAAGGTCACCCTGGGCGGTTGCGGCGGTTAATGCGCCACCTGAAACTGTTTCATAGTCCAATTTATTTGATATCAGGAGTTTAAAAATGGCAGATCCGATGCGCATTCGCGCCCAAGTTAAAGGTGATGTAGCCACCGTTCGTGTTTTGATGAGCCACCCGATGGAATCCGGTCAGCGCAAAGATGCCGATGGCAAGCTGATTCCGGCCATGCACATCAATGAAGTCACTGCTACGTTGAACGGTAAAGTAGTTTTGACCTCTGAATGGGGTCCTTCGGTTTCCAAAAATCCTTTCGTCCAGTTCTTTGTCAAGGGCGTGAAGGCTGGCGATAAGGTTGCCGTGACCTGGAAAGACACCAGCGGCGATAGCCGGACCGACGAAGCGACTGCTTCCTGATCATTTCGGTCAGGGAAAAAAGGCGAGGTTAACTTGCCTTTTTTATTTTGTGTGTGCCATATTGGCACACTTATTAGGAGACGCGTTGATGAATAAGAAAGTCAGATTGGCTGCAGCTGTTGGTGCTGTTGCCCTTGCCGGGGCGATGCTGCCCAGTGCATATGCTCAAAAGTCTGCCGCCGTGCAGTCGATTGAAGAGTACCGGGCCATGTTGGCCGACGGTAATCCATCTGAATTGTTCGAAGCCAAGGGGGAAGACCTCTGGAAGCAAAAAAGAGGCCCCAAGAACGCGTCTCTTGAAAAATGTGATCTGGGCCAAGGCCCGGGCGTGGTCAAAGGCGCTTTTGTGACCTTGCCACGCTATTTCGCCGATACCAACAGGGTACAAGACTTGGAGTCTCGCTTGCTGACCTGCATGGACACCTTGCAAGGGCTCGATACCAAAGCCATCATCGCCACCCCCTTTGGCAAGGGCGAAAAGGCCAACATGACTGCTTTGGCCACGTGGATCGCCGCTGAATCACGTGACATGAAATTTGACTTGCCACAGTCGCATCCCCGGGAAAAAATCGCCTACGAAGTCGGCAAGCGGCTGTTTTTTGAACGCGCTGGCCCCCATGACTTTTCATGCGCGTCCTGCCATGGTGGCGACAATTGGCGCATTCGTCTGCAAGATCTGCCCAATCTGACCAAAAATCCGGGCGATGGTGTTGGTTTTGCCGCGTGGCCCGCTTATCGCGTGTCCGATGGACAGATGTGGAGCATGCAACAGCGCCTGAACGACTGCTACCGGCAACAACGTTTTCCTGAGCCTGGCTACGCCAGCGATGTCACCATTGCGCTGGCCACATATCTCGGTGTCAATAGCCAAGGTTCCAAATCTGTTGCCCCCGCCATCAAGCGCTAATGCGTTCAGGAGACAATGTATGAAAAAGCAACACACTATCGCACTGACCTTGATTGCCGCCGCTGTTGTAGCGGGATGCGCATCAACGCCGAGTTCAGCCGATCTCGACAAAATGACGGCCGATATCATCAAGAGCTCATTCCACGACCGCGGTATTGTCAAAGTCTCGGTCCTCAATACTGACGAGATCAACACGGTTTGTTCAGCGGCTGACGTGGCTGGCAAACCGCTGGATAGCGACGTGGCGATCGCCTTGCAGAACGAGCAGCTCAAAACCATCAAGTGGCCGGCAGATGGTAACTACATGGGTGACTGGCAAAAAGGTGAAAAGCTGGCGCAAAGCGGAAAAGGCCTGACCTGGAGCGACAAGGCAGACACGCAGAACGGTGGCAATTGCTACAACTGTCACCAACTGGACCCGGCAGAAATCTCTTTCGGAACCATCGGCCCGAGCCTGACCGGTTACGCCAAGACCCACGGCGTGCTGGCAGACCCGAACAGCCCGGCGTCCAAAGCCATTGTGGAGTACACCTGGGGCAAGATCTACAACTCGCGTGCTTACAGCGCTTGTTCGGTGATGCCGCGGGCAGTTCACAACGGTATCATCACTGAGGCGCAGGCCAAGGATCTGATGGCGTTATTGCTGGACCCTAAATCGCCAGTGAACCAGTAGTTTTATTGTTGAAAACACAGCCCGGCCCGCCCGGGCTTGTTAACTTGATCGTGGAAAAAAATGAATTTGACCAAACGTGAATTTATGCAGGTGCTGGGCGCTGGCACCATGGCGGGTCTGGGTATGGGCGCTTACGCTCAGGCCGATATTGCTACCGCTACCAAGGGTCTGTATGACATTCCGAAGTTCGGTAATGTGTCGTTCCTGCATATGACGGACTGCCACGCGCAGCTCAAACCCATTTACTTCCGCGAGCCCAGCATCAATCTGGGTATTGGCAGCATGAAAGGTCACCTGCCACATCTGGTAGGCGAGCATCTGCTGAAAGTCGCCAATATCCGCCCCGGTACCGCTGAAGCGCACGCATTGACTTGTCTGGATTTCGAACAGGCGGCCAAGCGTTATGGCAAGGTCGGTGGTTTTGCCCACCTGGCCACGTTGGTCAAGCGCATGAAGGCCAGCCGCCCCGGCGCGCTCTTGCTCGACGGTGGTGACACCTGGCAAGGCTCGGGCACGGCGCTGTGGACGAATGGGCAAGACATGGTCGATGCCTGCAAACTGCTGGGTGTTGATGTGATGACCGGCCATTGGGAATTCACCCTGGGCATGGACCGCGTCAAGGAAATCATCGAGAAAGACTTTGCCGGCAAGGTCGATTTTGTGGCGCAAAACGTCAAGACCAACGATTTTGGCGACCCCGTCTTCAAGCCTTACGTGATCCGTGAAATCAATGGCCTGCCTTGCGCCATCATCGGCCAGGCGTTCCCTTACACCCCGATTGCCAACCCACGCTACATGGTGGCGGACTGGGCCTTTGGCATTCAGGACGACAACATGCAGAAGATGGTCGACGAAGCCCGTGCCAAGGGAGCGCAGGTGGTGGTTGTCATCAGCCACAACGGCATGGACGTGGACCTGAAGATGGCCAGCCGCGTCAGCGGCATCGATGCCATCATGGGCGGTCATACGCATGATGGCATGCCGGTGGCCAGCATCATCAGCAACCCGGGTGGCAAGACGCTGGTGACCAATGCCGGGTCCAACAGCAAGTTTCTGGGCGTGCTGGACTTTGAGGTCAAGGACAAAAAAGTCGTCGACTTCCGCTACAAGCTGCTGCCCGTGTTCTCGAACATGCTGCCGGCCGATGCAGAGATGGACGCCCACATCACCAAGATGCGTGCACCCTATGAAGCCAAGCTGGCTGAAAAACTCGGCGTGACCGAAGGCACCTTGTACCGCCGTGGCAACTTCAACGGCACCGGTGACCAGTTGCTGGTGGACGCTTTGATGGAGGTCCAAGGTGCTGATATCGCCTTCTCGCCGGGTTTCCGCTGGGGTACCACGCTGCTGCCAGGTCAGGCGATCAGCCGTGAATGGTTGATGGACATGACGGCCACCACCTATTCGTATGCGACCGTGTCGGAGATGAAGGGCTCGGACATCAAGACGGTGCTTGAAGACGTGTGTGACAACCTGTTCAACCCTGACCCGTACTATCAGCAGGGCGGCGACATGGTTCGCGTCGGTGGCCTGCAATACAGTTGCAGCCCGCTTGAAGGCATGGGCAAACGCATCACCGACTTGCGTCTGAACGGCAAGCCGCTGGATGCCGACAAAAAATACAAGGTGGCCGGTTGGGCACCCGTTGCCGAAGAAGCCAAGGGTCAAGGCAACAAGATGGTCTGGGATGTGGTCGAAACCTGGCTGGCCGCACGCGGTGGCAAGGTGTCACCACGCAAACCCAACGCGCCCAAAATCATTGGTGCGTTGCCCAACCCAGGTTACATCGCGTAAATTTCTGGCTCCTGCGGGCTGGCGGTCAATTGATAAGAAATTGGCCTCCAGCCCTTTTGCAATAAGCGCAAGTAGCTACTTTAACTGTAGCATCAGCGCGTCAGCGCCATGAAAAGTTTGGGCAGCTGTTCGGGCAGCCGGGCGATGTTGTCGATCACGGTGTACTGCTTGCCAAAGATGTCGCTCAGGTATGCGTCGGCGCTGGCGTCGAGGTTGATGCAGTAGGTAAATATCCCCTGGTTGTCGAGCTCGCGTACCGCCACCTTGGCATCTTCAATCAGCAAGCGCTCGTCATGCACGTCAATGTCTGCGGGTTGTCCGTCGGTCAGCACCAGCAGCAATTTTTTGTCTGCCGCCTGGGTGCTCAAGGTGCGTGCGGCGTGCCGTAACGCGCCGCCCATGCGGGTGCTGTAACCTGCTTGCATAGCGGCCAGGCGGGCCTTGACCTCGTCGCCCCAGCGTTCGCCAAAACCCTTGATGTGCAGGTAGCGCAGGTCGTGGCGGGTGTTGGAGTGAAAGCCGGCAATCGCCAGCGGGTCGCCCAACTGCTCAATCGCCCAAGCCAGCAACGAGACGGCTTCCTGGCTGAGCTGCAGCACGGTCTGCTCGGAGCCACGCGCCTTGTCGCCCAGCGACTGCGACAGGTCCAGCAGCAACGTGACCGCAATGCTGCGGCCATCGGTGGTGTGGCTCATGTTGATGCGCGGGTCGGGCTGGCTGCCGCTTTTCAGGTCGATGAGCGAGCGGATCGCCACGTCCAGGTCCAGCTCGCTGCCGTCTTCCTGAAAACGCACGCGCACCTTGTCTTGCGGTTTGAGCAGGTCCAGCAAGCGTTTCAGGCGTTTGGACAGCGCGCTGTGTTTGGCCAGCAGCGCGTCAATGTCGGCCGGGTTGCCACTGGGGTGCAGGCGCTCGTACAGGCTGACCCAATCCGGGCGCACGGTCTGGCTGGTGTAGTCCCACTCGGGGTAGTGCCGTGGCGGCAGGGTCTCGATTTGCTGCGTCGGCGGGGTTTGGTCGGGGTTGTCAAACGTGTCTTCGTCGTCTGAGAGCTCGTGAAAGCGCCACAGGTGGCGGTTGTCGTCTCGGTAATCGACTTCAGTGTCCTTGAACCAGGTGTCCGGCAACTGATCACTTTGCAGGCGAGTTTTGCCCAGGTAACTCAGGGCCAGGCTGGCAATTTCCGTGGTGTTGGACTCACCTTGTGCCAGCAGGGCGTGAAAGCGCTGCACCCAGTCTGCCAGTTGCGGACTCTCAAACCGTTTGGGCGGGTCGAGCAGCGCGCGCGACAGCATGGCGAGGCGGTGCCGCAGGCAGGAATGGGTGGCCGGGTTGCACGCACCATCGACCGGCGTGGGATGCAGGGCCGAATAAATGCGCCGCATGCCGGGATATTCGCGCAGCGTCAGCCAATCCATGCGCGCGTCTTCAAAACATTCGATGGCCAGGCGCTGCGCCGGGCTGAAGTTGTCAGCAAAAATGGGTGTGCTCCAGCGCCGGTGCGCGGCCATGTGGGCCAACGCGGCGCGGTATCGGTCCATGCCGGTGATGCCCGCGCGTTCGTCATACACATCGGGCAGGCGCATGCCATACGCATCAAAGTAGGGCATGGGCTGGCGCTGCACGTCAAAGGTGGTGGAGTAGGGCACCAGCACATCGCCGTCTTGCCAAAGCGCTTTCAGGTACAAATCCAGCGCGCGAGTGTGGTCCATCAGCAGCGTGCCGTGGCGTTCGCGCTGCAGCACGGCGCGGCTGTCGGCGCTGGACAAGCTGAAAAATTCGCGCTGCTGTTCTGGGTGATGGCTGTAATTGCGGATGCCGTAATTCACCCAGTTGCTCAGGCCTTGCAGGCTCAACAGGCTCAGCAGCAGCGGTGCTTTTTCAAAAAAAACCGCCAGGCTGGGGCTGGCATAGGTCTTGTGGATGCCGTGGATCGAGCCGCTGGTGCGCTCCAGCAGCAGCAGGCACAAGTCCATGTAGTGCTGCAACTGCGTCTGTGTGGGCAGGCGGCGTGCCACAGCGGCCAGGGTTTGCAAAAACGGCGCGATCGCCTTGCCATTGGGCGACTTGTTGATGAACCGCACCGTGGTCATGACCGCGATCAGGGCATCTTCACCCACGGTGCGGGCGATGGGCGGCCACTCCTGCAAGAAAATCAGCGCGGGCTCCGCGCCACGCCCCATCTTGCCCAGAAAACGCGCCTGGTTCAGGTAATCATCCAGTCCCTCGTCACTGAGCTTGGTTTGCGCCTCGGCCATGCAGGCCGCAAACACATCGTCGATCTGGGCAAAACCGCAGTCCAGTTGCCTGCGCCAAGCCTGCAGGCGCTCTGCGTCCAGGCCTGCAGGACTGATGATGTCAGCCACGGCGCTCATGGTGGTCAGCCGAAAACAGCGTCAACGGCGTGATCGAGCGTGGCGCGGATGTCGGCGTCGTCGGTGATCGGGCGCACCAGCGCCATGCGGCAGGCATCCAGCGGGTCCACCTCGGCCTTGATCAGCGTGGCCGCATAGACCAGCAGGCGGGTGGAAATGCCTTCGTCCAGCCCGTGGCCCTTGAGCGCCCGCGCAGTCGCGCCGATCTTGACCAGGCGCACCGCGTCGGCCATGTTGACACCGGTCTCAGTGGCGATGATGGATGCTTCCAAATCCGCAGCAGGGTAGTCAAAGTCAAAGCCGACAAAGCGCTGTTTGGTGCTTTGTTTCAGGTCCTTCATAAGGCTTTGGTAGCCTGGGTTGTAGGAGATGACCAGCTGAAAGTCCGGATGCGCATGGATGAGCTCACCTTTCTTGTCCAGCGGCAGTTGGCGGCGGTGGTCAGTGAGAGGGTGAATGACCACGGTGGTGTCTTGGCGCGCTTCCACAATTTCATCCAGGTAACAGATCGCGCCAATGCGGGCGGCAGTGGCCAGCGGGCCGTCAAGCCAGCGGGTGCCGTTGGCTTCCAGAAGGTAGCGGCCGACCAGGTCCGAGGCAGTCATGTCTTCATTGCAGGCCACGGTGATCAGCGGCTTGCCGAGTTTGAAGGCCATGTATTCGATAAAGCGCGATTTGCCGCAGCCTGTGGGGCCTTTGACCATGACCGGCAGTCTGGCTTTGTAGGCTGCCTCGTACAGGGCCACCTCGTTGGACTGCTGTTGGTAGAACGGCTCTTGGTTGATGGTGTATTGCTGTGCCAGGGTGGTCATGATTGGTTCCTGTGTGATCGTTGTTGAATACAGGTGACAGGGATGGTAGTCTGGGGCGATTGGATGGTGTGAATTGTGGTGCGATTTTGGACACGTCTGGATTCAAGTCAGCAGAGCATTGGCTTTAACCGCAGCGCGCATTGGGTATCCGACTCCGCTCGTGTCCCCCGGTTCGGGCTGCGCCCGAACCTCCTCCTTGACCTCGCTGCGTCAGATACCCAACGCACGCTGCTTGACGGTGGTGGTGGCCAGACTGCCTTGGATACCAAAATGTCTTGACTACCAAAAACGTCTCGGGCATGTTGTGATGGGTTGTCCTGCAAAGCGAAGTCAAGGAGGAGAAAGTGGCCGTAGGCCGCTTTCGGGGGACATGAGCGGCGCAGGGCATCCCGTCGCAACGTGCCTTCCACGAACTTGGCAACACGCATTCCGCACGCTACGTGCCGTCCAAGAAAGCAGCACTCGGCGACCTTGTCAGCTCATCCACTAAAGCAACGCGGGGTAGCCTGTCGCAACAAACTACCCCGCAGTCGCATTTTCAACAATGCTCGAAAACGTCGCTGTAGGCGCTGTGCTTATTTATGCACGCCCAGCTTTTCGCGCCAGCCCGGGAATAACTTGTCTGCATCACCCGGGAACGACTCAAACGCGCGGGCAAACTCTTTGTGCTCTTTGGCAAACTCGATCGGGTCAGCACCCGACTTCCAGCACTCATATGACTGACGCAGAGAGATCGCGCCGGCAGCGGGGCTGTCGATGTGACCGTAAGAGCCGCCACCCGAGGTGTTGATCACGTTGCCATGACCCAGGTTCTGGAAGAAACCTGGCAGGCGCAGCGCGTTCATGCCGCCGGAGATGATCGGGGTGGTCGGCTTCATGCCATACCACTTCTGGAAGTAAACCGGGCCCTGGCACTCGTCACGCTCGATCATGTAGGCGATCATGCGGTCGTCGTTCTCGCCTTCCATCTTGCCGTAGCCCATGGTGCCGACGTGGATGCCCGAGGCACCTTGCAGACGGGAAATCTTGGCCAGCACAAAGGCGGTGTAACCCCGCTTGGCTGAAGGCGATGTGATCATGCCGTGGCCGGCACGGTGGTAGTGCAGGTATTGGCCAGGGTACTGGCGGCGGGCGGTGGTGATCATGCCGGGGCCGCCGACAAAACCGTCCACCAGGAATGCCAGTTTGTCGGCATCGGGACCGAACGTTTCCAGCGCGTAATCTGCACGTGCCAACATCTCGTAGTGGTCGTCAGCGGTGATGTTCATCGAGAACAGCTTGGCTTGGCCGGTTTCGTCCTGGGCGCGCTTCATGGAAGCATACACCAGGGGCAGAACCTTCTTCAACGGGCAGAACACCTGGTTGCCTTGGGGCTCGTCGTTCTTGATGAAGTCGCCACCCAGCCAGAACTGGTAAGCAGCAGCCGCAAACGGCTCAGGGCGCAGGCCCAGCTTGGGCTTGATGATGGTGCCGGCAATGTAGCCGCCGTCCTTGATCGGACGGCCCAGAATGCGCCACATGTCAGAGATGTCTTTACTTGGGCCGTCAAACAACTGGATGGCGCGCTCAGGCATGTAAAAGTCATGGATTTTGGCGTGTTTGATGTCGCCCATGCCCTGGTTGTTGCCGATCACCAACGTCAGGAAAGACACGACCATCATGCGACCGTCGGTGATATTGCGGTCAAACAGGTCCAGCGGATACGCAATGCGCATGTCTTCGGTGGCTTCGTCGATGTAGTACACCAGCGCGTCCACACCGCGGGTGAAGTCGTCGGTGGTGCTCACCTCCACGTTGGTGCCGGTAGAAGATTCAGCAGCAAAGTGCGCAGCCGCTTCCAGGTAACCGTGGCCGGGCTTGGGGGCCATCTTGTAGGCCACCAAAATATGCTTACCTCCGGCGATCAGGTCTTCTTCCTTGAGGCTCAGGTCGGCGTAACGGTTCGATTGATCCATGTGTATCTCCTGTTAAGTAAAGTTGGGCTGCGAATGGGCTGAACTATAGACACGGTTATTCATCATGAAAATTCAAATAAATTGCCGCTTCAATCAGAAAAATCTGATGAGTGAGGTTCGCCCGGCTTAAAGCCACAACTGCACAGTTCCTCATCAAAAAAACCGAATAATTTCAAAGACAATGAGCAACAAGTCAGCACCCGTTTCGCAGCCTCAAAGGAGTTTTGTATGCCCATCGTCGTGTTCAACCAAAAAGGGGGCGTTGGCAAGTCCACCATCACTTGCAACCTGGCCGCCATTAGCGCCAGCCAGGGCCTGCGTACCCTGGTGATAGATTTGGACCCGCAAGGCAACTCCACCAGCTACCTGCTGGGCAGCGCCGCCGCAGAAGACCAGCCTACCGTGGCCGATTTTTTTGAGCAAACCCTGAGCTACAGTTTCAAGAGCATTCCGCCCACGGATTTCGTGCTTGAAACCCCGTTTGAGAACCTCGACCTGATGGCCTCCAGCCCGGCGCTGACCGAACTGGTGGTCAAGCTCGAATCGCGCCAGAAAATCTACAAACTGCGCGAAGCCCTGAAGCAGCTCGGTGAAACCTACGACCGCATTTACATCGACACCGCTCCCGCGCTCAACTTTTACACCCGCGCCGCGCTGATCGGTGCCACTGGCTGCCTGATCCCGTTTGACTGCGACAGCTTCTCGCGCCAGGCGTTGTACACCCTGCTGGAAAACGTGCAGGAAATCCGCGCCGACCACAACCCCGATCTGCAGGTGGACGGCATCGTCGTCAACCAGTTTCAGCCACGCGCCAACCTGCCGCAGCGCATGGTGGCCGAACTGATCGAAGAAGGCCTGCCGGTGCTGCAGCCGTATTTGCCGTCGTCGGTCCGCATTCGTGAATCGCATGAACAGTCCTTGCCGATGATCTACCTCGACCCCAACCACAAGATCACGCTGGCGCTGATTGAGTTGCACGACGGATTGCGGGCTTAGAGATCGCAGTTTGTCGTAACATACAAGCAAATAAGCTTGTAAGGAGTGCCACATGACAGTCCATACTTTTTCGAGCCGAGACTTCACGCGTGATGTCTCCAGGGCCAAACGGGCTACGGTGGACGGCCCGGTGTTCATCACCGACCGGGGTCGGCCAGCCTATGCGCTGCTGACTATTGACGACTACTACCGCATCATTGGCCACAGCGAGCCGACTTTGCTGGAGGTGATGGACAGCATTCCCGGTGGGATCGACATCGCGTTTGAGCCACCGCGTCTGAACTTCACCAGCCGAGCCGCTGATTTGACGTAAGCCGCTGCCCATGTTTGTTCTGGACACCAACGTCATCTCTGAATTGCGCCAAGGCAAGCCCCACCCGTCGCCCGAGGTGCGCGCCTGGGCTGCAGCGCAACCCGCCAGCAAGTTGTTTTTGTCCGCTATAACCCTGCTTGAACTGGAAATCGGTATCCAGTCGCTGGAGCGCCGCTCGCCACCGCAGGGCAGCACCTTGCGCGTCTGGCTCACAGGTGTGCGCGCCGCGTTTGCAGGGCGTATCCTTCCGTTTACTGAAACCACGGCACCGGTCTGTGCCTCTCTGCACGTGCCCGACCCGCGCTCCGAGCGCGACGCGATGATCGCCGCCACGGCGATGGAACATCAATTTGCTGTGGTGACACGCAACGTGGCTGACTTCGCGCCGACTGGGGTGACGCTGGTGAACCCTTGGGTGGCGTGAGCTGAAAGGGCAGCCTTGGCTACCGATGCCACACCGCGTATAAACTGGACCAGACCACAAACGCTGGCGGCGTTGCACGTCTATTTGCAGTTGTCGTTTGGCCAGTTGCACCAGCGCAACCCCAAGCTCATTCAACTGGCGCAATGGATTGGTCGCACGCCTGGCTCAGTGGCGCTCAAATTGGTGAATCTGGCGAGTCTTGACCCTGTCATCGTTGCAAGCGGGCATTGCGCGATGGGGCATGCTTCTGCATTGGACGCAAAAATATGGAACGAGCTGCAAGCCAATTGGGATGCGATTGCGCTTGAAGCGGCGTCTGAGTATGGGCACTTCGCGCGACTTCACGGTGTTCAAGCTGACCGGGATTTGCTGGAGGATGCCTTACCCCCAGGGGAACTATTGACCTGGGAGGAAGGTAAAACCCGCAGCGCCACGGTGCAAGTTCGGGTCAATCAGGCCCGGTTTCGCAAGGCTGTGCTGTTGAGCTACAACGCGACGTGTTGCATCAGCGGCTTGCAGCACGACAAACTGGTGATCGCCAGTCACATCGTTCCTTGGAGCGAAGACTCGCAAAATCGGCTGAACCCGCAAAACGGATTGTGTTTGTCCGCACTGCATGACCGTGCTTACGACCAAGGGTTGATCACTGTCATGCCAGACTTCAAAGTGCATGTGTCGCCCAAGCTCAAGGCCAACCCCAAAGAGAGCTTCTTGGCGGACAGCCTGCTGCGATTTGACCAGCAGCTCATCCGTTTTCCAGATCGTTTTGCGCCATCGCCAGCCTTTTTGGCGAGGCATGCACGCAGATTTGGCTTCATGGCATGAGCGACTTAGCGCCTGGTAAGTATCAAATACGATAGCCTTCAAACCTTATTTGACGGGGGCTAGGCGGTGTTTTATGGATGTATTTTCAATACGCAAGGTCACTGGCAGCATCACGGCTGCCAAGTAACCAAGTTAAACCCGCCGCGCCCACAGCCCCAGGCTGAGGCGCTCGATTTCGCTGAGCTCGCGCTCGAAACGGGCTGACTTCAGCAACGAGTTTTCCAGGAAACCAAGCCGCACGGCGCGGGCGTAGTTGGCGCGGGCCAGGTCGAAAGGCAGGCCCAGGATCAGGGCGGTGGTTTGCCCCAAGGTGGTTGTGAGAGACATGGTGCGTCCTCCAAAGTGTTCAGGTCCGCATCGGGGTTGGCCCGATGGCCTGGTGTTGGCGGGGATACAGGTGGCTGCGGCGCTTCTTGGCGTGGTTATTTTGTTTCAGCGGCCAGTTCGTGCCGGGTGGCGGCTGCGTACAGGTCTTGCGCGTAGCGCGGGTCGGCGCGGTACAGGCTGTCGGCGTAGGCGCGCAGTTTGTCGGCCTCGTGGCGCGCGGTTGTCACCGGGCAGGGTTGGCGGCGTTGGGTGAGTGCGCTCCAGAGTGTTGCGGTGAGGCGGCGTGTGGCCAGGGCCAGTTCACGCAGGGCGACTGTCACGTTTTCAGCTTCTTGAGCCAAAGAGGGTTGTTGCAGTGCGGCGTTTGTCATGATGGGGTCCTCCAGAAACAAACTATGTTGCAGTGCAGTATAGGGTTAACCCTAATGTCCTTGACGGTAACTTGGTTACGAACGGGTAACGAAACCCGATGTGTGTGTGCTTCACACCACAGCGGCACTAACTCCAGGTGTCCATCAGCGCGCCACCTTGTTCAATGAGAAACTCCTTGAACGCCCGGGTGGCGGGTGACAGCTTTTTGCTGCTCAGGTGCGTCACATACCAATGGTTCATCTGCGGCAGACCCTGCACATCCAGCAGGGCAAGATGGCCGCTGGCCAGTTCGTGGCGGATGGTGCGCATCGACAAAAAGCTCAGGCCCATGCCCGCCATCACCGCCTGTTTGATGGTCTCGTTGCTGGGCAGCCCCATCACGATCTTCAGATCGGTCTGGTGCTCTTCAAACAGGCGCTGCATGGCGGCACGGGTGCCCGAGCCTTCTTCGCGCACCACAAAGCTGTACTCGGCCAGCGCGGTGAAGGGCAGGTTCTTGCGTCGGGCCAGCGGGTGATCGGGTGGACCCACCATCACCAGCGGGTTGGTGGCAAACACGGTGGCCTCGCAGTCCAGGTGGCTGGGCGCGCGGCCCATCACCACCAGGTCGGCCTCGTTACGCGTCATCATGCCCAGCACGTTGTCGCGGTTGTCAATGTTGAGATTCACTTCAATGCCGGGCAGCAGCTTGTTAAAGCGCACCAGCAGCATCGGGATGAAGTATTTGGAGGTGCTGACCACCGCCAGGTCGATGCGACCTTTTTTCAGGCCCACGTGTTCGGCCATCAGCGCTTCCAGGTCTTTGAATTGCCCCATGGCGTTGGTGGCGTAGGTCAAAAACGCCGCGCCAGCGGCGGTGAGCTGGATGTTGCGCCCCAGCGGCTCCACCAGCGCCAGGCCAAAAGCGTCTTCCAGTTGGCGCAGTTGCATCGATACGGCGGGCTGTGTCACAAACAGCCGCTCGGCCGCTTTGGACACCGAGCGCTGGCGCGCCACTTCCATGAACGTCTGAACCTGTTTGAAGGTGTAAGGGCGCATCCGGGCTTCCTTTTATCTCATCAGGTGAATCTGATGATTTTTGAATAAAACGTGATTAGAGTTTATGAGTCAGGCCGATTAAAGTAAACCCATGCCGCACATTTTTCGGCACCCACGCGTTCAATAAAGGACACTTTTCCATGGCATCTGGTGCACTGCAAGCCTTGATCTTCGATGTGGACGGCACGCTGGCCGAAACCGAGAGTGTGCACATGGCCGCCTTCAACCATGCCTTTGCCGAGATGGGCATGGACTGGGTCTGGACTACTGGCATGTACACCGAGTTGCTGCGGGTGTCTGGCGGCAAAGAGCGCATCCTGCACTACTGGAAGCAGGTCAACCCTGACATCAAAGAGCTGGATGCCCACGCCCTGCAAGACCGCATCAACCGCATTCACGAGATCAAAACCGCCGCTTACGAGGCCGCCGTCAACAGCGGTGCCGTGTCCCTGCGCCCAGGCGTGCTCAAGCTCATGGATGAGGCGCTGGCGGCCGGGCTGCAACTGGCCATTGCCACCACCACCTCGCCGGTGAACGTCGCCGCGCTGCTACGCGGTGCCATCGGTGCTGACTGGCGCATGAATTTCACCGCCATTGGCGATGCTTCAACCGCTCCGATCAAAAAGCCACACCCGCAGGTGTATCTGCAGTTGCTGCAGACGCTGCAATTGCCCGCAGCGCAGTGCCTGGCGATTGAAGATTCCAGCAACGGCCTGCGCGCTGCCACGGGGGCGGGCTTGGCCACCATCATCACACCTGACCCGTTTACCGTACACCACGATTTCACCGGTGCCCTGCGAGTTGTCCCCGACTTGAGCCATGTCACGTTGGCGCTGTTGCGTGAGTGGCAGAATTCCTCGCGGGTTTGAGCCGCGCCGCCGCCAGTGCCATTTTTTCAACTTTTCAGAAAGCCTGCCCCATGAGTTCAACCCCCACCCTGCGTTTGGCCCCGTCGATCTTGTCGGCAGATTTTTCCCGCCTGGGCGATGAAGTGCGCGCCATCGAAGCCGCTGGCTGCGACCTGGTGCACTTTGACGTGATGGACAACCATTACGTGCCCAATCTGACCATTGGTCCGTTGGTCTGCGAAGCCATTCGCCCGCATGTGAGCATCCCGATCGACGTGCATCTGATGGTCGAGCCTGTCGATGCGATCATTCCACTGTTCGCCAAGGCCGGTGCCAACATCATCACCTTTCACCCCGAAGCGTCCAAACATGTGGATCGCACGCTGTCGATGATCCGCGAGCTGGGTTGCAAGGCGGGTCTGGTGTTCAACCCCGCGACCTCGCTGGATTGCCTCGATTACGTCATGGACAAGCTCGACATGATTTTGCTGATGAGCGTCAACCCCGGGTTTGGCGGCCAGAAGTTCATCCCTTCCACATTGGGCAAGTTGCGTCAGGTGCGTGCCAGGATTGATGCGCATGTGGCAGCAGGCGGCCAGCCGATCTGGCTGGAAGTCGATGGTGGTGTCAAGACAGACAACATCGCTGAAATCGTTGCTGCCGGGGCCGATACCTGTGTGGCCGGTAGCGCCGTGTTTGGCGCGCCTGATGCTGACGGTGGCTATAAAACCGTGATGCAGGCTTTGCGCACGGCAGCCCATCCCGCATAAGCCTTTAGCGCTACAAAATTTAAATCACCAGGAGACTTTTCCATGCCCATGACCCTTCGTTCCAACCGTTCGACGCTGACGCAATTCCTGATTGAGGAGCGCCGTCGTTTTCCCAGTGCCAGTGGTGACTTCAACGCCTTGATTCTGGATGTGGCGCTGGCCTGCAAAGGCATTGCCAAGGCTGTGGCCTACGGCGAACTGGCCGGCATGATGGGCAACCACGCCGCTGACGAGGGTGGCTCGGTCAATGTGCAGGGTGAAACCCAGAAAAAGCTCGATGTGCTGTCCAACGACGTGTTCATGCAGCGCACCGAGTGGTCGGGCCACCTGGCGGGCATGGCCTCTGAAGAGATGGATGCGCCGTACCAGATCCCCAAACAGTATCCGCGCGGCAACTACCTGATCGTGTTTGACCCGCTCGACGGCTCCAGCAACATTGATGTGAACGTGTCGGTGGGCAGTATTTTCAGCGTTCTGCGCGCCCCGCAAGATGTCATCGACTCTGGCCGCGATGTGGTCGATGCCGACTTTTACCAGCCCGGCACCAAGCAGGTCGCCGCCGGTTATGCGCTGTACGGTCCCACCACGATGATGGTCTTGACGGTGGGCGATGGTGTCAACGGCTTCACCCTGGACCCGAATCTCGGCGAGTTCATGCTGACGCACCCCAAGATGACGATCCCGGCTGACACGCATGAATTTGCCATCAATGCATCCAATGCGCGTTTCTGGGAAGCCCCGGTGAAGCGCTATGTGGATGAATGCCTGGCTGGCAAGACCGGTGCGCGTGGCAAAGACTTCAACATGCGCTGGATCGCCTCCATGGTGGCCGAAGCGCATCGCATATTGATGCGCGGCGGTGTCTTCATGTACCCGCGTGACACCAAAGACCCGTCCAAGCCGGGCCGCCTGCGCCTGCTGTACGAAGCCAACCCGGTCGGCATGATCATGGAGCAAGCCGGTGGCCGCGCCTCCACCGGTGAGGTGCCCATGATGAGCGTGCAGCCCACCAGCCTGCACCAGCGCATCGGTTTTGTGTTCGGCTCCAAAAACGAAGTCGAGCGCATTGAGCGCTACCACCGCGAGCCGGTGAACGTTGAGTTGACCAACCCGCTGTTTGCCGAGCGCAGCCTGTTCCGCGATTGACCGGGCGCAGCTCACTATATTTTAGATAGCTGCTAGCGCTTATTGCAAAAGGGCTAGAGGCTTTTTTAACCAAATTATCATCATCCTCAGGAGACACGCACCATGTCCATTCGTCACCCCATCATCGCCATCACCGGCTCCAGCGGCGCAGGCACCACCTCGGTCACCCGCACTTTCGAGAACATTTTCCGCCGCGAAAAGGTCAAGGCCGCCGTGATCGAAGGCGACAGCTTTCACCGCTACGACCGTAAGGAGATGAAGCAGAAAGCTGCCGAAGCCGAAGCCGCTGGCAACATGAATTTCAGCCACTTCGGCCCTGAAAACAACCAGCTGGATGCCCTGGAAGCGCTGTTTCGTGACTACGCCGAAACCGGCACCGGCAAACGCCGCAAGTACCTGCATGACGCCGAAGAAGCCGCACCCTACAAGCAAGACCCCGGTACCTTCACCCCCTGGGAAGACGTGCCCGCTGGCACCGACCTGCTGTACTACGAAGGTCTGCACGGCGGCGTGGTTACTCCTGAAGTGAACGTGGCGCAATACCCCGACCTGCTGGTGGGGGTGGTGCCGGTGATCAACCTAGAGTGGATTCAAAAGCTCTGGCGCGACAAAAAGCAGCGCGGCTACAGCACCGAAGCGGTCACCGACACCATCCTGCGTCGCATGCCTGACTATGTGAACTACATCTGCCCGCAGTTTGTGCACACCCATGTGAACTTCCAGCGCGTGCCGATGGTGGACACGTCCAACCCGTTCATCGCCCGCGAAATACCTACCGCTGATGAGAGCATGGTCGTCATCCGCTTCAGCAACCCCAAGGGCATTGACTTCCAGTACCTGCGCAACATGATCCATGACAGCTACATGAGCCGCGCCAACACCATCGTGGTGCCCGGCGGCAAGATGGAACTGGCCATGCAACTCATCTTCACGCCATTTGTCTGGCGCATGATGGAGCGCCAGAAGAAGGCCGGCTGATCGCCAGGCCAGACCGCTGGGCGGCATAACTTACTGGAAACTGATGATTTGAGTTATGCCGTTACCAACTGACTAAGATAGAGCCCCTGGACCCGACCGCAGATCGTGGCCTGGCTCTGTGCCCACCCATAACCCACCTATAACGAACCATGACAACACCCACCCCCGAATTCGCCAAGCAGATGGCCAATGCCATCCGCATGCTGGCCGTTGATGCCGTTGAAAAAGCCAAGTCCGGCCACCCCGGCGCGCCCATGGGCATGGCTGACATTGCCGAAGTTCTGTGGAACCGTCACCTCAAGCACAACCCCGCCAACCCGCATTGGGCTGACCGCGACCGTTTTGTACTCTCCAACGGCCACGGCTCAATGCTGATTTACGCCTTGCTGCACCTCACCGGTTACGACCTGCCGATGAGCGAGTTGCAAAACTTCCGCCAGTTGCACAGTAAAACCGCTGGCCACCCCGAAGTGGGCGTGACCCCCGGCGTGGAAACCACCACCGGCCCGCTCGGCCAGGGTGTCACCAACGCCGTGGGCATGGCGCTGGCTGAAAAGCTGCTGTCTCAAGAGTTCAACAAGGCCGACCACAGCATCGTGGATCACTTCACCTACGTCTTCCTGGGCGACGGCTGCCTGATGGAAGGCATCAGCCACGAAGCCTGCTCGCTGGCCGGCACGCTGCGCCTGTCCAAGCTGGTAGCGTTTTATGACGACAACGGCATCTCCATCGACGGCCACGTCGAAGGCTGGTTCACCGATGACACGCCCAAGCGTTTTGACGCTTACGGCTGGAACGTGATTCCCGCAGTGGACGGCCACAACCCGGCAGCCATCGAAGCGGCTTTGAAAGCTGCCAAGGCGCAAGCCGTGCTGGCCGACGGCAAGCCCACCCTGATCTGCTGCAAAACCGTGATCGGCATGGGTTCGCCCAACAAAGCCGGCACGCACGACGTGCACGGCGCCGCATTGGGCGCGGCTGAAGTCGCTGCCACCCGCGAAGCGCTGGGCTGGCCCTATGCGCCGTTTGAGATCCCGGCTGACATCGCCACCGCCTGGAACGCTGTGGCGCGTGGTGTGTCTGCCGAACACGCCTGGGATGCCAAGTTTGCCGCTTACAGCGCCGCTTATCCCGCTGAAGCCGCTGAATTCACCCGCCGCATGGCCGGTGACCTCCCTGCTGCATTCGCCGACAAGCTGCCTGGCCTGCTCGAAGGCATTGCCGCCAACGCCACCGCGTTTGCCACCCGCAAGTCCAGCCAGAACGCCCTCGACGCGATTGCACCGCTGTTGCCCGAGTTCTTTGGCGGTAGCGCCGATTTGACCGGCTCCAACCTGACCAACTTCAAGGGTTGTGTCAAGGCCGGCCGTGACAAGTGGGGCAACCACCTGAGCTATGGCGTACGCGAGTTCGGCATGGCCGCCATCATGAACGGCATCACGCTGCACGGTGGCTACATTCCGTACGGCGGCACCTTCCTGACCTTCAGCGACTACAGCCGCAACGCCATCCGCATGGCCGCGCTGATGAAGATCCGTGTCATCCATGTGTTCACCCACGACAGTATTGGTCTGGGCGAAGACGGCCCGACGCACCAAAGCGTGGAACACATCCCGTCCATGCGCATCATCCCGGGGCTGGACGTGTGGCGTCCGGCAGACGGCCTGGAAACCGCTGTGGCCTGGGCTTGCGCCGTGGAGCGCCGTGATGGCCCCAGCGCCTTGTGCCTGTCGCGCCAAAACCTGCCGCGCCTGACCGATGTGAGCATGGTCGAGGCCATTCGCAAGGGTGGCTACATCTTGTCTGACATGGAAAATTTCCAGGCCGTGATCGTCTCGACCGGCTCCGAGCTGGAGCTGGCCATGAAGGCGCAGGCCGAACTGGCTGCCGACGGCATCGCCACCCGTGTGGTGTCCATGCCTTGCACCAATATTTTTGACCGTCAGACCGATGCGTATCAAGAGATGGTGATCCCCTTCAACACGCCGTCGCTGGCGATTGAAGCGGCCCACCCTGACTTCTGGCGCAAATACGTCGGCCGTCATGGTGTGGTGATCGGCATGCCCACGTTTGGCGAATCAGCACCGGCACCCAAGTTGTACCAGCACTTTGGCATCACCGTGGAACGTGTGGTGGCCAACATTCGCACCATTGTGCATCGCGCCGCCAGCAAGCGCGCCGAGCCGCTGCCGGACACCGTGGTGCCTTCGGCTAATTGAGGGTGCGACCAAGTATGAAGGCATTTGATCTGGTCATGTTTGACCTGGACGGCACGCTGGTGGAGACCGCGCCCGAAATCATGGACGCGGTCAACGACGCCTTGCAGCGTTTCAGCCTGCCTGGAGTCACGCAAAAGCAGGTGGACGACTGGATCGGCCATGGCACGCTGGAACTGCTGGTGAAGGCGCTGGCGCTGGTCACCGGGTCCACGCCGGAAGCGGTGCGTGGCAGTGCGCTGCTGAACCAGATCTTGCCGGTGTACAACATGGCCTACAACGCGCGCTGTGGCACCCGCAGCCACTTGTACCCGCAGGTGCGTGAAACCCTGGTTGCCCTGCGCGAGCAGGGTACCAAACTGGCAGTGGTGACCAACAAGGAAGGCCGCTACACCCAGGTGGTGCTCGATGTGCATCATTTGTCCGACATGGTGGATGCGGTGATCAGCGGCGACACGTTGCCCACCAAAAAGCCCAACCCGGCGGGTGTGACGCATTGTCTGGCGCAGTTTGGCGTGGCGGCCGATCGCGCGCTGTTTGTTGGCGATTCCAGCATTGACGTGGCCACCGCCCGCGCGGCGGGTGTGCCGGTGTGGATGCTGCCCTACGGCTACAACATGGGTGAGCCGGTGGAAGCCTGTGGGTCGGACCGTATCATCCAGGATATTTCTGCACTATTAAATAGAGAGCTACTTACGCAGCTTGCATAAGGGCTAGCGGCCGATTTTATCATTTTTTACAGGAGCTTTCCATGACCATCAAAGTAGGTATCAATGGCTTTGGCCGCATCGGCCGCATGGTGTTTCGCGCTGCGGTGCAAAACTTCAAGGACATCGAGATCGTTGGCATCAACGACCTGCTGGAGCCCGAGTACCTGGCCTACATGCTGCAATACGACAGCGTGCACGGCCGTTTCAAGGGTGACGTCTCTGTCGATGCCGGCACCCTGGTGGTCAACGGCAAGCGCATCCGCCTGACGCAAGAGCGCGACCCAGCCAACCTGAAATGGGGCGAGGTCGGTGCCGACATCGTCATCGAGTCCACCGGCCTGTTCCTCGACAAGGTCACCGCGCAAAAACACATCGACGCCGGTGCCCGCAAAGTGGTGCTCTCTGCCCCCAGCAAGGACGACACCCCGATGTTCGTCTATGGCGTCAACCACACAAGCTACGCCGGTCAGGCCATTCTGAGCAACGCCAGCTGCACCACCAACTGCCTGGCCCCGGTCGCCAAGGTCCTGAACGACAAATGGGGCATCAAACGTGGCCTGATGACCACCATCCACGCGGCCACCGCCACGCAAAAAACCGTGGACGGCCCGAGCAACAAGGACTGGCGCGGCGGTCGCGGCATTCTGGAAAACATCATCCCAAGCAGCACCGGCGCAGCCAAAGCGGTGGGTGTGGTCATTCCTGAGCTGAACAAAAAGCTCACCGGTATGTCCTTCCGCGTGCCCACCAGCGACGTGAGCGTGGTTGATTTGACCTGCGAGCTCAACAACCCTGCCACCATGGCCGAAATCTGCGCCGAAATGAAAGCCCAGTCTGAAGGCGCCATGAAGGGCGTGCTCGGCTTCACCACCGACAAGGTCGTCTCCACCGATTTCCGTGGCGAGCCCTGCACCAGCGTGTTTGATGCGGATGCCTGCATCGCCCTGGACACCACCTTCGTCAAGGTCGTCGCCTGGTATGACAACGAATGGGGTTATTCGAACAAGTGCCTGGACATGGCCCGCGTCGCCGCCGAATACAAAGGAGCCTGATCATGAAAGTATTGCGTTTTGCCGATGTGATCGCCAATGGTGCCGTCAAAGGCAAGCGGGTGTTCATCCGCGCTGACCTGAATGTGCCGCAGGACAAAGAAGGCCACATCACCGAAGACACCCGCATCCGTGCCAGCGTGCCGTGCATCCAGATGGCGCTCGATGCCGGTGCTGCCGTCATGGTCACCAGCCACCTGGGCCGCCCGACCGAAGGTGAGTTCAAACCTGAAGACTCCCTGGCCCCCGTGGCCAAGCGCATGAGTGAGTTGATGGGCCGCGACATCCCGGTGGTGGCCAATTGGGTCGATGGCGTCGATGTGAAACCCGGCCAACTGGTGATGTTGGAAAACTGCCGCGTCAACAAGGGCGAGAAGAAAAACAACGAAGAGCTGGCCAAGAAAATGGCTGCGTTGTGTGACGTGTATGTCAACGATGCTTTTGGTACGGCCCACCGCGCGGAGGGCACTACTTACGGCATCGCCCAGTTCGCGCCGATTGCCTGCGCTGGCCCCTTGCTGTCGGCTGAAATCGACGCCATCAACAAGGCCCTGGCCAACCCCAAGCGCCCGCTGGTGGCGATCGTCGCCGGCTCCAAGGTCAGCACCAAGCTGAGCATTTTGCAAGCCCTGGCCAAGAACGTGGACAACCTCATCGTCGGTGGCGGCATTGCCAACACCTTCATGCTGGCTGCGGGCCTGAACATCGGCAAGAGCCTGGCCGAACCTACGCTTGTGGGTGAAGCCACCGCCGTGATCGCCGCCATGAAGGCGCGCGGTGCCGACGTGCCGATTCCGACCGATGTGGTCTGCGCCAAGACGTTCTCGGCCGATGCGGTGGCCACCGTCAAGGCTGCCACCGATGTGGCCGATGACGACATGATCCTGGACATTGGCCCGGTGACTGCCGCCAAACTGGCTGAGCAGCTCAAAAAAGCCGGCACCATCGTCTGGAACGGCCCGGTGGGCGTGTTCGAGTTCGCCGCGTTTGAGAACGGCACCAAGACCATCGCCCACGCGATTGCCGAGTCTGATGCGTTTTCGCTGGCCGGTGGTGGCGACACGCTGGCGGCGATTGCCAAGTACGGCATTGAGAAAGACATTGGCTACATCTCGACCGGTGGCGGCGCTTTCCTGGAAGTGCTGGAAGGCAAAACCCTGCCGGCGTTCGAGATCCTGCAAAAGCGCGCCGAGGGCTGAGGCTAGCGCGATTGCGGGCTGACCGGGTGTTCGCGTGGTGCGTTGCCAGGTCGGTCAAGTTGCTATTGACTCAATAGCTGCTAGCCCAAGTAAAACAAGGGCTGCAGCCACTTTTTTCTTATAACTAACCGGAGATTTCCATGGCCTTTGTATCCCTTCGTCAAATGCTCGACCACGCCGCTGAAAACGGCTACGGCGTGCCCGCGTTCAACGTCAACAATCTGGAGCAAATCCAGGCCATCATGGAAGCCGCTGCCGCGACCGACAGCCCGGTGATCCTGCAAGCCAGCGCGGGTGCCCGCAAATACGCCGGTGAAGCCTACCTGCGCCACATGGTGCTGGCCGCCGTTGAAACCTATCCCGATATTCCCGTGGTGATGCACCAGGACCATGGCACCACGGCAGCCGTGTGCCAGCAGTCTCTTCGCTCTGGCTTCACCAGCGTGATGATGGACGGCTCGCTGATGGGCGACGGCAAGACCCCGTCGAGCTACGAATACAACGTGGCCATCACGCGTCGGGTGTGTGAGAACTCGCACGCCGTGGGCGTGTCGGTGGAAGGCGAACTGGGTTGCCTGGGCAGTCTGGAAACCGGTGACGCCGGTGAAGAAGACGGCATTGGTGCTGAAGGCAAACTCAGCCATGACCAGATGCTGACTGACCCGGTGCAGGCCAAAGACTTCGTCGAAAAAACCGGTGTAGACGCGCTGGCGATTGCCATTGGCACCAGCCACGGCGCATACAAGTTCACTCGCAAGCCCACAGGCGACATCCTCGCCATTGACCGCATCGCGCAAATTCATGCGCAGATCCCCAACACCCACCTGGTGATGCACGGTTCAAGCTCGGTGCCGCAAGAGTGGCTGGCCATCATCCGCCAGTACGGCGGTGATCTGAAAGAAACCTATGGCGTGCCGGTGGAAGAAATCCAGCGCGGCATCCAGAGCGGCGTGCGCAAGGTCAACATCGACACCGACATCCGTCTGGCCATGACCGGTGCCATGCGCCAGAGTTTTGCCCAGAACCCCAGCGAGTTCGACCCCCGCAAGAGCCTGATCGCCGCCCGCAAGGCTGCCATGGGCATTTGCAAACTGCGTTTTGAAGCCTTTGGCTGCGCCGGCCAAGGGTCAAAGATCAAACCGATTCACCTGGATGTGATGGCGACACGCTACGCCTGAGCACCTTGCTTGCTTCCAGAAAAAGGGCCTGTTGGCCCTTTTTTTGATGAACAAATTGCCCTTTAGCCCAGGCTGAATAAGCGCTGGCAGCTATCAGTTCAATAGTTTCCTGAAAACCTTTGGCACTCATGCGACCGGCGGGTTGTGGCGTCGGTGTTCATCGGCTGCCGAGGAGTCGCCAGGCGCACCGGTTCGCTGCCCGTCTCGCAACGCGAATGCGGCCTGCTTCCGCCAACCCAGCCCCCACCTGCGTTCATTCGCGGTATCTGCATCATGGGCTTGCTTTTCACACCAGCTTGATCGCCCTGTTACGTGGTCCAGCGTACTGACAACGACGCGCATCCGGCCTATCATGGAATTTGAGCAGTGAGAGAGATCGCACGGATCCTCATCACCTGCTGCGGCTGCATGTTCAAGGCACCCGTGCCACATCGTCAAGCCGCAAGTTCAAGCCGTGCTTTTCAAGAAGGGCAGACTATCATGATTTACACATTCAAATCCCAGGCCGCTGCAGACGTCATCATGCTGCATTCGAACGGGGAGCAAATGCTCGCCATCATCGGCAAAGAGGCGACACCGCAAGGCGTGATCACCGTGGCACAGGTGCCAGCAGCGATCACCGCCCTGAACCGGGCGATTGAGGTGCACGAAGATGCAGAGGCGTTGCGCGCCAAAGACCCATCCCTGCGCGTCGAAGTGGAAGGTGACAGCGTCAGGCTGCGTGACCGCGTGGCACCGTTCATGGACTTGTTGACCCAAAGCGCCGCTGCGGGCAAAGATGTGCTCTGGGGTGTCTGACAAACTTTGTCGCCATCATGGATGAACCAGCGGCTGAATTGGTCAGACCACAGCTGCCGGATGCGGCTGCGCATATAGGCACCGTTGTCTCGGTGCGGGGCAGCGTGGTGGACGTCCGGTTTGACGACTATTTGCCCGCTATTCAGACGGTGCTGCAGGCCGAAGAAGGACGCGTCATCGTGGAGGTTCTGGCGCACCAGGACGCGCAGCATGTGCGCGCCATCGCGCTGACATCCACTCAGGGGCTGGCGCGCGGCATGCCTGTGCTGGACACGGGCGGGACGCTGAAGGCCCCGGTGGGCAAGGCGATTCTGTCGCGCATGTTCGATGTGTTTGGTCACGCGATTGACCGCCTGCCGGAGCCAACCAATGTGCAATGGCGCTCAGTGCACCATGCGCCGCCGCCGCTGGACAAGCGCTCGACCCAGTCGGAAGTGTTCGAGACCGGCATCAAGGTGATTGACGTGTTGCTGCCGCTGGAGCGTGGTGGCAAAGCCGGGCTGTTTGGTGGTGCGGGTGTGGGTAAAACCGTGCTGCTGACCGAGATGATCCACAACATGGTGGGGCATCAGGAGGGCGTGAGCATCTTCTGCGGCATTGGCGAGCGCTGCCGTGAAGGCGAAGAGCTTTACCGTGACATGAAGGCAGCCGGGGTGCTGCCCAATATGGTGATGGTGTTTGGCCAGATGAACGAGCCGCCGGGCAGCCGTTTTCGGGTCGGCCATGCGGCTCTGACCATGGCCGAATATTTCCGCGACGATGCGCATCGCGATGTGCTGCTGCTCATCGACAACATCTTTCGCTTCATCCAGGCGGGCTCAGAAGTGTCTGGCCTGATGGGGCAGATGCCGTCGCGTCTGGGCTATCAACCCACCATGGGTACCGAGCTATCGGCTCTGGAGGAGCGCATTGCCAACACCGACACCGGCGCGATCACCTCGATCCAGGCGGTGTATGTGCCTGCCGACGACTTCACCGACCCAGCGGCGGTGCACACGTTTTCGCACCTCTCGGCCTCCATCGTGCTGTCGCGCAAACGCGCCAGTGAAGGGTTGTATCCGGCCATTGACCCATTGCAATCGAATTCCAAGATGGCCACGCCGGGCATCGTGGGCGAGCGCCATTACGCGCTGGCGCAGGAAATCCGGCGCACGCTGGCCCAATATGCTCAGCTCAAGGACATCATTGCCATGCTGGGGCTGGAGCAGTTGTCGCCCGCCGACCGCAAGGTGGTTGGCCGCGCGCGCCGCCTGGAGCGCTTTCTGACCCAGCCGTTTTTCACCACCGAGCAGTTCACCGGCATGCCGGGCAAACTGGTCAGCCTGGCAGATGCGCTCAGTGGTTGTGAACGCATCCTGCGCGATGAATTCAAGGATGTGCCCGAGAGTGCGCTGTACATGATCGGGACGATTGACGAAGCCAAGGTCAAAGCCGATGCCAAGCCAGAGCTCGAGGTCAAGCCAAACGAGACGGCAGACAGCCATGAATCTTAAGATTCTCCTGCCTTTCAAAATATTCGCTCAGGAAACCGGCGTGTTGCGCATCGTTGCCGACACGTCCGCTGGCTCCTTCGGGTTGCTGCCGCACCGGCTGGACTGCGCTGCTGCCCTGACACCGGGCATCCTGACCTATGAGACGGCGGCAGCTGGCGAAGTTTTTGTCGCCATTGATGAAGGTGTGCTGGTCAAGACCGGGGCTGAGGTGCTGGTGTCCGTGCGGCGCGCCATGACGGGTGCTGACCTGGGGCAACTGCGTGAGGCCGTCGAGAAAGAGTTTTTGGCACTCGACGAGAACGAGCAAAGCGTCCGCTCAGTCATGGCCAAGCTCGAAGCGGGCTTTTTGCGTCGCTTTGCGTCGTTTCAACATGACTAATCTGGCGGGCACATCATGAAACATCCGCCGGATCTGGCGCAAGAAGTAGGTTCCAAAGCCAATCGAAAGCTCCATGCGCAGCGCAACCCTGCGCCAGGTGTTTGGTTTGGCCTGGGGCTGATGGGCATTGTGGGCTGGTCGGTGGTGGTGCCGACCCTGTTGGGCGCTGCGCTCGGCCTCTGGCTGGACAGTCACTATCCAGGGGGGCGCTCGTGGACGCTGGCGTTGTTGATAGGCGGGTTGATGCTCGGCTGTTTGAACGCCTGGCATTGGGTCAGCAAGGAAGAACAGGCCATGCGGGAGGAGCGCGAACATGATGATGAATGACACACTGACTCTGGTGCTGGCATGGCTCGCCGGCGGGGCGCTTGGTGCGTTCTTTTTCGGCGGCCTGTGGTGGACCGTTCAAAAGAGTCTGGCCTCAACCAGGCCCGCGCTGTGGGTGTTTGGCAGTCTGCTGCTGCGCATGGGCGTGACGATGACGGGGTTTTACTTTGTGGCAGGGGACAGCTGGCAGCGGATGCTGAGCTGTCTGGTCGGCGTTGTCATGGCGCGCCAGATCGTGATGCGCCTGACGCGCGTGCCTGAAGCTCAACCACCACGCCCGGCACAGGGGATGCACCATGCACCTTAGCCCCGACGAGATGATTTTCTGGCAGCACGGGTTTTTCAAACTCAACGGCACCATTGTGTTCACCTGGGCCTTGATGCTGGTGATGGTGGTGGGCTCCAGACTCATCACACGCAAGCTATCCACTGGCCACAAGCGCTCGCGCTGGCAAAACCTGCTTGAGATTGTTGTTACCGGCATTGAGGGCCAGATTGAGGACGTTGGCCTGCGCCATCCGCGCAAATACATCGGCTTTCTGGGCACCTTGTTTCTGTTTGTGGGTATGGCCAGCCTGTGCACCATCATCCCCGGTTATGAACCGCCCACTGGCTCGCTGTCCACCACCGTCGCGCTGGCCCTGTGTGTGATGGTGGCCGTGCCGCTGTTTGGCATCGAGGGTCAGGGCTTGGGCGGCTACCTCAAGTCATACCTGCAGCCGACCGTCATCATGCTGCCGTTCAACATCATCAGCGAGGTCTCACGCACGCTGGCACTGGCTGTGCGCCTGTTTGGCAACATGATGAGCGGCACCATGATCATTGGCATTCTGGTGAGCATCACGCCTTTCATCTTCCCCATCGTCATGACCGTGCTGGGGCTGCTCACGGGCATGGTGCAGGCCTATATTTTCAGCATCCTGGCGGCGGTTTATATCGCTGCCGCCACCCGTGTGAGCAAACCCAAGCCCAAAGCTGAGCCGGTGCCCGCGATTCAAAAATAGCTTATGTATCAAGGAGTCTTTATGGACAGTTTGACCATCATCGCGGTGGCTTCCATCGTCATCGCTGGCATCACCACCGGGTTCGGCACGATGGGCCCCGCGTTTGCTGAAGGGCGAGCGGTGGCGACGGCACTCACGGCACTGGCGCAGCAGCCCGATGCCTCTGCCACCATCACCCGGACCCTGTTTGTGGGCCTGGCGATGATCGAATCCACCGCGATCTATTGTTTTGTGGTGTCGATGATCCTGATTTTTGCCAACCCGTTCTGGAATCAGGCCATCGCCCTGGCAGCTGGAAAGTAAACCATGCTGTTCGACTGGTTTACGGTTGGCGCGCAGGCGCTCAACTTCCTGATTCTGGTGTGGTTGATGAAGCGCTTTCTGTACAAGCCGATTCTGGATGCCATCGAAACCCGCGAGAAGCGCATTGCCAAAAGTCTTGCCGACGCGGCGTTGAAGGAATCAGCAGCGAAAAAGGAACGTGACGAGTTTCAAACCAAGAATGACGATTTTGACCACCAGCGCAAAGCGCTCCTGAGCAAGGCGCAGGATGACGCCCAGGCCGAGCGGCAACGTCTGATGGACGAAGCAAAGCAGTCGGCAGATGCCTTGGAACTCAAGCGCAAAAGCGCCTTGACCAGTGAATTGCAAAATTTGCGTCAGGACATTGCGCGGCGCAGCCGTGATGAAGTGTTTGCCACGGCTGACAAAGTACTCACCGATCTGGCAGGCACCACGCTGCAAGCCCGCATGGTCGAGGTGTTCACCAGCCGCTTGCGAACGCTCGACGACAAAGACAAAACGGGTCTTGCCAAGGCGCTGACCACGCCCGGTGCCAGCGTGTCGGTGCGCAGCGCTTTTGAGCTGACCCCAGCGCAACGTGAAGGACTCCAGCATGCGCTGCACGACACCCTGGCATCAGACAGCACCCTGCAGTTTGACACCACGCCGGAGCTGATCAGCGGCCTCGAACTCACGGCCAACGGCTGGAAATTGCCCTGGAACATTGCAGACTTTCTTGCCTCTCTGGAGCGAAGCGTTGACGAGCTGCTGAAGTTGCCGCCTGTGGCCAAGCCCAAGCCCAAAGCGAAGCCGAAGCACCCCACTGCCGCTGCCAAAGAAACGCCATGATTGCGCCACCTGACAGTCTGCAAAGCGTTGTCGACCAGTCCTTTGCGGGCTTAAGCCAAGGGCGCAAGGCGTTCTCGCTGCCGCTGACCCCGCAGGAGGTGGGCACGGTCACCCGGGTGTCCACCGGGATTGCCATGGTGTCAGGTCTGCTCGGAGCCGGGTACGACGAACTGCTCCAATTCCCCGGTGACGTGTTTGGCCTGGCCTTCAACGTGGACGAGACCGAGATTGGCGTGGTCCTGCTGGGCGACTATGCGAAGTTGCAGGCGGGTGATCAGGTGCAGCGCACCGGCCGGGTCATGGATGTGATCGTGGGCGATGCCTTGCTGGGCCGGGTGCTTGATCCGCTGGGCCGAGCGCTGGATCACCTGGGCCCGTTGACATCCAATACACGCTTGCCGATTGAACGTCCCGCGCCAGCCATCATGGACCGCGCGGCGGTGACCGTGCCACTGCAAACGGGTCTCAAGGTGGTTGATGCGCTGATTCCGATCGGTCGGGGTCAGCGTGAGTTGATCCTGGGGGACCGCCAGACCGGCAAGTCTGCCATCGCCATCGACACCATCCTCAACCAGCGCGGTCAGGACGTGGTGTGTGTCTATTGCGCGATTGGCCAGCGTGCCTCAGCGGTGGCCAAGGTGGTGGCCATTCTGCGCGACAAGGGTGCCATGGCCTACACCGTGGTGGTGGTCACCGAGGGCAACGATCCGCCCGGCCTGGCTTTCATTGCGCCATACGCAGCGACCAGCATTGCTGAGCATTTCATGGAAGCCGGGCGCGACGTGCTGATCGTCTATGACGACCTCACGCAGCATGCGCGTGCCTACCGCGAGTTGTCCCTGTTGCTGCGCCGTCCACCCGGGCGCGAAGCTTTTCCGGGTGATATCTTCTATATTCACTCGCGCATGCTGGAGCGCGCCACACGCCTTCGTGCTGAGCGCGGCGGGGGTTCGCTGACCGCGCTGCCGATTGTCGAGACCGAAGCGCAAAACATTTCGGCCTACATTCCGACGAACCTGATCTCGATCACTGACGGGCAGATTTACCTCTCGCCATCGCTGTTCGAGCTGGGGGTGCTGCCCGCCATTGACGTGGGTAAATCGGTCTCGCGGGTGGGTGGCAAGGCGCAGTTGGCCTCGTACCGGGCGGTGGCCGGTGACCTCAAGCTCGCCTACGCCCAGTTTGAGGAGTTGGAGAACTTTGCCCGTTTTGGGGCACGGCTGGACGAGGGCACCACCCAGATCATCGAACACGGGCGACGCATCCGGGCCTGCCTGAAGCAGCCGCAATCGGCACCGTTGTCGGTGGGGGCACAGATTGGGGTGCTCATGGCTTTGACGGAAAAGCGCTTTGACAGCGTGCCGCTCGAGCAGATGACGCAGGCCGAAGATGCCGTGGCACAGGCTGCCGCCGGGCTTCCCAAAGAGCTGCTGGCACGTTTCAACACGGCCAAACAATTGAGCGATGCCGATCGGCAAGCGATTCTCCAGATGGCCGATGCGGCGCTGCTGCCCTTTCAGCCCAAGACCGCGCCCAAGCCGACAGCCGCCGCCGAGCCCCCACCCAAGGACGCCGGGAAAGATGCGCCATGAGCGACACCACCGCAAGCCTGAGCCGAAAGCTCGGTACGGCGGGCGAGCTTCAATCGGTGGTGCGCACCATGAAAGCCGTGGCCGCTTCCAGCATCGGGCAGTACGAGGCTGCCGTGCGCGCGCTGGGAGACTACGACCGGACAGTCCAATTGGGTCTGGCGGTGTGTCTGCGTCAGATCGAGTTGCCACCCGCCGCCGGGCCAGCGCGGCATGACGATGGCACCGGGGTGATTGCCGCCGTGGTGTTTGGCTCCGACCAGGGCCTGGTGGGCCAGTTCAACGATGTGATGGCCCAATTTGTCGTCAAAACGCTGGGCGCGTGGCCCGGAAAAAAAACGCTCTGGGCGATTGGCGAGCGCATTAGTTCGCGCCTGGGTGAAACCGATTTGGCGTTGGGCAAAAGCTTCACGCTGCCGGGCTCCATCGGTGCGATCACGCCGCTGCTTGGCCAGATCCTCGTCGAGATTGAAAGTTTGCAAGAAAGCGGCGATATTGCCCAGGTCGTCGTGTTCCACAACAGCCCCCAAGCCGGCGCGGTGTATAGCCCGACTTATCAGCGGCTGCTGCCGCTGGACCATGTCTGGCAGCGTGATTTGACGGCGATGGCCTGGCCAACCAATATTTTGCCCGAGGTCATGAACGGCGGGGCGGCAACCCTGAGGGCTTTTGTGCGCGAATACCTGTTTGTCTCGCTGTTCAAGGCCTGTGCTGAATCGCTCGCCAGCGAAAATGCCAGCCGCCTGGCTGCCATGCAGCGTGCTGAAAAAAACATCGACGAATTGCTGGAAGACCTGAACCGCTCGTTTCACCGGCTGCGCCAAAGCGGTATTGATGAAGAGCTGTTTGACGTGATCTCCGGCTTTGAGGCGTTGAAGGGTTCGCATTGAGACGACTGAAAGGATTCCTATGAAGTTCAAACTCGAAGATTTCCAGGTCAAGGAAGGTGACAAGGTCAACCTCACCAAGTGGCCGACCCTGGTGAAGCCCCTGTACAAGTCAAAAAAAGACTATGCAAAGCTCCTTGGCGAGCAAGTCACCGAGCTCAGTGAACTGCAGCAACTGCACTATGCCTCCAACCGGTATGCGGTGCTGCTGATTTTCCAGGCCATGGATGCCGCTGGCAAAGACGGTGCGATCAAGCACGTCATGTCTGGCGTCAACCCGCAGGGCTGCCAGGTGTTCAGCTTCAAACACCCTAGCGCCCAGGAACTGGAGCATGACTTTCTGTGGCGCACCACCCAGTCGCTGCCAGAGCGTGGACGCATCGGCATCTTTAACCGCTCGTATTACGAAGAAGTGCTGATCGTGCGGGTGCACCCGGAAATCCTGCAGGCGCAGCGCATACCTGACGAGTTGGAACACATCGAGACCTTCTGGCAGGATCGCTACCGGTCCATCGTCAACCTGGAGAACCATCTCCACAACAATGGCACCAAGATCATCAAGTTCTTTTTGCACCTGTCAGAAGAAGAGCAGCGTCAGCGCTTTCTGGACCGCATCGATGAGCCAGACAATAACTGGAAATTCAGCACCGCCGACATCGAGGAAAGAAAATTCTGGCCGCAGTACATGCATGCCTATGAAGCGTGCCTGAGCGCGACCAGCACGCAAATTGCGCCTTGGTATGTTGTGCCCGCTGATGACAAGCACAACGCCAGGCTGATCATCTCGAACATCGTGGTGGAAGCGTTCAAGTCACTGGACATGCATTACCCTGAAACCGATGACACGCGTCGCAAGGAGTTGTTGGCCATCCGCAAGCAGTTGGTGCAGGGTGCGCCGCGAAAAGCTGACCGATGAAGCGCCGTGTCTGATCTGGTATTGAAATGATTCTGACAGCACACATGGCTACAGTATTTGTAGCTGCTCGCGCAATCAGCTAAAGGGCTGGAAGCCTTTTTGACATGTGGTGCCAGCAGGAATCACAAATCGGCTGTAACCCATTGAAAATCCTAGCGTTTTTTCATTCGGTGGTAGAAAATACCCCCAAATGTACCCCCAAATCGTAAAGGATACCCACCATGCCGCTGACTGATGCCCAACTTCGCAACCTGACCGAACCCGGAAAACACTTTGACGGCGGCGGGCTTTTCCTTGATCTGACCAAAGCGGGCGGGCGCTACTGGCGCTTGAAGTATCGGCACCTGGGCAAAGAAAAACTATTGGCGCTGGGCGTGTACCCCACGGTAAGTCTCAAGACTGCCCGCGACCTGGCAAACACCGCCCGCAAAACCTTGAAGGACGGCAACGACCCCGGCGCAATGCGCAAAGCCGAAAAAGCCAAGGTAGTGCAGGAAACCGTGAACACCCTTGAAGCGGTGGCACGTGACTGGCTGAAGCACCAGTCCGCCCGCTGGGCACCCGTGACACTTGCCCGCATTCGCGCATCCCTTGAGGCTGACATTTTCCCGGCGTTGGGGGCGCGGCCTATTGCCAGCATCAAGCCCGGCGAAATCATGGCGGCGGTCAAAAAGGTAGAGGCACGCGGGGCAGCCGACCAAGCCGACCGGGTTCTAAAGCGGGTGAAGGCGGTTTACCGTTGGGCGGTGACCCATGAGCGCATTGAATCGAACCCGATGGTTGATCTGGTGCCGGGTGAAATACTCAAACCCCGGCATGTGACACACCGCCCGGCCCTGGCAGATAGCGACCTGCCCGCATTCCTGGCAAAACTGGCGGCGTATGACGGCGACCCCCACACCGTGAACGCTTTGCGGCTGCTTATGCTGACTGCAACCCGGCCCGGTGAAACACGCGGGGCGCTGTGGGCAGAGTTTGACCTTGACGCGGCGCTGTGGATCATTCCAGCGGCCCGCATGAAAATGAAACTTGAACACCGCGTGCCACTGTCACGGCAAGCTGTGGAAGTGCTGCGCACCATGCAAGCCCTGAGCGGTGAACGTGAGCTGGTGTTCCCCAGCCCGTTCTATCCAAGTAAATCACTGAGTGAAAACACCTTCAATAGTGCCCTGGCACGCATGGGATTCAAAGGCAGCGCAACCGCCCACGGTTTCCGGGCGCTGTTTTCCACGGTGGCCAATGAATGCAACTGGAACCCGGACGTAATCGAGCGCCAGTTAGCCCACGTGGAGCGCAACGGCGTGCGAGCTGCTTACCACCGTTCAACCTACCTTGACGATCGCGCCAAACTGATGCAATGGTGGGCTGATTACCTTGACGGGCGCAAGACTGGCAAGGTTCTGAAAATGAAAAAACGAGCCGCCTGACCCACCACCAAGCCCCCCCAACACCGCCCCGCACTGACCCGCCGGGCGGTTTTTTTGCGCCTGCTGCAATTTTTCCAAGCTGCTACCCGCTGAAAATGTGGGGGCAGTGGGGGCAAATGGGAGAAACCTAGCATCCATGCGGGTTTGCGGCTGTTTTGGGAGTGGGGGCAAACTGGGGGCAGATTGGGGGCAAAGTGGGGGCATTCTTAGATGATGAAATTGATTCACTCACTCTCTATATTCCTTTGCCCCCGTGCCCAGCACCCCGCCCGTCCCGCTGCGCACTTTGCCGGATGCCTGCAAACGCCCCCGAATTTGAGCGCAAAGGGTTTTCCCCTTGGAACCAGCCCCGGCGCTGCGTTTTGTGGTTTGACTGTGCAAAACCTCGACACGCTGCGCACTGCCCGGCACGGCCTGAGCGCACCAGGTGCACGGTCTTGACCGGCTGCGCACTGCCTGGCCTGAGCTGGTGGCCAGCACCAGCACCTTGACTGCCTGGCAGCGTGGCACCGATGCCCCCAGCGTGAGCGCACCAGGTGCAACACCCTGACCGCCGGGCGTGCTGTGGCACACGCCTGCACCGTGGCAGCACCTCGACACGCTGCGCACTGCCTGGCAGCGTGGCACCGATGCCCCCAGCGTGAGCGCACCA